>CABURR010000010.1 GCA_902493985.1 uncultured Collinsella sp. | reverse complement strand
TGCATCAATAGCAGGCAGCGCGCCTTCTTCTGTTCGAAAAGGAGACTGCATCCCAGATTTTCGGCTCAGAATGGGGTGCACTTTCCAAAGGGCCTTGTTCCGGAAAACGCGTCCCATTCCGAGCCTTCAAACCGGGATGTACTTTCCGCCAGGGGCTTCATCCGTCCCTGGTCTCTCCGAAGGACCGCCTCGCTACCTGCCGTCGTCGTCCTGGGCTTCTTCTCTTGCATAGAGTTCCAGCATGCGGCGGCGGTATTCGCGCACGGCGAGCTTGGCGCGCTCCAGGCGGCGGCGCTCACGCGGAGTCAGCTTGCACGGGTCGACCTCGTCTCCATAGGTCTTATCGGCAAGCAGGTGCGCCGCGTCCACGATGCGAGCATCGATGTGGCCGCTCGCTGCCTCGGCGGAAAGACGCTCGGCAATCGTATCGAGCGTAGGCAGGCCCTCGAATACGCGACCGTGACCATGCGAGGTCAGCAGCTCGTGCTCGCGTGCGAGCAGGCTCGCCAAATCGTGATGGGCACGCAGGATGTCGAACGCATCGGATGGATGCTCGGCAACCTCTGCCACGGCGGCGACCGGCGCGGCGTCGACCACGCGGTAAAAGAGCTGCGCGAGCAATGGCATCAAGAACACCGTAATGGCACCGGCGGCAACCATGACCGACGCAATATCTTGTGACAGCGCGCCCGCGTTGACGGCAACGCTCGTCACGGCAACGATGATCGGCAGGGCCGTGGTGCAGTACAGGGCCACGGTAATGCGACCATACGCCGACACATCGCGCGTCGCAGGGCAAATGCTCATAGAAATAAGAATGGGCACGGCACGAATAATCAGCAACGCCACGATAAAGCCCACGAGCAGACCCGGGCGCGACGCCACGGCCGTCAGGTCGATCTTTGCGCCCGATACGGTAAAGAACACCGGAATCAAAAAGCCGTAGGCCAGGCCGTCGAGCTTGGTCTCGAGCGTATGGTTGCCCTCGGGGATGATGTAGCGCAAGACAAAGCCGGCGGCAAAAGAACCCAACACAATGTCGAGATCAAAGACGGCCGAGAAAGCCACGAGTGTGACCAGGATGAGCACCGTCAGGCGCACGAAGGTCTGCGACGTGGTATCGGCGCGTTCCTCGACAAACGCAAAGAAGCGGCTGCCGACGCGCTTGGAGCGGCTTGGGACCACGGCAAGCAACACGCAGACCACCGCAAACAGGCCAAGAATCACGAGCGTTTGGATGCCGGTACGGGCAGACAGCAGCACCGACATGGCAAGCACGGGGCCGAGCTCGCCCCAGGTGCCATACGCGAGAATCGAGTCGCCCACGCGCGTTCCGACAAGTGAACGCTCACGCATGATGGGCACGAGCGTGCCGAGCGCCGTAGAAGTGAGGGCAAGCGTCACGGCGATACCGTCGAAATGGCTGACCGAGAACCACGGGGTAAAGCGCACGGCAAGCCAGGCGATACCAAACGTGACGACCCACGTTGCCAAGCCGTAGCGCCCCTCGACACCCGTGATGCTCTTGGGATCGATCTCAAAGCCGGCAAGCAGGAACAAAAAGGCCAGACCGAGCTCGGACACAAGCGAGACCTCGGCATCTACATGGATGACGCCGAGCATATGGGGTCCCAGCACCGCGCCGAGCACGAGCAAAAAGACCGTCTCGGGAACGGGTTTTCCAGGAATCGCCGAGGCGATAAAGGGGCTTGCAAAGGCCACGAGTGCGATGATGGCGAGCGAAACGAATGCCATGTGATGCCTTTCTCTTGTTTGCGCTTCACTGTAGCACCCTCGCCGTCCTCACCGCGCCGCGAGCTGTCGTATCATAGTGAGGTTTACAAACATGTGGCTCAAGGCGACCGCAGGGCAGACCCCGCAAACCGACCGCTGCCGCATACCGTACCGTACGCCCAACCGATCAGGAAGGCAGGAACCAATGGTCTCTCGTATCTACGTGGAGAAGAAACCCGGGTTCGACGTCGAGGCTCAGCAGCTCAAGGGCGAGCTGACCGAAATTCTCGGCATCAAGGGCATCGAGGCCCTGAGGATCATCAACCGCTACGACGTCGAGGGCATCGACGAGGAGCTTTTCCGCTCCTGCGTGCCGACCGTCTTTAGCGAGCCCCAGGTCGATGTGACCTACGACGAGCTCCCCGCAAGCGATGGCGCCGTCTTTGCCGTCGAATTCCTGCCTGGCCAGTTTGACCAGCGCGCCGACTCCGCCAGCGAGTGTGTGCAGCTCATCAGCCAGGGCGAGCGCCCCGCCGTGCGCTCCGCCAAGGTCTATATGATCTCGGGCGCTCTGGACGAGGCCGCCATCGATGCCATCAAGCACTACGTGGTGAACCCCGTCGAGGCGCGCATCGCCTCGCTCGACCTGCCCGAGACGCTGTACATGGAGACCCCCGAGCCCCAGCCCGTCGAGGTGCTCGACGGCTTCCGCGAGCTCGACGAGGCCGGCCTTGCCGCCTTTATCGCCGATCGCGGCCTTGCCATGGACGAGGCGGACATCGCCTTCTGCCAGCAGTACTTCCGCGATGAGGACCGCGACCCCACCATCACCGAGATCCGCGTGATCGACACCTACTGGTCCGACCACTGCCGCCACACCACCTTCGGCACCGTCCTGGACGACGTGACGATCGACGACGCCGTGGTGCAGCAAGCCTTCGACCGCTACATGGAGATGCGCCACGAACTCGGCCGCGACGCCAAGCCCGTCTGCCTCATGGACATGGGCACCATCGGCGCCAAGTACCTTAAGAAGACCGGCGTCATGACCGATGTCGACGAGTCCGAGGAGATCAACGCCTGCACCGTCAAGGTGAAGGTCGATGTCGATGGCGAGGACCAGGACTGGCTGTTCCTCTTTAAGAACGAGACCCACAACCACCCGACCGAGATCGAGCCCTTCGGCGGTGCCGCCACCTGCGTGGGCGGCGCCATCCGCGACCCGCTCTCGGGCCGCAGCTATGTGTACCAGGCCATGCGCGTCACCGGCGCCGGCGACCCCACCGTCCCGGTTTCCGAGACGCTCGAGGGCAAGCTGCCGCAGCGCAAGCTCGTGACCACTGCCGCCGCCGGCTACTCCAGCTACGGCAACCAGATCGGCCTTGCCACCGGTCAGGTCAACGAACTCTATCACCCCGGTTACGTGGCCAAGCGCATGGAGGTTGGCGCCGTCGTGGGCGCTACCCCGGCAAACCACGTTCGTCGCGAGTGCCCTGCCCCCACCGACAAGATCATCCTGCTGGGCGGCCGCACCGGCCGCGATGGCATCGGTGGCGCCACCGGCTCCTCCAAGACCCAGAACACCGAGTCCATCGAGACCTCGGGTGCTGAGGTCCAGAAGGGCAACGCCCCTGTCGAGCGCAAGCTGCAGCGCCTGTTCCGCCGCGGCGACGCCTGCCGTCTGATCAAGCGCTGCAACGACTTTGGCGCCGGCGGCGTCTCGGTCGCCGTGGGCGAGCTTGCCGACGGCCTGTATGTCGACCTTGATACCGTGACCAAGAAGTACGACGGCCTGGACGGCACCGAGCTCGCTATCTCTGAGTCCCAGGAGCGCATGGCCTGTGCCGTCGCCGACGGTGACGTCGAGGAGTTCATGGGCTACGCCGCTGAGGAGAACCTCGAGGCGACCGTTATCGCCGAGGTTACCGCCGAGCCGCGCATGCGCATGGCCTGGAACGGCGTCGCCATCGTCGACCTGTCCCGCGAGTTCCTCAACTCCAACGGCGCACCCAAGCACCAGGTCGCCCACGTTTGCGCCCGTAGCGTGTGGCAGCCAAGCTGGGCCGGCACCACGCTCGCCGAGCGCATGACCTCGCTTGTCACCGACCTCAACGTCGCTTCCAACAAGGGCCTTTCCGAGCGCTTCGACTCCACCATCGGCGCCGCGACCGTGCTCATGCCCTTTGGCGGCAAGACGCAGCTCACCCCCAGCTCGGCCATGGTCGCCAAGTTCCCCGTGGACGGCGAGACCACCACGGCGAGTGCCATGGCATGGGGCTTCAACCCCTATCTGATGGAGGCCGACCAGTTTGCGGGCGCCTACCTGTCCGTGGTCGAGTCCATCGCCAAGCTCGTTGCCGCCGGCTTTGAGCACAAGCGCGCCTACCTCTCCTTCCAGGAGTACTTCGAGCGCCTGCGCACCGAGGCAGAGCGCTGGGGCAAGCCCATGGCCGCCGTCCTGGGTGCCCTTATGGCCCAGGTCGACCTGGGTGCCGGCGCCATCGGTGGCAAGGATTCCATGAGCGGCTCGTTTGAGGACGAAGCCGGCGAGCTAAACGTTCCGCCGACCCTGATCAGCTTCGCCGTCGCCGTGGGCAAGGCCGCCCGCGCCGTCTCGCCCGAGTTCAAGGGCCTCACGCACCGCGTCGTCCGCATCGCCCCCGCCATCTATGGCGAGGACTACCGCCCCGATGCTCAGCAGCTGCTCGCCGCGTTTGACGCCGTCGAGGCGCTCACTGCTACCGGCAACGCCCTGGCCATCTCCACGCCCGGCTACGGCTGCGGCGCCGAGAGCCTCTTTAAGATGTGCGTCGGTAACCAGATCGGTATCGAGCTTGCCGAGGATGTAGACGTGGAGAGCCTCTTCACCCCGCTCTACGGCAGCTTTATCGTCGAGCTCGCCGAGGATGCCGAGCTGCCCGAGGTCGCCGACGGCGTTGTCGTCGAGCCTCTGGGCACCACCGTTGAGGGCTATGTCATCGACACCGGCTCCGAGGTCATCGAGCTCTCCAAGCTCCAGGAGGCCTGGGAGAGCGGCATCGAGGGCGTCTTCGCCTACCGCAGCGCCGGCGAGACCCCCGAGGTCGAGACCATCGACTTCCGCGCCAAGGACATCCACGTGTACGGCGGCGCCAAGATCGCCCGCCCGCGCGTGGTTATCCCCGTGTTCCCCGGAAACAACTGCGAGTACGATAGCGCCCGCGCCTTCCGTGCCGCCGGCGCCGAGGCCGACACCTTCGTGATCAACAACCTCACGCCCGAGGCCGTCGCCGAGAGCACCCACGAGCTTGCCCGCCGCATCCGCGCAAGCCAGATCGTCATGATCCCCGGCGGCTTCTCGGGCGGCGACGAGCCCGACGGCTCCGCCAAGTTCATCACGGCGTTCTTCCGCGCTCCCGAGGTCACCGAGGCAGTCCGCGACCTGCTCAAGGCCCGCGATGGCCTGATGCTGGGCATCTGCAACGGCTTCCAGGCCCTGATCAAGCTCGGCCTGGTGCCCTACGGCGACATCGTCGACGCCACGCCCGATGCGCCCACGTTGACGTTCAACACCATCGGTCGCCACCAGAGCCGTCTGGTGCGCACCCGCATCTCGTCCAACTTGTCCCCGTGGCTGTCGCAGTGCAGCCTGGACGACCCCTACACCGTCGCCATCAGCCACGGCGAGGGCCGCTTTGTCGCCAATGACGATGTGCTCGCCCAGCTGATCGCCAACGGCCAGGTCGCCACGCAGTACGTGGGCGAGGACGGCAAGCCCAGCATGGATCTCTCCGTCAACCCCAACGGCTCCGCACTCGCCATCGAGGGCATCACGAGCCCCGACGGCCGCGTCCTGGGCAAGATGGGCCATGCCGAGCGTCGCGGCGACAACCTGTACCGCAACGTGCCCGAGCATGTCCCCGGCGATAAGTTCATGCCGATCTTTGAGAGCGGCGTGGCCTACTTCGCTTAAACCTTTCCCATCGGGTACAATCCCTTCGGGTAACAACACCCGCCACCGACACATCCGGTGGCGGGTTCTTTTTTGCTTCGCGCATGTAGGAAGGACATCATGGAAAGCCGCAAGCCGTATCTCGCCACCCTGCCCGGACTCATCCTGGGCTGTCTTGTTTGCTGTGCACTCTGGGGATCGGCCTTTCCCTGCATCAAGATCGGCTACGCACTCTTTGGTATCCCGGCGCACGACAGCGCTTCGCAGCTGCTCTTTGCAGGTTTACGCTTTACGCTTGCCGGCGCCCTGGTTATCGTTGGGATGAGCGCGGCCCAACGCCGCCCCCTCATACCGCAAGCGCGCGACATCAAGCCCATCTTTGTCTTGTCGCTCTTCCAGACTATCGGGCAGTACTTCTTTTTCTATCTGGGCCTCTCGCGCGCCAGCGCCATGTCGAGCTCCATCATCGAGGCCAGCGCCAACTTCCTCGCAATCCTCTTTGCCGCCCTGGCATTTCACACCGAGAAGCTCAATACGGCCAAGGTGCTTGGCTGTGCGCTGGGCTTTGCCGGCGTCGCGCTCGTCAACCTTTCGGGCGCAGATGGCACCTTTGGCTTCAGGCTCGATGGCGAGGGCTTTATCCTAGCCTCCACTGTCGCGGGTGCTCTTTCGACCTGCCTGATCGGCATCTTCTCGCGCAAGCACGACGGTGTTTTGCTTGCCGGCTGGCAGTTTTTAGTCGGCGGCCTGGTCCTCACCGCCATCGGCTTTTTGATGGGTGGCGCGCTCTCCCCCACGGCGATTGTCCCCGCCATCGTGCTCATCATCTACATGGCGCTTATCTCCGCGGTCGCCTACTCGCTGTGGTCGCGCCTGCTTGCCGTCAACCCCGTCAGCCGCGTCTCGGTCTTTGGGTTTATGAACCCCGTCTTTGGTGTGCTACTGAGCGCGCTACTGCTCGGCGAAGGCGCGGGCACGAGCCCCGTTACCGTCATCGTTGCCCTGCTGTTGGTCTGCGGCGGCATCATCATCGTCAACAGGCCCAAAAAAGCCTAGCGAGCTCACCTTTTTAGGGAGGGCATTCGCATACTTTAGCTTAATGGAGCACACTGGTTCTCGTTGATTTCGTACCGAGTCGCGGCGGCAGACGCCCGTCTTGCCGCACCGCGCCTGGGCATTATGGCCGGCGGCCCCCCACAAACGCAAAAGGGGCGCACGACCAAACACGGTCGTGCGCCCCTTTTCTAGCGTATTTGTACGCCGGCTTTCTTTTTCTCGGCCTTGACGCGATAGAGCTCTGCATCGGCAGCGCGAAGTAAGTCTTGCCAGGTATCAACGCTATCGCCGACCCGCGCGCAACCGATGGACATCCGCAATGCATACGGCACCTCGGCATGCGCGAGCTCGTCGTTGATTGTCGCGCACAGATGCATGATATCCTGTTCCGCCGCTGCCTTTTGGAGCACCACGAACTCATCGCCACCATAACGCGCGATAAAGCCACCAGACGCCGAGCAGACCTCTTTGAGCGCAGCGGATATTACCTGAAGAGCATGGTCACCCTCCACATGTCCATAGCGATCGTTAATCTGCTTAAAACCGTCAGCATCCATCATCAGCAGATACACACCCTCGGCCTGGTCAGTACCCGAGAACAGCGACAGCATATAGGTCTCAAAACGGTTGCGATTGTTAAGGCCAGTCAACGGGTCGGTCGAGATCAGCTGCTCCTGGCAGATGATGTAGAGCAGCAGGATGCTCAGCGTTATACCGACACAAAGGCCCGGTACCGAAAACAAAACCTGGAAGGTACCGCCCACCAGAGCGGGAACCGCAAAAAAGGCGAGGGTGCGATAAATGGCCTTCTTTTGCAAGCTTTCGACTTTTCGAGCCTGAATAAAGGCATGCAAGGACGTATATATGACGTAGCAGTAGCTAACGATAGGCTGAATCATATAAAGCGCTCCGCGACGATATACGCCCTGCGTATCGATATAGAACATAGTGTGCGTCCAGTAGCTGGTAAATGCCAACACGACCACCAAAGCGGTTGGCAACGTTAAAAGTATCACCCTATAGGGCGTGGTCAGAAGCCGTGAGCCCTGCATCGTCTCGGAATAGAAAAACCAAATGAGGCACGCGATGGCGAACAGCGAAAACGAAACCGCGTTGGAAATCCAGTTGGCCGTAATGCCTACAGGAGTGCTCACGCCGTCCGAGAGCGTCCAGATCATATCGAAGAAAATGTAGGCAGCAGACGTGTAGCCCAGCATGCTAAACAAAAGCTGCTGGGTGCTCGAGAACAGGGAGCGACGACTTCGTACGGCAAGTCCGATAAGAATAATCATGCACAGCAGGAATATCTCGATCTTGAGTGCCTTAATCACCAGGTGCCATTCCCTCTATATCCAAGTGGCCAGAATCGCCCGAGTCGCGCCCAGGCGCCAAACGCCCCTTTCTCTGCAGGGGTAAGGGGAATAATAGCAAAGCGCCCGAACATCACTGCAAAACAGTTTCCGTTCGGGCGCTCGGACGGCGCGAACTGCACGCCGGAATCAATTATCGGTAACGGCCGTTACTCGCCGTCGATGTCGGTCGCGACGGCCTCCTCAATAGCCTCGACGCCTTCGACCGACAGATCCTCTTTGCCGTGGCAGAACTTCTTATCGACCCAGCCAGTCAGAATCGGGGCCATGATTGCCGTGATGATGACGGCAGTGGCGATCTGCGCATACGCGGTGGGCGCAAGCTCGGCATAGCGCGGAGCGACCTCGGCGAGGGCGACCGGCGTGGTCATGGCCGTGCCGGCAATGGTGGAGCAGGCAACGGCCGCCTTGCCGTTGCCGCCACACAGGTGCTCGAAGGCAAAGGTAATGGGACCGACGATAAAGAGCGTGATGAGGCCCAGCAGGATGCCCGAAATGCCGCCGGTGATGAAGCTCGAAAGGCTCATGGACGCACCGAGCTGAAAACCGATGACAGCGATCGCGGGATTGGCGCCGGGGACCAGCAGGTTCTTGATAAACGGGAACAAGTTGCCCAGGACCATGCCGATAACAAGCGGCAGGATGGATCCGATGATAGTGCCGACGGGGATGTTGGCGAGACCCGAGACACCGAGGATGATCATCGTGACGGCGGGGCCGGCCGTAAAGAACAGGATACCGACGGCGCCCTGCTCGGACTCATCGCCGAACTCGCCCATGATGCCCGTATAGAGCGCCATGTTGCAAAACGTGATGCCGCCGATGATAGACACAGAGCTCAGACCCAGGAAGTTGTCGTTAAAGAAATATGCCACGCCCAGGCCGAGAGCCGCTGCGACGACCAGCTTGGGGATCAGCACGACGATACCGGTCTTGATGGCGCCCGGCGTGGACTTAAAGCTGATGCCGGCGCCCACAAACAGCAGGATCGCGGCGACGATGGTATTGGAGCCACCGCGGCAGGCAGCCGTAAAGAAGCCGCCGATCTCAAAAACCTGCGGGCAGAAGGTGTTTAGCAAAAGACCGACGATCATGGGATAGATCATGATGTCGCCCGGGATGCGCGGGACCTTGAATTTCTTTTGCTCGTTGGCGGTTGCTTCCTGTGCCATGAAACCCCCATTTCCGCTGACGGGGTACAAAAGCCCACGTCACGCTTTGCTACAGTAAAGTTTGACCATGGTACCAGAAGAAATAGACCAGCTCGGTGAAAAATTCTACAAGTTGGGATGGAACGAGATTCGGCGCCCGCGACGCCAGCCCTATATAAGGCTCAAGACAATATAGAGTACGATGCCCGAGACGCAGCACCACAGCATCGATTTTGTCTTGATTGCCACCGCCACGACACCGGCAGCCGCAATCCAGGGAATCAAGCCCTGCCACAAGCCGGCGTCGAAAGCGCCAGGGCTTATCAAATCGTTAGCGACCAGTGCCGCAAAGGCAGCGGGCGGAATATAACCCAAGGCCTCGGTAACGCGGGGCGACAGCGTTCTCCCGCGCAAGGCAAACACTGGGGCAATGCGGAAAAATGCGATGGCCGCCCACGACGACAGCCACAGGACCAAAAACTCATTAACGGGCATCGCGAGCATCCCTTCCTTCGGCGAGAGCATCGCACACAAGCGCCGCGGCAACGCCGACGAGCACGCTTGCAGGCACGGCGATATTCGTCCACCCCAAGAACTTGCATACGGCGACGGACACCGCGCCCGAAACCGCCGCGACAACGTTGCCGCGCGACAGCCGCTGCGAAAAGAGCAGGCAGATAAAGAGCGAGGTGCAGACAAAAGCTGCAATGGCGGTGGGAACATCGACAACGGCGCCGACGATGGCGCCCATCGTACACGAAACGCCCCATGTTGCGATGAGGATCACGTTGAGCACAAAGGACTCGCGCGGGCCCCAATCCTCCCCTTCAACCAACTTGGCAAGCGAGATGCCATATGCCTCCTCGGTAAGTGTCGCGGCAACAGCCAGCGTCTGACGCTTCGAGGCACCCGTCAGATGCGGCGCGATCGATGCCGAGTAAAGCGCAAAACGCGAGGAGATGGCGGCAACGCTCGCGATAATCGAAGGCGCCGGTACACCCGCCAGCCAAAGATTGCAGATCATAAACTGGCCGCTGCCCGTCACAAACGTGCTGCTCAGGGCAAAGACCATCCAGGGCTCCATTCCCGTCTGCCCCATGATCATTCCGCACGGCGCGCCTATTGCAACATAGGTAAGCATCACTGGCCAGACGGTTCTAACGATTTTGAGCACCATACGCTTCTCATCCTGACAAGGTCTCCGAACCGCATGTAGCGACACGGCAGAATCATCATCCGACAGCAACCGAGTTCACCTACAATTGCCACCGGATCGAAAGACACAACTTTTTAGGAAGTCATTATGACAGCTATCGATCGAGACCGGGCGCGCGCGGCCTTCAAAAGCTACACCGATGCCTACGACGCCACCAACCCACGCATCGCGCTCAAAATCGAGCATACGTACCACGTGGCCGAGGCATGCGATGCCGTAGCGCGCGAGCAGGGCTGGTCGTCAGAAGATATTGACCTGGCATGGCTTTGCGGCCTGCTACACGATATGGGCCGCTTCGAGCAGCTGCGACGCTGGGACACCTTTAAGGACGCCGAGAGCATGAGCCATGCGGCGCTGGGCATCGAGGTCCTCTTTGGCGAGAATCCCGCCGATGCACCCGCCGTAACGAGCATCCGCGACTTTATCGATGACCCGGCAGAAGATGAGCTCATCCGAGCGAGCATTGCCTATCACAGCGATTTCCGTCTACCCGCGCAGCTCGACGTGCGCACGCGAAGCTTCTGCGATATCGTGCGCGATGGTGACAAGATCGACATTATGCGCACCATCGCCGACAGCACCGTCGACACCATCCTCAAGGTGGACGAGAAGACGTTTCTCGGCAGCCGTTTCTCGTCGCCGGCACTTGCCGCCTTTGACGAGCACCGCTGCGTCGCACGCGATGAGCGCAATGAGCCCGCCGACTTCTTGGTGGGACTCATCTGCTTTATGTTTGAGCTCGTCTATCCAGCAAGCCGCGCGCTGGCGCGCGAACAGGGCGATATCCACCGCCTGCTCGACGCGCCCTTTGGCATTACGCGGCCCTTTACCGACCCCGCCACGCAGGCAACCTGGAGCCGCCTAAAGGACGAGATGCGCGACTGGCTGGCGCGCGCCTAGCGCTCAAGCTGGGCCAGCAGCTCCTCGACGACCTCGACGGCGTCCCCAACAACCTTGTACTGGGCAGCGCCGAAAATGGGGGCATCCGGGTCCTCGTTGATGGCGATAATGCACTCCGCCCCACCGATGCCGGCAAGATGCTGGATGGCGCCCGAAACACCGATACTCACGAGAAGCTTGGGCGAAACCGATACGCCGGTCTGGCCAATCTGATGGCGATACTCCAACCAGCCGGCCTCCACGACAGGTCGCGTGCAGCCAAGCTCGGCTCCCAGAGCCTCGGCGAGCCTTCGCATCAGGGGCAGATTCTTCTTGGAGCCAATGCCGCGGCCCACCACGACCAAGCGCTCGGCATCGGCGATCGAGGCCTGCTGCCCCCACTCCTCGGCGGGAATCGAGATCTCGACACGAGCCTTAGCATCATCCGCAAGCGATATCTGGGTGATCGTGCCGGAGCGGCCGTAGTCAAAGTCGGGCGCCTTAAAGATGCCGGGACGAACCGTTGCCATCTGGGGACGATGATTGGGGCAGACGATAGTGGCCATCAGGTTGCCGCCAAACGCCGGACGCGTCTGTTGCAGCAGTCCCGTCTCCGTATCCATCGAAAGTACGGTGCAGTCAGCCGTAAGGCCCGTCTGCAAACGCACAGCAACGCCGGGTGCCAGTTCGCGGCCAAAAGCGGTCGCGCCGTATAAGATGGCCTCGGGTTTGCGTTCGGCTACCAAATCGCAGATCAAGCGGGCGTAGACCTCCGCATCGTTTTGGCGCAGGCGCTCGTCGCGACAGGCCAGGACTTCGTCGGCGCCCGCGCAAACCAGATGCTCCAGGTCACCGAGAGAACCCTCGGGACCCATACCGACCAGCGCCACCAGACGGCAGCCACGAGCATCGGCAAGCTCGCGGCCCTTGCCCATGAGCTCATAGGCAACGGGATTCACCGTATCGTGCTCGTCGGTCTGCGCGAATACCCAAATGTCTCGATATGCATCAAGGTCTGCCGCGCCGGCAGCTTCGTCTCGCTCGATCGAGATAGCGTTGACGGGACAGGCATCGACGCACCCGCCGCACAAGATGCAGCCTTCGGTCACGTGGGCGCAGCGATTGGGACGCTCGCCCTCCACCGCAATGCCGCCCGAGGCGCAGGCGCGAACGCAGCGACCGCAGCCGATACAGGCTTCGCTATCGATAATCAGTCCGCTCATCTATGCCATCTCCTCGATAATCTTGGCAAGTTTTGCCGCCTGCTCGGACGCCGTTCCGTCAACGTCCTCGCACGTTTGGTCGCGGTCGGGCACAAACGATCGCACGACCTGTGTCGGTGATCCGGCAAGGCCGCAACGCGAGGGATCGGCGTTCACGTCGGCGGCACTGACCACGCACACGTCCGCCTCCTCCGCCGCGCGAATACCGGCAATGCTCGGCATACGCAGCTGGCCGATCTCCTTGGCGGTCGTCATCGCACACGGCATCTCAAGATAGACCGTCTCCTCGCCGGCATCGCAGCCGTGAACAAGCGCCAGTGAACCACAGGTCGTAAAGCCCGCGCTCTGCACGCAGCTCACGTCGGTCACACAGGGAATCTCAAAAGCACCGGCCAGCTCGGGGCCGATTTGCGCCGTATCGCCGTCCACCGCCATCTTGCCGCAGATGAGCAGGTCGAAGTCCTCGTCGAGCGCCTCGATGCCGCACTTGAGGGCATAGGTGGTTGCCAGGGTATCGGCACCTGCAAAGGCGCGATCGGTCAACAGCAGCGCGTCGTCGGCACCTCGAGCGATGCAGTCGCGCAGCAGCGACTCGGTCGCGGGGATGCCCATCGACACCACCGTCACGCGCACGTCCATGCCAAAGCCGATAAAGTCGTCTTTCAGCGCCAGCGCGCATTCCAAAGCGCTCGCATCAAAGGGATTAATGACCGCCTGCTTGCCATCGCGCACGATGGTATTGGTCTTGGGGTCCATCTTGACCTCGGTGCTGCCCGGCACCGCCTTGACGCACACCACCATATGGAAATCGCTCATCTTCACGCGCCCCCTTTCTGGACGAGCTCATCCAAGAGCTTCTCCGAAAACAGGTTGCCGCGACCCAGCTGCCCGTCGGGATCGAGCTGGAGTTTAAGCCGCGCCGACTCGACCATGGCCTCGTGACCGTACATCGTCTCCAAGAAGCCCGCCTTGATCTTGCCGACGCCGTGCTCGGCAGAAACGGCACCGCCCATAGCCGTTACCTCCGCAGCCCACTGGGCAAACAGCTCGCCACCGCGACGGTAGTCCTGCGCATCGCGCGGCAGGATGTTCACATGCAGATGGTTGCTACCGATGTGCCCCCAGGCAGCAGATTCAAGCCCGCTTTCGGCCAGTGTGCGGCGATAGAGGGCCACGACATCGGCAAGGCGTGCATTGGGCACCGACATGTCCGAACCCAGTTTGGTGATGGTGGGATCCGTGCGGCGACGCTCGTCGATAAGCATGTTGACGCTCTCGGGCACTGCATGGCGGAAGAATCGCTGACACTCGCGATCGACCTCGGTGCGCGCGACCCATGTCGCATCGTCACTGCCGCCCGCAAGCTCCAGTACCCACCCCAAGTGATACAGCTCCTCAGTCGCCTGAACTTCGTCGTCGCAGTCGAGCTCCACGTAGACACAGACCTTGGCGTCTTTGTCGAGCGCCGGCAGCGAGGCAAACGCCGTCGACTGCTCGCGCTGGCGACGTAGAATATCCAGGGCGCCCGCATCGAAATATTCGATGGCAGCCGCGTGGGACAGGACGGGGCGCACGGAATCGGTAAAGGACACGGCCTTGTCTTCGCTATCGAAAAAGCAGCTCACACCCCAAACGACCGCAGGCGCCGCCTGCAGGGCAATCTCGAGCTCGGTGATAACGCCAAGCGTGCCGCAAGCACCGATAAAGAGGTCGATGGCGTCCATTTCGTCCGCAACGAAATAGCCTGAGGCATTTTTGGTCTTGGGCATGGTGTAGTCGGGAAGGTCGAGCTCGAGTGCGCGGCCCGCTGCCGTCACGAGCGACAGGTGGCGGCCCTGGGCAAAAGCCTCGCCGCGCTGAAGCTCAAGCAAATCGCCATCAGCCAGCGCGACGTGGAGTCCCGTGATATGTGGGCGCATGGGACCGTAGGCGTAGCTGCGGGCACCAGAGGCGTTACATGCCGCCATGCCGCCCAGACAGGCAGACGTCTCGGTGGGATCGGTGGGAAAGAACTGCTCGGGGGCCTCTTGGAACTCCTCGTAGGCCTCAAGCGATGCCTGGTCCCAGCCAGCGGCCGGCAGCACCTTCTTGCTCAGCTGCTTGCGCAGCTCCGAGAGCACAACGCCCGGCTCCACGCGCAGCAGAAATTGGCCTTGTTCATCGCGGCGAAGGCCCAAGTAGCGATTCATACGGGAAGTATTGAGGATATGCCCGCCGTGGGGCACGGCACCAGCGGCAAGGCCGGTTCGGGCGCCCTGAACCGTTACCGGGACACGCTCGGCATGGAGCTTTTCCAAAATGGCACGGACCTCGTTTTCCGTTGCCGGAAACGAGATGCTCGATGCTTCGCCCGATGCGCGAGACTCATCGCGACCATACTCTTCGAACTCGTCGGTGAAGGGTTTGATGCTTGCAGACACGCGAACTCCCCCTTTAGCTAACTACAGTGTTTGCAGGGAGATGTTACCGCATCGTTTCGTCGACGTGTTCGAGACCGTCTCCATAATTGGCGATTTTTACGTTCGTGCAATTCGGCGAGTGGCTAGATTTCCTCGGCAGACGATGCTTTTGACACATATGGCCCCGCCGTCGCCGATCGCGTAAATGTCGCTCGAAAAAAGTTGGAGTATTTTTTGCCGCCTTTTACCTGCGGAGACGCCAATCCGTCAAGCATTTGGTCAGAAATTGGTCAAGTAGCGGCTGATACGGTCGGCGTCGACAGCCAAAACCGATAGAAGTTTTGGCCCAGAAGCAGGGAGGTTCCCATGGCATATTACTGGCCCCAGTACGGCATCGCCATCGAAGTCGACGACGATCCCCATCTCCTGCCTTTCGACGAAGAGGCATTCCCCGATACGGCGGTCTACCACGTTACCACCGATGTGATCTGCGACCCCGAGTCGTTCTCGGCGCTCGCCCACCACATCGCGCATACCCACGACATCGAGCTCCCTCCCGACTTCGAAGAGCTCGTCTACTCGCGCCGCCTGATGCTTCACATGCTCTTTGGAGCGGACCCGTCCACCTTTGCGCGCATCTATACCGCCAAGGATGCCGCATGAGCGCGAAGAAGCCACCCCACTTTGCAGGCCTGGGGCATCGCAGGAAGCTCATCGTTGCCTGCCTGGCCATCGTCTGTGCCCTTGTCGCCGTAGGACTATACGCTTGGCAGTCGCAGCCCGTACCCGAGGCGGGCGCTTCGGTTACGACGGCCGAGGGCAAAACGCGTCAGGAAATCCAAGATGAGCTCGACGCTATCGTCCGCGACAACATGATGACGATTTCGGTCGCGCCGGTCGCCCAGCTGCAGGAGGACGGCAAGCTGCGCGTCAACGTGCAAAACGTCCAAGACAATAAATTTCCCCAGCGATTCCGCGTCATCCAAAACGACGAGACCATGTACGAATCCGGTGTGGTCGAGACCGGCAAGACAATCGAGACGTGCCCCGCCGGCGACATCAAAGAAGGCGAGGCGTACATCGAGATCCAGGCACTCGATGCCAAGACCCTCGACAGCCACGGCAATCCGACACGTGTCAAGGTACGGGTTGAGCAAGCCGAGAACTAGCTTTTCCGGCCGACGCGGCACCGCATGCAATTCACCAGCATTCGTCCAATCATCGCGGGGACGGCCCGCGGCGAATAGAAAGGAACGACCATGGACATCACCAGGAACATGAACGGAGCCAGAGCGCTCGTCGTGGGCGCAGGGCTCGCGCTCGCGCTCGCAATGGGCGCTGCCCCGACGCCAGCTATGGCGGCCGGGCGCGTTGGAACCACGAAAGTAATGGTCAGGACCGAGATCGACAACGTTGAGTTCAAAGTTCCGACGGTTATTCCCTTCGTCGCCAAGGCCGATGGCACGCTTCAGGGCCCCTCAGAAGACGCGACCACCATCGACAATCATTCGGCCTACGGCATCCATGTCACCAACATGAAGATCGACGCCATGAACACCTGGACCATTGCTGCCGACGCCAAGGCCGGAACCGCGCAGAACTCCATCGACTTTAAGGTCGGCCCCGACGGCGCACTCCAGAACGCCAGCGCCGCAATGCAGGGGACGGGCCTCGATCTTTCCAAGAATGCAGCCTTCGACATGGGCTACCAGGGCATTGCCGGCGGCACAGACAAAATTAAGCTCAAGACAAGCGGAAACGTCGCCCGCGTCACGCGCGACATCTTCCACGTAACCGGCGAAGGCGATCAGGTTGCAACGATCACCTGGACGGTCGAGCCCGGTGCGCACACGGCATAAGGCCGTCGCCCTGGCCGCCGCCGTCAGCATCCTAGCGTTTGGGCCAGCCATGGCCTTTGCCCAGCAAGAACAGGCGCAGGCCGCCACGCAAGTGACGGTCGACCTCTCGGAGCTCGACCGCGGCGACCGCGAGGAACCGTTGGCGCAGACAGGCGACAGACGATGGCTCTTGGCAGCAGGCGCCACAGCAGCAGGCGCGGGAACCGCCGGCATTGGTCTGTACATCAAACGCAGCCAGTAACAAAACACGGACAGGCCGCACTAAATTAGGTAAGGAGACCCCATGGCATCGAAGAACCTTTTGCCCGTCGTCGCACTCTGCGGCGCGCTCGCAACCGGAACGCCTGTCGCCGCTTGGGCGACTCCCGTCATGGCAGACTCCTTACCAGCAGCCCTAAGCTCCGCGCCAAATCCGTCGAGCGCCATTGCGTGCAAGCGTTTTTCGATCGCACAGGCCGCAATCTCGACCTCGGGATGCCTTCGTCGTAATACGGACGGCTCGATAGTCGTGGATATCAATCGTTCAAACAAGGCAAACGGCTCCCAGGCGGGGTGCGCCGTCTGCACGTGGCGCTCGGTTGTGCTCGATGCAGATGGCGATCCATGCAATTTAGAGCTGCGCATCGACATCGCTTCGATCGATGACTCGGCGAACGGAGCGAAGGTCGCCTTCGACGGTACGTTTTTTGAGAAAGGAGGCGGTATATGTCTGGGCTGCGCCGCCGCGAATGCAGATGATGCGCAGCCCACCCTCTCATTCACGGCATCGTTGCGGCTGACCAAAGCCGGTACCGATGCCATCGCGGCGGGAGAAGCGTCCCTGCTGTTCTACGCCGTCAGCACCAAAGACACAGACGCTCATTTCGAGAAGCCAGCCGGATCACTCAGCCTTACACGAGGGATAGAGGCAGGCCCTATTGAAATCGATGCCCACGCGCAAAGCAGGCAACGCATTCTTGCCGACCCGGCGCTTCTCGAAATGGAGTGGAACGGATCAGGAGCCATCGGAATTCTCCCCTCCGCGCTTGACGCCAAGACGCTCCCCTCAAACGACGAACCCATCAATGCAACCATACAAGAAGAGAGCGCGGACAAAGAAGCAGGTGCGGGCGACACGCCGTCGCCGACAAACAGCGTCCCAGCTTCTTTCGAAGCATCGAATGAGCCCGCTGCCGTTCCAAACGACCCCGAGCTCGCGGACAGCCTGGGGCTTGCTGATCCTCAAGAAATTGATGAGGGTAACTGCTGCGTGCTTGCCGCGCTCGACCACACAGAGGTCATCGACGCTGCGAACATCGAAGTTGCCGCCGCCAATCAGCCCGTCCGCAAGTCGGCCATCATCGCATTTCCCGAATCCATCGAAGTCGTCTTTTTGCCATCGGGCGAGGTCGTGGCCCCAACGCTGCTCACCTTGTTGGGCGCCAAGAATACTCGAAACGAAATTAAAAAGGTCACGGTTGTCGACCCTGTAACCACCGCTAAACTGCGTCTATACGCCGTTGCCCCAGACGGAGGCAAGACCTTGGAATTCGATGGCGACACACTCCTAGCCTGGCGACGTCTGGACATTATGCAAGACGTCTCGTATCAGATCGAACTCGTAGGGTTTGATCGTGCCCGCGATGCCAATATCATCGCCGCGGCTATTGAATCCCCACAGCGGCTTATGACGCTGCGCTTTGACTACTATCCCTATGTCCCGACAACCACCTGAGGCTTAAATGCTGCGCACCATCCCTAATACCACTTATATAACGTATTAGATGAGTCGCGATGTGCCTCGCATTTCGTTCTGCTACGATTGCCACGTTGGCATCAATACAGGAGGGCTCATGCCGGGCTTGGGAACAATCATCAACGTTGTGCTTTTAGTTGCGGGCGGTCTTTTGGGATTAGTGGGCGGCCGCTTCATTACACCGCGCATCCAAGACACGCTCATGAAAGCATCGGGGCTGTGCGTCCTGTTTATCGGCCTGGGCGGCACCATGCAAAAGATGCTCATCATCGATGGGAAGGCACTGGCGACCACTGGTACCACCATGCTCATTGTCTCGTTCGCCCTCGGCTCGCTCATCGGCGAGGCCATCAACTTGGAGGCCGCCATTGAAAACCTTGGCGAATGGCTCAAGCGCAAAACCGGCAGCGAGGGCGATAACGAGTTCACCAACGCTTTCGTCTCGACTTCACTCACCGTGTGTATCGGCGCCATGGCCATTGTGGGATCGATCCAGGACGGCCTGCTCGGCGACTGGTCCACGCTTGCCCTCAAGGGCGCGCTGGACTGCATCATCGTCTGCACCATGACGGCGTCGCTTGGCCGCGGCTGCATTTTCTCCGCCCTGCCCGTCGCCGTGTTCCAGGGGACGATCACGCTGTTTGCCGGCGCACTCTCCCCCATCATGACTACGGCAGCCCTCGACAGCCTTTCGCTCGTAGGCTCCATGCTCATCTTCTGCGTCGGCGTCAACCTCATCCGTCCTCAGACCTTCCGCACGGCCAATATGCTCCCCTCCGTCGTCATCGCCGTCATCTACGCCCTCCTGTTCTAAATCTATCTACGCAGCAGCATCTCGAACACCTGTTTGATGCTGTGCTATGATATGAGGTCACCGAAGCTGCGTTAGGAGAGGAGAGACGGTGGCCGACCAGGACATCAAGATGCTCATCGAGCGCATTATGGCCGAGGCCCGGACCCATCAGTCTGCTCGCTTCTCAAACGAAGTCTATGCTGACGAGCCGATTCTCAAAACCGGTCGTCAGATGCAGAATTTCCTTCCCGACCAGTACCGCAAGATGCGCGAGATATCGCGCTGGCAGGATGACCCCAAAGGCGGCGCGAGTCGCTGGCTTTCGGAAGCCGAGCTTTTCTACCGCCAAGGCCTGCTGATGGCCGACTTTGAGGACGACTGCCCCTACGCCGGCACCTTTAAGTCGTACTTTCCCACCTACAACGCCATGAGCGATCGGCAACTGCGCGGCTATTTTACTTGGCGCGCCCAAGTGCGCCGCGGGAATATCGAGGAGACATCAACCTCGTTTGCCTTCCTATATCTCTATGAGTTGATCTGCGGCATTGGCATAGATGACCCGCTCGATGGTTTTAGCAAGATCAAGGCCTTTTGGGATGCCTACCGCGCCTTTGAGCCCGGCATCGACCGGTTTGCGCGCGTGTGGTTGCAGGACTACGCCGTGTTCCACGGGCTTGACCCCAAGCTGCTTCGTGATTCTAAAACCGTCATGTTCGATAATGCCCTTATCGAGCTGCGGCGCGCGGCACGAGACCTTGTACCAGCACCGGCACCGTCCGGCCAGACCCCTAAGCGTCGCAAAACCTCCGAGCCCACGCTCCCCCTTCCGCCCGATGAGGTGCGCGAGGAGCGACTCATGGCCGCCATCAACGCCCTCTCCACGTACAACCTAAGTAACTCGCGGCTCGACCGCAGCCACCACCGCGATCTGCGCCACGTGGCGTGCGCCGTGTATGTCCGTATGGCGCGCTACTATGACACGCACCGAAAGACCGGCATCGTGGCGAGCTTATTTGGGGAGGAGACGGCCATGCCCTACACCATGTTTGCCTCGTCCGTATTCTTTGCGCCCGAGCGCCACGAGGACTGCGAATACCGCCTGGATCCCATCCATATCTACCGTTGCCAAAACGGCTTTTGGGAATGTATGCGTATCCACGGTAGTAGGCAAAAGAGCAGCAAGCTCGGTGAAATGATGCGCGCCTGCGACCAACGCCTGCGCCTGGCGCTGGACCCCGCCCATCCCCTTAAGGAAGAAAAGGTCCCCAAATTTCTGGCCAAGATTATCGATGACGAGATTGTGGCATGGCTTTCATGGGATGCCGCACACCAGCCCGTCAAGATCGATATCGATCTGAGTCAGCTGGGGCACATTCGGAGCGCCGCCGCGCAAACGCGTGAAGCGCTTTTGATCGATGAGGAGCGCGAGGACGGCGCACCTGTGGAAGCCGAGGCAGCGGACTCAGGGCAACCGGAAGCCGAGCCCGTAGCCGACGCGATTGTCGAGGCGATCGCGGCACCCATTCGGCAGGACGAGGCCGACGAGCCAACCATATCCACCGAACAGTTTGGTGTCGTGGCACCGCTTCTCGCGCCGACGCCCGCGTTCGCAGCCGTTGCGCCCGCTGACGCCACGAACGAACTCACGCCTGCCGCAGACGCCTATCTCCGCGCGCTGCTCGAGCACAACGCAGTACAGGCGGAATCGGCGGTAGTGCAATCGGGGCAGAGCGAGGACATGCTCGTCGACAGCATCAACGAGTCGCTCTTTGACCTGGTGGGAGACACCGTTATCGAATTCGGCGCGGCAGGACCGCAAATTATCGAGGATTACGAAGCAGACGTGAGAGGATACCTAGACTATGAGTGATATCGCATCCGCAGCACCCCGCGTGCCCAAGCGCGTCGCCGCCGTCATTCTCAACTCGCTCAAGGGCGGCGTGGTCCCGCGCATCGGCCTTCCCTACATCACCGTAGGGCGCGAGGTCGAGATCCGCGCCCTGCTCACCGATCTGAGTCTCATCGCCGACGGTGGCGCGAGCTTCCGCTTTCTGGTCGGTCGTTACGGCGCCGGCAAGAGCTTTTTGCTCCAGACCATCCGCACGCACGCCATGGGCGAGGGATTCGTCGTCGCTGATGCCGACCTGTCGCCCGAGCGCCGCCTGCAGGGCGGTCAGGGACAGGGCCTTGCCACCTACCGCGAGCTCATCCGCAATATATCGACCAAGACGCGCCCCGAGGGCGGTGCGCTCAACCTTATTTTGGATCGCTGGGTCGCCTCGTGTGCCGACGTCGACGAGTCGGTCGTCAATGCCCAACTGGCCCCGCTCGAGGAGATGGTCCACGGCTTCGACTTCACCCGCATGCTCCGCCGCTATCGCACGGCCGTATCCGAGGGCGACGAAGAGGCCATGAGCCGCGTGACCAAATGGATCCGCGGCGAATACCGCACCAAGAGCGAGGCTCGCGCCGAACTGGGCTCCTCGACCATCATCAGCGATGACGACTGGTACGACTACGTTAAGCTCATTGCACGCTTTTTGGTCTGCAGCGGATACAAGGGCATGCTGGTGCTCATCGACGAACTCGTGAATCTGTACAAGATTCCCAACGCGATCACGCGCCAATACAACTACGAGAAGATCCTGACTATGTACAACGACACGCTCCAGGGCAAGGCGCAGTACCTGGGCATGATCATGGGCGGCACTCCAACCTCCATCGAAGACCGCCGCCGAGGCGTGTTCTCCTACGAGGCCCTGCGCAGCCGACTCGCTCAGGGCCGCTTTGCGCGCGAGGACCTTAAGGACATGCTCGCGCCCATCATCCGCCTGCAGCCACTCACCTATGAGGAGTTGCTGGTGCTGATCGAAAAACTCATGCAAATTCACGCCGGCTACTTTGGCTGGACGCCCACGCTTACCGAGAACGACTTGGTGGACTTCCTCAAGATCGAGTTCGGTCGTGTGGGAGCCGACACGCATCTGACGCCGCGTGAAGTCATTCGTGACTTTATCGAGCTGCTCGACATCCTATGCCAGAACCCCGACGCCAACGTGGCCGAGTTGCTGCAAAGCGTCGGCGGCGACGCGCCAGCAGCCGCAACAGACGACACCGGCACCGCAGGCGGCGACCGTAACTTCGCCGAATTCACCATCTAACCTGCCAAATAGGGACAGGTTTATTTTGGCAGGTTTTATCTGGGCAAACGTCGAGGCAGTAATGCAGCAAGCCACTGCCCACCGCGTTGAGAGATTCATTTTTGAAAGGAGGCCCCGTGAACGCCTTTGACCGCTACGCCCCGTTTATCCAAGACTTCATCTACTCCCACGATTGGGAGAGTCTACGCTCCATCCAGGTTGCAGCAGCTGATGCCATCTTTAACACTCAGGACAATGTGCTCCTGACGGCATCCACGGCTTCCGGCAAAACCGAGGCAGCCTTCTTTCCCATCCTGACCGAGTTTTGGGAGAACCCGCCCGCAAGCGTGGGCGCCCTCTACATCGGCCCCCTCAAGGCACTCATCAATGATCAGTTCGTCCGCCTCAACGACCTGTGCGAAGAGGCCGATATCCCCGTCTGGCACTGGCATGGCGATGTCTCGCAGTCACACAAGGCCAAACTCATCAAAAAGCCGAGCGGCATCCTTCAGATTACGCCCGAGTCGCTCGAGGCGCTCCTGATCCATAAGCACATGGCGATCCCGCGCATGTTCTGCGACCTGCGCTACGTGGTTATCGACGAGGTCCATTCGCTCATGCGCGGCGACCGCGGCGGTCAGACGCTCTGCCTTATCGAGCGCCTCTCGCGCATGGCAGGCGTGCAGCCCCGCCGCGTCGGCCTTTCTGCCACCATCGGCGACCCCGAGCGCACGGGCGCTTTTCTCTCACAGGGAACGGGGCGCGACTGCGTTATCCCCCGCTTTGAAGAACCGCGCCGCGTGTGGCGCATCTCCATGGAGCACTTCTACAACTCGGGCCCCCAGGCACAGCAGCGGAGATTCGAGAGCACGGGTCCTCAAGAGGCCGAAGTGCTTGCGTGCGAGCGCATCGAGGCGGCGGCATCCGCGGCACTGCCCGCCGGCGCCCAAGACATGCGTCACAGCGGACAGCTCACACAAGAGGAGCGCCGTCAACGTCGTGAGCGGGCACGGGGCAAAGCCGCTCCCAAAGACCGTCGCACTTCCTCGGCCCCCGAGGGCGAAGTCGACATCCCACGAGCGACCGAGCAGGCGCTTCTCAACCCCACCGACACGGCGCCCGACAACGCCGACCCCGGTATGGGCTATATCTTTGAGCATACGCGCGGCCGCAAGTGCCTGGTCTTTGCCAACTCGCGCGAGGAGGCAGAGGCCGTATGCTCCATGCTGCGTAGCTACTGCGAGAGCCGGCACGAGCCCGACCGCTTTCTCATCCACCACGGCAATCTTTCGGCATCGCTGCGCGAGACGGCAGAAGAGCTCATGCGCGACGAGGAACAGGCACAGACAACCGTCACCACCTCTACGCTGGAGCTCGGTATCGATATCGGCCGTCTGGAGCGTGCGTTTCAGATCGATGCGCCGTTTACCGTCAGTTCCTTTTTGCAGCGAATGGGCCGCACGGGACGCCGCGACCTTCCGCCCGAGATGTGGTTTGTCATGCGCGAGGAAGAGCCTGAGCCGCGCACGATGATGCCCGAGACCATTCCTTGGAAGCTCCTGCAGGGCATCGCGCTCGTACAACTCTATCGCGAGGAAAAATGGGTCGAGCCGCCTGAGCTCGATCGACTCCCCTACAGTCTGCTCTATCACCAGACCATGTCGACCCTCGCCAGCACCGGAGAGCTCACGCCGGCCGAACTTGCCCAGCGCGTGCTCACACTCAGCTATTTCCATCGTATCTCGGCCGATGACTATCGCGTGCTGCTGTGTCACCTCATTAAGATCGACCATATCCAGGTCACCGAAGGCGGCGGGCTCATCGTGGGTCTCGCGGGCGAGCGCATCATCAACAACTTTAAGTTCTACGCCGTGTTCCAGGAAAACGAGGAGTTCACTGTTCGCAGCGAGTCGGCCGAGTTGGGCACGATCGTCAATCCCCCACCGCCCGGTGAGCGCATCGCCATCGCAGGCCATTGCTGGATTGTCGAGGAAGTAGACTGGAAGCGTCATACCGTCTTTGCCACGCAGGTCAAGGGCCGTGTGCCGGCCTACTTTGGCGACTGCCCCGGCGACATCAATACACACGTACTCGAGCGCATGCGCAAGGCGCTCAACGAGCATGCGGCATATCCGTATCTCATGGGCAACGCACGGGCTCGCTTGGCGCAGGCTCGTCATACCGCCGAGATTTCGGGCGCGGGAACTAAGCCGCTCATCAACCTGGGTGGCGACACCTGGGTGCTCTTCCCCTGGTTGGGCAGCTACGCCTTCCTAGCACTCGAGCGCATGCTTAAAATCAAATGCGCCGCTGAGTTGGGCCTTCGCGGACTCGACCCGTCACGCCCGTACTTTATGCAGTTTAAGATGAAGGCCGACGAGGAGACGTTCTTTGAAGTGCTCGCCGCCGAAGCCGAGAAAGACTTCGACCCCATCGACCTCGTCTATCCCGGCGAGGTGCCTTACTTTGATCGGTACGACGAATTCGTTCCAGAAGAGCTCGTGCGCAAAGGCTTTGCCGAAGGCGTGCTCGACATCGAAGGCATGAAGCAGCGCGTTCTCGGCTGGCGCGACCACGCCTAAGACCAGTCTTTTTGGGACGGGGAGACTTATTTGTCGTGAAGGACGGTGCCGAGGAAGTCGGTGTCGAAGGGCACGGCTTCGGTAAAGGCGTAGTTGCCGTCGCTGGCGATGAGCAGGTAGTTTTCCTCGCCGCCGAACTCCGCATCGCCACATGGGACCACCCAGGCGTGGGCGAATACCTCGAGTGCCGTGGCAGCGCAGTCACGCAGGAACGTCACATCGCTCCCCTCGTTTGCGCTCACGATATTGGCCACGTAGATACCCCCGGGGTTCAGGCTGCCCCGCACCAGGCGCAGCGCCTCAACGGTCGCCAGCTCGCGCACGGGCTCGGCACCGCCAAAGCAATCGCTCACGACCACGTCGTAGCGACGATGGCCCACGCTCGTCACACCCAGATACGAGCGAGCCTCAGCGGTTATCACCCGCAGGCGATCGCCCGCCGCGCGCTCCAGCTCGTCTAGGTAGAACCAGCGGCGCGCCAGGCGCGTAATCTCTCCGTCATACTCGATGACGTCCATGCGCAAGCCCTCGTGCGACATCAGGGCGATTTTAGGATAGGCAAACCCGCCGCCGCCCAGCATAAGCATGCGGTCGATACCGTGACCATAAGCGTCGCGCATCGCATCCTCGGCCTCAAACACGTCGTCAAACGCACGATAGTACGCAAAGACGGGCTCTGCCCAACGCTCGCCAACATAGCTTGCGCTTTGGTAGACGCCGCCTTGCACCAGCACGCGAATCTCATCGCCGCCGTCATCGTGCACGCGTTTCACACGCGCCAACCCATTGCGGGTTCGCGCAACCTGCAAACAGGCAGCACGAACAGCAACGGCGGCCGCTCCGAGCGCCGCAGCTCCCAGGGCAACGCCGGCAACGACGCCGGCAGAAACACTCGGCTTGTTCATTTAGAGCTCCTTTTGCAGATAGAGTCCGTGGTCGTAGAAACCCAAATGGCGATAATACTCGCGCGTACCGATCGCGCTGATCACGTTGATGTGCGTATAGCCCGCATCCCGGGCAATATGGCACGCACGCTCCACCAGCGACCGACCCAGTCCATGGTGCTGGGCCGCCTGGCCTTGATCACCAACGCGCGCCGCCATGCCATACACGTGTACCTCGCGAATCATCGCCTCGTCCGGCGTCGTCGGCAACTCATCCGCATGTGCAGCAACAAAAGCGCGATCGGGAAGCGACAGTCGCAAAAAGCCCGCGATCTTGCCCTGCGGCGTCACCCACTGCAAAAAGCGCTCGCTCGTCACCGGCGTCTCGTACGCCACCTCCTCGTCAAGGGTCAGCTCATCCAAGTCGGCACCCGCCGTGCTGATCTCGCGATAGCGAATCTCACGCACCGTCGCACCGTCACCCCGAGCAGCCAAGCGGTTTTCGACGAGCTGACGCAGGTTGGGCTTCTTGTTGCCCACCATGATGTCGTCGGAGCTAAAGTCGCGGATCATGCGACTGATGCGGCAGAACGCCGGCGTCACCACGATGTCGTCGGCCAGTACATCGAGCAGCTCGTCCTCGGTATAGGGGCGCCACTCGCCACACTCATAACAGCCCACCAGACGCGAGCCCTCGATGAGCGCGCACGGGTAGACCTTGACCTCGTCGGGCATAAAGGCCCCCTCGGTCATAAAGCGTTCGTAGTCGCGCTTGTCTCCCTCGGGCGTGGCGCCTAGCAAGTTGAGCATAAAATGCGCGTGGATCTTAAAGCCAAACAGACGCGCAAGCGAAAACGCCCGCTCAATCTGCGCCACCGAAATGCGACGCTCGTTGATATCGAGCAAATGCTGGTCGAGGCTCTGGATGCCCATCTGAATCTTGGTGCAACCCAGGCGGCGAATGAGCGCGAGGGCCTGCGGTGTTACAGCATCGGGGCGTGTCTCGATAACGAGCCCCACCACGCGATGCTTCGCCGTCTCGTTGATGCGCTGCTGACGCTCGAGCTCCTCCATCGTTGCCGTTTGCCACTCGGCAACCTCGCCCCACGGCGTACCGGAACCGTACAGACGACGCACCGCGTGGTTATAGCCGCCCACGGCAGCATCCACACGCCCCTGCTCGTCGGCAACGCCGCTCGCAAGCTCAACCTCATCGGTCGCAATACCGGCAGCGCGATATCGTTCGCGTCGCTCCGCTACCACCGGCGGCAGCGCATCGGCGGGCGCGTCATCGAGCAGGCGCCCTGCCTCGGCACGGCTGATGCCCGGACGCGCCAACATGGGGTTGGCAGCCACGCCGGCGACGGCATCGTCATTGAGCGCACGGAAAAGCTCCGACATAAACCATGTCTGATAGCCTTCCGGATAGTCGCTCCAGGTACCGCCAAGCACAATGAGCTCGATCTTATCGGTCGCATGCCCCATCTGCGAAAGCGCCGTCAAACGGGCGCTCACCTGCAGATATGGATCGAAGCAATTTTGCTCCGCACGGGCGCACGCGGGCTCGGCATGCAGATAGCTTTTGGGCATACGCAGGTCGTTGGGGCAAAACAGGCAATCGCCCGAGCACGGCCACGGCTTGGTGATGACGGTAATGGTCGCCACGCCCGAAGCCGTTCGGCGCGGCTTCATGCGTAGCACCTGCAGCAGTTGACGCTCTAGCTCGGCATCGACATTCCATCCAGCCCAACGAGCCGGATCCTCACGTTTAACCCGCTGGTAGAACGGCAGCAGACGGCGCTTGGCCAGATCGCGCTTGTCGGCACCCTCACGGCGCGCCTCGGCATGTATCAGTTTTACGAGCGCCTTGTCGTCAACGGTTTCGCCGCGACGCAGGGCCTCGAGTATGTTCAAAATAATCTGTTCCATGCCCCCATTGTAAAGGCAAAGGCGCCGGAGCCGATCTCGGCTTCGGCGCCTTCATCAAACAGCGCGTCTATATCTTCGCCTAGGCTTTCGTCTGCCTCACTACTCCGAATCAAACGACATGTCGCCCGAACCGACCTCAAAACGATACGTGGCAGACTTGTCACCGTTATCGAATTCAAGATTCAAAATGGTCTCGCCGTCGTAGCCAAGCGGAAAGAAATCGCTCTCGAAGTCGCCGCTGCCCAAGGTGAGGCTCGCCTTAAAGCCCGTCGAGTTCGGAACCGTCATCTCCACATCGCCCGAGCCCACACTCACGTCCATCGACTTCGCGGGGGCCTGGTAAAGCTCGAACGTCACATCGCCCGAACCGACCTCAGCGCTGAGCGCATCAGTCACGCTGCCCGTAAACTCTACATCTCCCGCACCCAGGAAAAGATCGAAACCATCACAGATGACACCGGCAATCTGCAGATCGCCCGAGCCCACGTGCGCGTTGACTCCCTTCAGATGTTCGGCAACACGGCGCGGCAGCTCGACCGTAACTGAGCGATCGATTGCCTTACCGTCGTCACTTCCAAACTGGGAAACCTTGAGCGTCGAGTCCTCGACGGATGCGATGTTTTGCGTCGCGGCCTTGGAGGCATCCATACCCTCGGCAACGCGCCCCCGCTCGATAACGCGAGCCTTGTTGCCATCAACAACCTTGACGTCCACCGAAGCCGCATTGATATCGAAATCGAGGTAGCGAAACTCATCGGCATCAAAAGTCATGCTCGAAAGCTGCTGAGGCCGAGCGGAATAGTTACCGCTATCCAAGAGATCATCGTCGTCAAACATATCGTCAAAATCAGACAAATTGCCAGATAGAATACCGGTCGTACGCACCATATCGGAATGAGCCAATAGCCGCGAAATGCCAAAGACAAGCCCAATGATGAGCACAAACGCTCCGATGCCAACGCCCAAGCGCACCTTGGATTCATGCGAAAGCTTCATCATTCACCACCCTCTTTGACAATCGGCTCAGCGGTAGTCGCGGTAGCCACGTCAGTATCAACCGCAGCGGAAGCATCCTGCACCTGAGTCCTAGCCGTCACCGATGCCGGACCAACATGAATATCACCGCGCGCCCAATCGCCATCGAGAGCACGCGCCACCCAGTGATAGATGGGAACCGTAAAGAAGATCAGCGCGGCAAAGGGGCCGGCACCAAACGGGAACATCAGCAAAAAGAACAGCAGCCAGCACACGGCCCAATACGGGAACGACTGGAACGGGCCCTTCACCGGAGTCGAGCCAACCGCGGTGCCACTCGTCGCCTGCGCCGTAGCGGCATTAGCGGCCTGTGCACTCCAGCTTGCCGCTTGCGCCGCCTTGGCCGCAGCATCGCTTGCCTGCGTTGCCGCTTCAGTGGCACGCGCCGCCGCCTCATGAGTACGGGCGCGCTCTGCTGCCTCGGCCTTGCGCTGACGGGCGCGGTCCTCGTTCTCAAACTCGATATCGTCCTCGATCTCGTCGCTCGGATTGAGGAGCTCGTCCAGGCTCACGCCATAGAGTTTGGCGAGCGAGATCAGGTTCTCGGTATCGGGCGAGCTCTCCGCGCGCTCCCATTTGCTGACCGCCTGACGCGACAGCCCCAGCTTTCGCGCCAGCCCTTCTTGGCTAAAGCCCTTGCTGCGACGAAGGTCGGCGAGCCGCTGCGCAGTTTCTACATTCATGGTTCCTCCTATGTGATGCCAGCCGTGCCGCCGGACCGCTTTTGTTCTTAAGGCGCCTTGCACAGTTAAAAATCTATCCGCCACCGCCAAAAGCATGCCACCTATTCTAGTGAGATTTTTGACAACCGGCGGTTGCGGGTGCATATGAGCTGCGGAAATGTGTCCAAACAAAGCAATGACCCGTAGCTTGGTTGTCCCCGTTGCGGCGTTAACGGTAGTATGGTCGTACTGTTTATTCCGCACCGCCAACGGAGGGAGTTCCGCGCCGTGAACCGCGATTTCGCCTCATCGCTCATCCAGCTCAACAACACGTTCTATCGCGAGCACTCCGCCTCCTTCTCCGATACGCGCCAGGCCCCGTGGCCCGGCTGGGTGCGCACCATGGATATCGCGCTCGGGCAGCTCGACGTCGCCACGATCGAGCATCCCGTCCGTGTCTTCGATCTTGCCTGCGGCAATATGCGATTCGAGAACTTTGCCGCCGGCGGCGCACTTGCCGCCAAGGGCGTCGACGGAGCAAACCCCTCGGCAGATGCCAGCTGCCCCTTCGAGTTCTATGGCGTCGACTCGTGCCAAGACCTGGCCATCGATGCACATGGCCACGCGCTGCGCATTCCCAACCTGCACTTCCAAGAGCTCGATGTGCTCGATGCCCTCATGAAGCTCAATCCCGCCGAGACGCCCGATGTGCTTTTCGATGCCCCGCTCGCCGACATCTCGGTCTGTTTTGGCTTTATGCACCACGTGCCATCGTGCGAGTACCGCGTGCGCGTGCTCGACGCCTTGGTGCGCCAAACGCGCCCGGGCGGCATCATCGCCATCAGCTTTTGGGAGTTTATGAACGACGAGCGCATGGCGCGCAAAGCCGTTCGCGCCGAGGCCCGCGCCGAGCTCACCCCGCCGTTTGAGGGTTACGATTCCGCGCAGTTTGAAGCCGGTGACCACCTCATTGGCTGGCAAAACGACCGTCATGCCTACCGCTATTGCCATCACTTTGACGATCAGCAGATCACCGACCTGGTGCGCGGCGTCCGTACGTTCTACAAGAGCGGCGAGGTCCCCGTGCGCGAGCTTGAGCGCTTCCATGCCGACGGTCGCAGCGGCGATCTCAACCGCTATGTGATTCTCAAGCGCCTGTAGGCACCGACGGCTTACTGCCGAGCTGTGCCGCGTCTTTCGGGCAAACTATGCCCACCCTTTTCAACCCATTGACGGAACGCGCAGCTATGCGTTCCATATTTATGACCAAGGAGCCTCATGGGAGCCGTCCACGTTCGCACGCCTAAGAACTTTGTGCTCGAGAAGCGCCTGGAGCGCTACGCCGATGCGATTGAGACGAACCCCGAGGCCTATGCCGGAGATTGGCGCGGGGCCTGTGCGCCCGCAGGCAGCAAGCCCTTCGAACACCTTCACCTGGATCTTGGCTGCGGCAAGGGAACCTACCTTGTAGAGCGCGCGGTCCACGAGCCAAACACGCTCTTTATCGGCATGGACCAAGAACCCATCTGCATCGCCTATGCCGCGCAGAAAATCTGCGAGCAGGAGCTATCCAACGCGCTCGTCCTGCCCCGAGGCGCCGCATCGCTGCCACAGCTGTTTGCCGCAGGCGAGCTCGATGCCATCACCATCAACTTTCCCACGCCGCAGCCCAAGGCCAAGTACGCCAAAAAACGACTCGTCCATGTCGACCATCTGATGCTCTACCGCCCGCTCTTTGCAGCCAGCGCCACCGTCACGCTGCGCACCGACAGCAAGCCATTGCGCGACTACGCCCTGAGGCAGTTTGCCGCGGCCGGCTACGACACGCTTTGGGTAAGCGACAACGTCCGCCGCGACCATCCCGAGCATCCCGAGACCGAATATGAATGCCGCACGCGCGAGATGGGTGCCGTCGTCTATGGCATTTGCGCCATGCCCGGAGCGCAGCCAACCGACGAACAGCTCACAGTAGGACGCGCACAGGAGCAAAGCCTTGCCTGCTACCTGCCCGATAACCTCGATGAGCTCACCTATGTACCTCTGGGCATGGAAGAAGCCGTCGAGAACTTTAAAAACCGCGCCCGCAAGGGCAAGAAGCGCCTGCCGCAGGAGTCCCAGGGGCCTCTGATGGTCGCGGCTTCGGCAAACAAGCGCAAATAGGCGCCAGCAAACGACCCTCAAATCTAAGTGAGTAGACTTTTTTGCAATAGCCAAGCACAACCCGCATAACCAATACTAAAACCGCAGGTAGAGCCCTTGCGCAAAAGCCATGTGCTCGCGATATTGCAAAAAGTCTACTCACTTAGCTGGCAACCGCACCAAACAGCTGGGCAGAACGCCCATTTCCTGCATTTTCTCGCGCGCTGGCACCCCGCGCCGCCGCTACGCCATAATGGATGACGGACAAACGCGAGAGAAAGCAAACCACATGGCACAGACCACGACAGATACCGCCGCCAGCACCGTCTCCGGCGCCGGCGCCGCCAGCTCATTCTCGGGCGGCACGGGAACCGAGGCAGAGTTCGGCTCGCTCGGCGCGCTCTCCCCCACCTGGTGGGAGCCCGAGGATGGTAGCGAGCCTGAACCATGGCTCACGCCCGATCAGGCCTTCGAACGCTTCTTTGAATGGACGAGCGATCGCGGCATTGAACTGTGGAATCACCAAGAAGAGGCCCTCATGGACCTGGCAGCCGGCGATCACGTCATTTTAGGCACACCGACCGGATCGGGTAAATCGCTCGTCGCGCTGGGCATGCTCTTTATGGGTATGGCGCAGGGTAAGCGCTGTTATTACACGGCCCCCATCAAGGCTCTGGTCAGCGAGAAGTTTTTCGACCTTGTGCAGGTGCTCGGCCGCGATAACGTCGGCATGATCACCGGCGACACGCATATCAACACCAAGGCGCCCGTCATCTGCTGCACGGCAGAAATCCTTGCCAACGATGCACTGCGCGAGGGCGAAGATGCCGATGTTGGCTGCGTCGCCATGGACGAGTTCCACTACTTTGCCGACCCCGACCGCGGTTGGGCCTGGCAGGTGCCGCTGCTCACCCTGCCTCACACGCAATTCATGCTCATGAGCGCCACGCTCGGCGATGTCACCGCGATCGCCGCCTCACTCGAGGAACACACCGGCGCTACCTGTGACTTGGTCGTCGATGCCCCGCGCCCCGTGCCACTGAGCTACGACTATGTGACGACCTCGCTCGAGGGCACCGTCGAGCTCGCGATGCGCCGCGGCGAGGCCCCGCTCTATATCGTGCACTTTAGCCAGGATGCCGCCCTTGCGACGGCACAGTCGCTCGCCAACTTTGGCATTGCCAGCAAGGAGCAGCGCGAGGCCATCAAGGAGGCGGCCAAGGGCACGAGCTTCTCGACGGCCTTCGGCAAGATCCTCAAGCGCTTACTCGGCTGCGGCGTCGGCGTGCACCATGCTGGCATGTTGCCGCGCTATCGCCTACTGGTCGAGCGCCTGGCGCAGCAGGGCCTGTTGCCCGTCATTTGCGGCACCGATACGCTCGGCGTCGGCATCAACGTGCCCATCCACACCGTGGTCCTCACCGCACTCACCAAGTTCGATGGCTACAAGATGCGTCGCCTGCGCGCCCGCGAGTTCCATCAGATTGCCGGTCGTGCCGGCCGCTCGGGCTTCGATACCGAGGGTATGGTCATCGCCGAGGCCCCGGAGCACGAGATCGAGAACGCCAAGCTCATGGCCAAGGCGGGCGACGACCCCAAAAAGCTCCGCAAGATTAAAAAGAAGAAGGCCCCCGAGGGCTTTGTCACCTGGAACAAGCAGACCTTTGAGCGCCTGATTGAGACGCAGCCCGAGACGCTCAAGCCGCGACTTCGCATCACGCACTCCATGGTGATTAGCGTAGTCGAGCAGGGCGGCGACGCTCGCGCCCGCGTGCACGACCTCATCGAGACAAGCCTCCAGACCCCCGAGGAAAAGGCTAAGCTCGAGGTTCGCGCCGACGAAATCTTTGCCACGCTCATCGACTCCGGCGTCGTCGTGCGCACCGAGGTGCCACCCGCACCCGACGCTCCGGCCGACGCCGCGCCGGACATCGACTACGCGCTGACGGTCGACCTGCCCGAGGACTTTGCGCTCGACCAGCCGCTCTCGCCGTTTTTGCTTGCCGCGCTGGAGCTGCTCGACCCCGAGAGTGAGACCTATACCATGGACCTCATCTCGATGGTCGAGGCTACGCTCGAGGACCCCAAGCAGGTATTGCGCGCACAGGAGCGCGCCGCGCGCGACCGCGCGATGGCCGAAATGAAGGCTGACGGCGTCGAATATGAAGAACGCCTGGAGCGCATCCAGGATGTCACCTACGAAAAGCCGCTCGAGGACTTGCTCGATGCCGCCTTCGACAAGTACTGCCAGGAAGTGCCCTGGGCAAACGACTATCAGCTCTCTCCCAAGAGCGTTTTGCGCGATATGCTGGAAAGCGCGAGCGATTTTAAGGGCTACATTCAAAAGCTCGGCATCGCCCGCTCCGAGGGCATTCTGCTGCGCTACCTAGCCGAGGCCTACCGTTCCCTCGACCGCACCGTGCCCATTGAGAAACGCGATGAGCGCTTGCGTGACATCGTTTCGTGGCTCGGCTTTGTGGTGCGCTCGGTCGACTCGAGTCTGGTGGACGAGTGGGAGAACGCCGGCAACCCCGCTGCACTCGACGCCGCACCGCCGCAGGGCATCAACGAGGTCGTTGCGGACCGTCGCGGCTGCACGCTGTTGGTGCGCAATGCACTCTTCCGCCGCGTGGCCCTTGCAGCCCGTGGACGCGTGCGCGATCTGGGCGAGCTCGACGAGGACTGGGGCATGAGCGAGATCCGTTGGCAAAAGGCGCTCGATGCCTACCATGAGCAGCACGAGGAAATCCTCACCGACGGAGACGCCCGCAGCGCCGCGATGTTTTCCATCGACGAGTCCGACGAGAAGACCGCGCACGTATGGCACGTGCACCAGATCTTTGCCGACGAGGACAGCGACCACGATTTTGGCATCATGGGCGATGTCGATCTGGACGCCACGCAAGACGGCGGCGAGGTCATCTTCAAAAACTACCGCGTCGGCTTTATCGAGGACCTGCTCGAGGACTAGTCGAACATACTGGAACGAAACAAAGCGGGGCCGTTGGCAATATCGCCAGCGGCCCCGCTTTTGCACTATACGCTATGCCTTACTCGGCATCCTCGACCTCATACGAATCCGCCTCGGCGGGCTCATCGTTTGTCTCTGGCGCAGCCCCGCGCGCCTCGTCAAACGCCGCCTTCATGGTCTTGTTGCCCCACGTGAGCTTGCGAATGGTGAGCTCATCGGCCTTATTGTGGGCCAGACGCAGATTCTCGGTACTGCGACGCAGGTCGTCCTTGGTCTTCTCGAGCTGCTTGATGGCGGCATCGATCTCCTTGATCGCCGACTCGAACTGCTTGCTCGCCAAGTTGTAGTTGCGCGAGAAGCCGTCCTTGAACTTCTCCATCTTGGCTTCGAAATTCGTAACATCGATATTCTGCTGCTTGTACTCTGCCAGCTCCTGTTTATAGCGCAGCGAGCCCATAGCGGCGTTGCGAAGAAGTGTAATCATGGGAATGAAGAACTGCGGGCGGATTACGTACATCTTTTCATAGCGGTAACTCACGTCGACGATACCCGCGTTATAGAGCTCACTCTCGGGCTCCAGCAGAGTGCAGAGTACCGCGTACTCACAGCCTTTCTGGCGACGATCGTGATCGAGTTTCTTAAAGAAGTCCTCGTTTTTATGCTTGGTCGCGGTCTCATCGTTCTCGTTTTTCATCTCGAACATAATCGAAATGACCTCGTTGCCGCTCGCGTCGCACTCGCGGAAGATGAAGTCGCCTTTGGTGCCCTCGGACGCATCGTTGTCCTTCTCAAAATACGCGTTGGGAAACGCCGTCATACGCAAGCGATTGAACTCAGTCTCGCAGTGCTGCTCGAGCGACTCGCCCACCATCTTGGTAGACAGGCGCACCTTCATGTCCTTCAGGCGCTCAATCTCTTCGTCCTTATAGCGAATGAGCTCGTCGCTCGCGCGCTTGGTCTGTGCAAGCTCGAGCTCGTGCGCCGCCTTGACCTGCTCCTCGCGAGAATCGCGCACCGCCAGCTCGCTCGTGAGCTTCGCGCGCGCCTCATCACGCTCACGCTCTGCTGAGGCGACCGCCTCCGCTAGATTCATCTTTGCCGTCAGCTCCTGCTCGCGCAGCTGGGCGCGCAGACCCTCTGCCTCCTGCTCGGACTGAGCCTTTGCGGCGGAGAACTTCTCCTGCACCTTCGCCTGATAGTCGGCAAGTGTGCGCTCGGCCTCACTGCGAGCGGCATCAAGCTCACGCTGGGACTCGGCTGCTGCGGTGGCAAGTGCCATCTCTTGGGCCTTATCCGCAGCGGAGAGCTTTGCCTGCAGTTCGGCAATCTGAGCATCGCGTGCGGACAGGTCATTTTGAGCGGCGTTACGCACCGCGGCCTCGGCGAGCCTGGCTTCGTCGTCCTTACGTCCCAGCTGTGCACGCAGGTTGTCAATCTCGCGCTGAAGCTCGGCGTTCTCTTTCTGTGCATCGGCACGAGCCTCAACCGCCGCACGCTGGCTTGCACTCTCACGCTCTGCGGCAGCGCCCTCGAGCTTGGCGTGCAGCTCGGCAAGCTCAGCATCGCGCTTGGCAACCTCTTGTGCCAACTTCTGAGCCGCAGCGTTCTTCTGTTCGACAAGCTGAGCATTGCGCTGAGACTCTGCCTTTTGCAGGGCAGCTGTCGAGCGCGAGCGCTCAAGCTCCAGCGCCTGCTCGCCCTCACGCTGGACTGCCTTCACGCGCTCGTCCAAGTCACGCGAAAACTCGGCATCGCGCACTTGTTTGACGATATCCGCATAGCCAGAAGCATCGACCTTAAAAACTTCGCCGCAATGCGGGCACCTGATCTCGTTCATAGCAGCTCCTCGATGGACGCAAATTTCAACCGCCTACACTCTACCGCGCCGCACGGACAAAAAAGGCGCCGCCGCCATAATGGCAACGGCGCCAGAACCACGACAAAGGTGCCCGCCCCCCTTTGTCGCGGTTTGTGCGGTGGTTCGAGAATTACAGTCCAAAGAAGCCGAGGATTTGGTCTCGGCTTACGGGCTTGTAGTCGTTGGCGTCGAGACCGACATCGTAGCGAAAGATAGGGCGCTCGCGATCGCGGTTGCGCACGTTGGTGCGGTCTCCCCTGCTGTGGATATGCCCGTGTAGCATGATGGCGCCGCGCGCCTTGCCATTCCAGCTGAGCATGGGGTAATGGCTCATAACCAGACGATGCCCCTTGGCATAGCCGGGAGCAATCTCCAGGTAATCGCGCACGTCTTCCCAAATCTGCGGTACGTCGGGATCTTCCCAGTCGCCGTCATGGTTACCACGGATGAGCGTCACATTCTTGCATTCGATACGCTCGCGCAGGCGCACCGCCTCTGCCAGGGGCAAACGATAGGTAAAGTCACCCAGGATGTAGAGACGGTCATCCACAGCTACGCACTCATTGATGGCATCGATGACCTTGTGGTTCATCTCCTCGACCGAGCCAAACGGCCGGTCCATGTCGTGCAAGATATTCGTATCGCCCAGATGCAGGTCGGCGGTAAACCACATCATCGTCTCTGTCCTCATTTCGCAACGTGTTCAACTCGTGCTAAGTATACAGACGCAGCGATGCGGCGGTTATCCAAAGAACCCGCCGAACAGTCCGCGGCGGCTCTTGTCTTGCTTTTTCGAAGCGTCACCCTGGGCATTCTTATCCTGCCGCTTCTTACGATCCCGCTCCAACTCATTGTCATCGAGTAGCATATCCCACTCAAACGGATCGTCTGTCAAATCGAACTGGTCGTCATCAAACATGGCCGCCCCCATGCCGACTAGCGAGCATCCACCACATAGAGGCCAACGCGCACCTGGTGCCACGGGCTACGCTCGGGGGCAACCTGCTGCACGCGCGCCTCAAATACGTCCTCGTGGCCGTAATACATCATCAAGGACAGCGGGCCGACCTCGTTTCCCGGAACATAACCGAGCTTGGTGTTGCCGTAATAGACCGCAACTGCCTCAGGATCATGGGGATTATCGCGCTCGGCACACAGCGTCAGCTTATCGCCCGCTTTTAGATCGCCCAGGACCAATGCGCCGTCGGCATACTGAAATCCTGCAATATGAAACGACAAAAGAACACGTGAAGGCTCGTACATGGCAGCTCCTCTAACGGCCGGATAAACCGGCGCTTAACCTTATTGAGAAGTTTACGGGCCCGTGCGGACAACATTTCACCCGCTCGCACCTTTCAATCGCTTGCCGCAACGCTTGCATGGCAGAGCGCTTGCAGATAAGATAGGAACACGGATGGCACCCGTTGCCGCGGGTCTTGCCAACTCCAATACACGTTTTCATCGTGAGAAGTGGCCGTCTTCGCTTACGCGGGGGCGGCCACTTTTATCCCTATCTTCTATCCGATTCTAATGCACAAACATGCGCACGAACTTGTGCTTCCAGCTTGCGTAGGGCGCATACCGAAACGGCACGTCCAGCCACGTTGCCTTGTTCACGATGCTCTTCTTGTGGCTAAACGTATCGAAGCTCTCGCGGCCATGGTACTGCCCCATACCGCTCGCACCCATGCCGCCAAAGCCCATATGGCTCGTAGCCAGATGCATGATGGTGTCGTTAACACAGCCGCCGCCAAAGGGCACGTAACGCACAAAGCGCTGCTGAACCGCGCGATCCTGGCTAAAGATATACAGGGCCAGCGGCGTCGGACGATCCGTAATAAACGCCTCGGCCTCGTCTAGGCTCTCAAACGTCAGCACCGGCAAGATGGGGCCGAAAATCTCCTCCTGCATCACGGCGTCATCGGGGGACACGTCGTCCAAAATCGTCGGCTCGATCTTGAGCGACGACTCGCGCGCCGTGCCTCCCAGCACAACCTTGTCGTGGTCAATCAACCCGCGTACGCGCGCGAAATGCTTGGCGTTGACGATATGACCGTAGTCCTCGTTATCGAACGGATGCTCGCCAAACATACGGCTGACCTCCTCCTTGATGAGGCCCAGCAGCTCGTCGTGCACGCGCGTATCGACCAGCAGGTAGTCGGGCGCCACGCAGGTCTGCCCCACGTTGAGCCATTTACCAAAGGCGATACGCCGTGCCGCAACCTTCAAGTTTGCCGTCGCATCCACGATGCAGGGGCTCTTTCCGCCCAGCTCAAGCGTCACGGGCGTAAGGTTTTTACTTGCGCGCTCCATGACGAGCTTGCCGACCGGAACGCTACCGGTAAAGAAAATATTGTCCCAGCATTCATCGAGCAGCGCCTCGTTCTCGGCGCGTCCGCCCTCGACAACCGTCACCAGGCGCGGATCAAATGCCTCTTCACAGATTTGCTTGAGCACCGCGCTCGATGCCGGCGCATAGGCGCTCGGCTTGATGACCACGGTATTGCCCGCGGCAAGGGCCCCGGCGAGCGGCTCGAGCGTCAGTAAAAACGGATAGTTCCAGGGCGCCATGATGAGCGTGACGCCATAGGGCACGGCTTGCGTTTTGCACACACTCACGGCGTTGGCAAGGTCACACGGACGCAGGCGCGGACGACTCCATCGAGCCACATGCGCAATCTGATGTCGAATCTCGGAAAGCGACGTGCCGATCTCGCACATATATGCCTCGTCATGCGACTTTCCCAAATCGGTCTTGAGCGCATGGGCAATATCGCCCTCGTGCGCCCGCACCGCATCGCGCAGGCGCACGAGGGCGCGACGTCGAGCATCGACATCAAACGTGGCGTGCGTCTTAAAATAGGCGCGCTGCTCGCCGACAATGCGCGCGATTTCCTCGATATTCATGAGCCCTCCTAGTTCTCGCCCTCAAACATACCACCCGCAATGACCTCGTACATACGCTCGAGTTCCAAACGGTCCATCAAAAGTGGAACAGGGTATAGCGGATTGGCCTCGGCATCGGCATGGGCCGCCATTTGCGGAATATCGGAGCGGCGAATACCCGAGACATATTTGGGAATTCCCAGGGCCTCGTTCATGCGGTCGACCCAATCGATAAAGGCCTCGGCCGCCAGGCTGTCCTGCGCGGTAGCCGGCGCAATGCCCGCCATGCGAGCAAGATCGGCAAGCTTGGGGGCGGCGGCGTCACCATAAGCGCGAAGCATGTGCGGCAGGATGATCGCGTTGGCTAAACCGTGCGGAATTCCGTATCGGCCGCCCAAACTGTGCGCGATGGCATGCACATATCCGACATAGGAGCGCGTAAAGGCAACACCCGCCTTATACGCCGCCGAAAGCATATTGCGACGCGCACGCATGTTGTCGCCATGCTCATAGGCCTCGAGCAAATTGTCGCGGATGAGCTGGACCGCCTGACGCGCCATCTTGCGCGTGTAGGGCGTGGTGCTACGGCCGATAAAGGCCTCGACAGCATGCGTCAGGGCATCCATACCCGTCTGCCCCGTAATGGACGCCGGCAACCCGCGCGTAAACTCGGGGTCGTGGACTGCAAAACGCGGGATGAGCACAAAATCGTTAATGGGGTATTTATAGTGCGTCTCATCATCGGTGATAACCGCCGCAAGCGTGACCTCGCTTCCCGTACCGGCGGTAGTGGGAACCGCAATAAGCAGCGGCAGGAGACGGTGGACACGCAGCAGGCCGCGCATCTTGTTGATGGGCTTGTTTGGCTGCGCAATGCGCGCCCCCACACCCTTGGCGCAGTCCATAGCCGAACCGCCACCAAAGCCGATAATGGCCTGGCAGTCGTTCTCGCGATACAGGGATGCCGCTTCCTCCACGTTTGAGACCGTGGGGTTCGCACGCGTTTCGGCATAGACCGTAACGCCAATCCCCTGAGCCGTAAGCGCACGCTCGAGTGATGCCGTGAGCCCCAAACGTGCAATACCAGGGTCTGTCACGATAAGGACCTTCTGGATCGAGCGCTTTTGAAGCACCGCGGGTACATCCTCGGCATGCTCCAAAATGCGCGGCTCGGTATAGGGCAGGATCGGCAATGCAATGCGAAAAACCGTCTGATATGTTCGGCACCAGGCACGACGGGCTAGATGCATAAAGGAAACTCCTTTATTTGTTGATGGGTCAACATTTGCTCGACCGATTGTACTCAGCGGCGGTCAAAGACGACCTGCCAATCGTTAATCAATCAACATCTTCATATCTCAAAATTGTTTTATTAAAAATCATTCCTAATAGGCTTCACATTTGGTTGCATTTATGGATAATAGAACTCGTCAAGACGCACGTCCGGAGAGGGCCCTTACGGGACCGGACGAGCGCACAATCGCCATCGATCGAAAGGATCGAATCATGAAGTTTGTTTGTCCCGTTTGCGGTTATGTGGAAGAGTTCGACGGCGACCAGCTGCCCGAGGACTTCAAGTGCCCCCAGTGCGGCGTTCCCGGTTCTCGTTTCCTGAAGCAGGAGGAGGGCCAGCTCGAGTGGGCTGCCGAGCACGTCGTGGGCGTCGCCAAGATGGAGGGCGTCTCCGAGGACATCGTTGCCGACCTGCGCGCCAACTTTGAGGGCGAGTGCTCCGAGGTCGGTATGTACCTGGCCATGGCTCGCGTTGCTCATCGCGAGGGTTACCCCGAGATCGGCCTGTACTGGGAGAAGGCTGCCCACGAGGAGGCCGAGCACGCCGCCAAGTTCGCCGAGCTCCTGGGCGAGGTCGTGACCGACTCCACCAAGAAGAACCTCGAGATGCGCGTTGAGGCCGAGAACGGCGCCACCGCCGGCAAGACCGATCTTGCCAAGCGCGCTAAGGCCGCCGGCCTCGATGCCATCCACGACACCGTGCACGAGATGGCCCGCGACGAGGCCCGCCACGGCAAGGCTTTCGCCGGCCTGCTCAAGCGCTACTTTGGCTAAGCCAAACGCCTGAGACATAACCCCTAGCTCGATGAGGCCCGGACCGTATTGGTTCGGGCCTTTTTCGTGGACTTATTGCAGCTGTTCTTGAAGAACGATGAGCGAATGAGGGCTCAGGTCGTCGTATTGAATGAGGACGCGAGATGAAGTGTTCTTAGTCGATGCCCGATCACCCGTCCACAGGCAATCGGCGATGTTGACATAGGAAATACGAGCGTCAGCAAGAGCCTTCGCGAAACTCTCCCCCGCCTTGTCCTCGGCCAGGGCAACGGTACAGTAAAGGCCCGCGTCTGCATGCTCGATCGAGACCTCTCCTGCCCGAAATACCTTCCGCACAAGCGCCATCAGGCCATCACGCGCCTCGCGAGCACGAACGCGCACGCGGTTCACATGTCGCTCGTAATCACCCGATTCCAGTAAACGCGCCAAAGCAACCTGGTCAACAGAGCTCACCGACGAGGCGTAAAAACCCAGCTCGCACCTAAACCGCTCCATCAGCTCATCAGGCAACACCATGTACGCTAAACGCAACGCCGATGACAGGCTCTTCGAAAACGTGTTGGTGTAGATAACCGACTGAGCGGCATCGATTGATGCGAGCGCAGGAATCGGCTTGCCGGCAAGGCGAAACTCACAATCGAAGTCGTCTTCGATGAGATATCGGCCCGGCTGCTCGGCGGCCCAGCTGAGCAGCGCGTAGCGACGCGCAATGCTCGTCACAAGGCCGGTCGGATACTGATGGGACGGCATCAGGTGAAGGACATCGGTCCCGGTTTTCTGCAGAGCGCCCAAGTCCACGCCCCCATCATCCAACGGGATATGTCGAACTTCGCAGCCCATAGCCTGATAGATGCGCGTCAGGCGCAAATAGCCCGGGTCCTCAACGGCATACACCTTATCCGCGCCAAGCAACTGAACCAACATGGTATCGAGCAGCTGGGCGCCCGCACCGATAACAATGTTGTCGGAATCGACATTCATGCCCCTTGTCCCACGCAGGTGGTGAGCGATTGCGCATCGTAGCCGAACGGTGCCCTGTGCCGGTGCGGGCGAAAAGATCTCGCGCTCGTCTTCGGACGTCAACGTCGCCCGCAGTGCGCTTTGCCAAAGCCGCGCCGCCTCCAAAGCGGAAGGAGAGAGTGCATCAAATCGCTCGACCTGTCCGTGGACATCATGCGCGCTGGGGCCCACAGAGACGGTATCTCGGTCGATGCTCCCCGCAGCCAAAGGCAAAACCGGTGCATCCGGAAGCTCGCAAGCGTAGTAGCCACGCCGCGGCTTTGAACAAATATAGCCCTCGGCAAGTAGCTGGCTATATGCATTCTCGATGGTAATGACACTGATTCCCAGATGACTGGCAAAGGCGCGCTTAGACGGCAGATGTTCCCCCGCCGCAATACGTCCAGCAACGATATCATCTCGAATTTGCTGGTAAACATACTCATAGAGCGATGCTCCGCCGCGTTGTTCCAAATTGTAGTCAAGCATGAGCCTATCACCTGACCTTATTAAGTCATTCAATCTGGTATTAGTCTGACCTTGTCATTATCTCGAAAACTGAGTATTTCGCCATACCTAGCTCCCCGATAGGATGTTCCGTCAAGCAATGCACACGCCAACAAAGGGAGCAACCATGGCAGAACAGACCAGCAAGGCCGATCGTGTCAAACTCAATCGCGAGCTCGCGCAGATGCTCAAGGGCGGTGTCATAATGGACGTCACCACGCCCGAGCAGGCACGCATCGCCGAAAAGGCAGGCGCCTGCGCCGTCATGGCACTCGAGCGCATCCCGGCCGATATCCGTGCCGCAGGCGGCGTCTCGCGCATGAGCGACCCCAAGATGATCAAGGGCATCCAAGAGGCCGTCTCCATCCCTGTTATGGCCAAGTGCCGCATCGGTCACATCGTCGAGGCGCAGGTCCTTCAGGCCATCGAGATCGACTACATCGATGAGTCCGAGGTTCTCTCCCCTGCCGATGACGTCTATCACATCGACAAGACCCAGTTTGACGTGCCGTTTGTCTGCGGCGCCCGCGATCTGGGCGAGGCGCTGCGCCGTGTTGCCGAGGGCGCCACGATGATTCGCACCAAGGGTGAGCCGGGTACGGGCGACGTCGTTCAGGCCGTGCGTCACATGCGCAAAATCCAAAAGCAGATCCGCGACGTTGTTGCCCTGCGCGACGACGAGCTCTTTGAGGCAGCCAAGCAACTGCAGGTTCCGGTCGAGCTGGTGCGCGAGGTCCATGCCACGGGTAAGCTTCCCGTCGTGAACTTTGCCGCCGGCGGCGTAGCGACCCCCGCCGACGCCGCGCTGATGATGCAGCTGGGCGCCGAAGGCGTCTTTGTCGGCTCGGGCATCTTTAAGAGCGGCGACCCCGCCAAGCGCGCAGCCGCCATCGTCAAGGCCGTGGCAAACTTCACCGATGCCAAGCTCATCGCCGAGCTTTCGGAGGACCTGGGCGAGGCCATGGTGGGCATCAACGCCGACGAGATCGAGATCATCATGGAAGAGCGCGGGCGCTAGTCCAGCAGAAAGGATCGCACATGAGCGATTATGCAGACCAAACGGTCGCCGTGCTGGCGGTCCAAGGCGCTTTTGCCGAGCACGAGACAAGACTATCCGAGCTGGGCGCACGTTGTATTGAGCTGAGGCAGGCGGCTGATTTGAAGCAGGACTTTGACCGTCTGGTACTTCCCGGCGGCGAGTCCACCGTTCAAGGGAAGCTGCTTGATGAGTTGGGCATGCTCGAGGAGCTTCGTGCCCGCATCGCTGAAGGCATGCCCGTCCTGGGCACCTGCGCCGGCCTGATTCTGCTGGCGCGCGACCTTGCCGCCCACGACGATAAGGGAACGCCGCGCCTGGCAACCATGGATGTGCTCGTTAAGCGCAATGCCTATGGCAGACAACTCGGCAGCTTTCGAACCAAGGGGCAGGTAGCCGGCATCGACGGTGAAGTGCCGCTGACGTTTATCCGCGCGCCCCGCATCGTCGAGGTCCACGGCGACGCCAAGGCCTTAGCGAAAGTCGACGGCCGTATCGTCGCCGCCCGCCAAGACAACCAGCTCGGCGTAACCTTCCACCCCGAACTCGACGAAGACACCCGCCTCCACGAACTATTCCTACAAATGTAGGTATCGAAATCAACAAACGAAACGAGAGTGGACAATCTCCAGCCTTGAGCATGAATATGGGCTCAAACCGGGAGATTATCCACTCTCATGCTATGTAGTCGTTGGGGACGTTCTTAAACGACTGGTCAAACAAGAACGTCCCCAACGACTATCTTTTAGCAGATCTGGATCATGGCAATGCCGATGCTTTGGCAACGACAGCGAGCGCCTCCCAGAGCGAACAAGTTGGCATGAAAAAGGCAGGGCATAGACCTTCTGGTCATGCCCTGCCTTTTGAATGACAAATTGTCGCTCTGGGAGGCGCGCAGCGTCAACTAGTTACGCGGTTCGTAGAACCGCGTAACCCCTAGAAGCGGTTGCCGCGGAAGCCG
>CABURR010000009.1 GCA_902493985.1 uncultured Collinsella sp. | reverse complement strand
GGCACCATGGAGAGCCTGCACGAGGCGGCGGAGTTCGTCCGCGCCGTGGAGCACTCCCAGGACCTGCCGGTCTCGGTCCCCGAGGAGATCGCCTGGGAGAACGGCTGGATCACGACCGCCGAGCTGGAGGAGGCCGCGAAGGCCTACGGCAAGTCGGTCTACGGCCAGCACCTGAGGAAGGTCGCCGCCGGCGAGATCGTCAACAGCCCGCGCGAGTACTAGCGCAAGCTTGTTTTCTTTCAGGGGTCACCGTTTATCTGGTGGCCCCTTTCGTTATGATTACGTTGACCATAAAGACAATATGATTGGGAGTGGATGTGTTAAGCGTCTACTTTGGCGATATGCCAGAAGCGATTTACAACACAGCGACATATTTCAAAAACTCTTACCTGTCTTCTTGGATTACGGATCCCTATGCAGTCTCGATAATTAAAGATGTCGATCGATCGGTTGTTGTCTCCGAAAACGTCATCGAAAGCCCTGTGCTTGGATCCATCTCCCCACTCCAGCTTTCTGGTGGCGTGAAAACGCTGCTGCTTATGAGATTTGATCGTAAGCATATTTTTAACGCTTCTACCTGTGGTGACAACTGTGCCAAGTGGATTCTCGACATGGCGAAAGACCGCAAGCTCGTTGTGAATCTCTATCATGTGATGGACTTTGGCCGCGAGGATTTTAAAATCAAAGTCGTGAACAGCGGCCGAATCGTTCATAACATGGCCGAATTGATTCACGAGTCGATTCCGTATCTGTAGGTGCTGCTTATGAACGGTTCGCATCTTGTTAAGATTTCCCGCCGTAGGGGAACCAAGTACACATTTACCATCAAGCGGAACATCACTATTGTGCGTGGCGATAGCGGCACGGGTAAGACGACGCTGTTTGACATGGTCGCAGACTACATGCGAACGGGCGAGCAGTCGGGCGTTTCCTTGCAATGCGATTGTCCCTGTGTCGCCCTGACCGATTATGATTGGCGAAACCAGCTTTCGTCCGTTCATGACTCGATTGTATTTGTCGATGAGGGCTTAAAAGAGATCCATTCTGATGAGTTTGCCCATCATGTGCTGTATTCCTCGAATTATTTCGTGCTGATTTCAAGGGCTGATTTCCCCAATCTTCCGTATAGCGTGGATGAGATTTACAAGATTAAGACGAGCGGAAAATACCATTCTTTCGTCCCTGTTTATCAAGATCGCGGGAATCATCGTTATGCTATTTCCCGGTCGGCGCCAAAACAGGACTTTTCTATCCTTCTATGCGAGGACAGTAAGTCTGGTTTCCAGTTCTTTGAACGGCATTTCGCTGACAGTGAGCTTACCTGCGCTTCGGCCATGACGAACAGCGCGATTTTGGGCTGGTTGGATCAGCATTTCGACGATCGCGTGTTTGTTGTCGCGGACGGAGCGGCATTTGGGTGCTATGCGGACCGCGTCCTTAAGCTGCAAGACATTCACCGCGATACTGTTACGGTTTGTCTTCCCGAGTCATTCGAGTGGCTTCTGCTGAGCTCCGGCGTAATTTCAGGGTTAGATGTTAAGGCGGTTTTGGAAACCCCAGAAGCCTTTATAAACAGTGAGAAGTTTAAAAGCTGGGAGGACTTCTTCTATAAGTACTTACGCGATAAAACTGGGAATTCGGTCTTCCGTTACGACAAAGACTGCATTCCGGAGGCGTTTTGTAGGGGAAGTAATTCTGCGAAGGTTATGGCTCTTATCGCATGCCGAAATGTCCGATAGTTTTGTTGAATAGTGTCGCGGCGTCACTTCCTGCGGCATACTAAAGAAGCTGTACATGCTTCAGATTGGATTTTCATGTCTGAGATCTTTGAACCTAAGAACATCATCGTCACGGGCGGCTGCGGCTTCATCGGCAGCAACTTCGTGCACTACGTCGTGGACAACCACCCCGGGGTGCACGTCACCGTCCTGGACAAGCTGACCTACGCCGGCAACCCCGAGAACATCGCGGGCCTGCCCTCCGACCGCGTGGAGCTCGTCGTGGGCGACATCTGCGACGCCGGGCTGCTCGATAGGCTGGTACCGGGCCACGACGCGATCGTGCACTACGCCGCCGAGAGCCACAACGACAACTCCATCGCCGACCCGGAGCCGTTCCTGCGCACCAACGTCGAGGGCACCTTCCGCCTGCTGGAGGCCGTCCGCAAATTCGGCATCCGCTACCACCACGTGTCCACCGACGAGGTCTACGGCGACCTGGCGCTCGACGACCCCGCCAAGTTCACGGAGGAGACGCCTTACCACCCATCCTCGCCGTACTCGAGCACCAAGGCGTCCTCTGACATGCTGGTCCGCGCGTGGACCCGCACCTACGGCCTGCGAACCACGATCTCCAACTGCTCCAACAACTACGGCCCCTACCAGCACGTGGAGAAGTTCATCCCCAGGCAGATCACCAACATCGTCGACGGCGTCCGCCCCAAGCTCTACGGCAAGGGCGAGAACGTCCGCGACTGGATCCACACCGAGGACCACTCCTCGGCCGTCTGGGACATCCTCACCAAGGGCCGCATGGGGGAGACCTACCTCATCGGGGCCGACGGCGAGAGGGACAACATCACCGTCCTGCGCATGATCCTGGAGGCCATGGGCCGCGACCCCGAGGACTTCGACTGGGTCGCCGACCGCCCCGGCCACGACCGCCGCTACGCCATCGACAGCACGAAGCTCCAGCGCGAGCTGGGCTGGAGGCCGGCCCACACCGACTTCGCCGAGGGCCTGAAGCAGACCATCGACTGGTACGTCGCCAACGAGTCCTGGTGGCGCCCGGCCAAGGAGGCCACCGAGGCCAGGTACAGGGCCCAGGGCCAGTAGGCCGAACCCCGGCGAACCGTACCGCGGGGCGCCCGCGCGGGGCCGCAGGGCATGGGGATGATCCTGCGTCCCCGCGCGGGCGCCCCCGGTTATCCAACCTCTTCGATAGGAGCTTTTCCCACATGGCAGACATCGCATTCGAGAAGGACCTCTCCGTCGCCGAGACCGGCATCGGGGGCCTGAAGGTCGTCGACCTCGCCGTCCACGGCGACTCTCGCGGCTGGTTCAAGGAGAACTGGCAGCGCGCCAAGATGACCGCCCTGGGCATCCCGGACCTCAGGGTCGTACAGAACAACATCTCCTACAACGACAGCCGCGGCGTCACCCGCGGCATCCACGCCGAGCCCTGGGACAAGTTCATCTCGGTGGCCCGCGGCAGCGTCTTCGGCGCCTGGGTCGACCTGCGCGAGGGCAGCGCCACCTACGGGAAGGTGTTCACCTGCACCCTGGACCCGTCGAAGGCCATCTACGTCCCGCGCGGCGTGGGCAACTCCTTCCAGGCCCTGGAGGACGGCACCGCCTACACCTACCTGGTGGACGCCCACTGGTCGCTGGAGCTCAAGAGGACCTACACCTTCGTGAACCTCGCCGACCCCGAGCTCGCCATCGAGTGGCCCATCCCGCTGGAGGAGGCCACCGTCTCCGAGGCCGACCTCAACCACCCGATGCTGAAGGACGTCGTCCCCATGGCGCCCAAGAGGACGCTCGTCACCGGCTGCAACGGCCAGCTGGGCCGCGCGGTGCGCGCGCTCGCCGAGGAGCGCGGCGTGGCGAAGGACTTCGACTTCTGCGACATCGACACCTTCGACATGTCCGACCCGGAGGCCTACGCTCAGTACGACTGGTCGCTCTACGGCACCGTGATCAACTGCGGCGCCTACACGGCCGTGGACAGGGCGGAGACCCCCGAGGGCCGCGTGACCGCCTGGAAGGCCAACGCCGCCGGTCCCGCCCTCCTCGCCCGCACCTGCGCCGAGCACGGGATCACCCTCGTCCACGTGTCCTCCGACTACGTCTTCGACGGCGCCGCCGAGGTGCACGACGAGGACGAGTCCTTCTCCCCCCTGTCCGTCTACGGCCAGACCAAGGCCGCCGGCGACATCGCCGTGGCGGGGTGCCCGCGCCACTACATCATGCGCAGCTCCTGGGTCATCGGCGAGGGCCATAACTTCGTCAAGACCATGAAGGGACTCTCCGACCGCGTCGCCGACCCCGAGGACGGGCTCGCGCAGGTCACCGTGGTCGACGACCAGCTGGGCCGCCTGACCTTCACGCGCGACATGGCCGGGGCCATCTTCCACGTGCTGGGGACGCACGCCCCCTACGGCACCTACGACTGCACCGGCTCCGGCACCGTCAAGTCCTGGGCCGATATCGCCCGCGCCGTCTTCGAGGCCGCCAACGGCAACGGGGACAGGGTCGTGCCGGTATCGACCGCCGACTACTACGTGACCGCCGCCGGCCCCGTCGCCCCGCGCCCGGTCCACTCCGCGCTCGACCTGTCCAGGCTCGAGGCTGCCGGCTTCCACATGCCCGACTGGGAGGAAGAGCTGGGGGAGTACATCAAGACGCTCTAGCCGCTATTAACTTTTCGAGAGTAAAAGCCGCCGTTCTTTAACGGCGGCTTTTCTTGTTGGTGGCTATCTGCGCAGTGGTGCCAATAGTATTTTGCGGAAGATCTACCTCTCGCTTGGCTTGGAAGTAGGGTGGCCGGGCTGGTCGTCGTAGGCGTATTTGCTGTACACGTTGACCTCCCACTGCTTTTTTTCGACCTTTGCCACGGAATCGAGGATGAAGCCGGTCGCAAGGCTCAGACCGCACAGGAACATAAGCGACGCGGCGAGCATGGCGGTGGGGAAGCGCGGGACCAGGCCGGTCTGAAAGTACTCAACAAAGATAGGAATGCCCAAAGCCAGGCCGATAATCGCGAATAAAAGCGCAACCAGACTGAAGAACTTCAGCGGGCGGTAGTCCTTGAACAGCGTGCCGATCATCGCAACGACTTTAATGCCATCGCTGACGGTGTTGAGTTTGGACTCGGAGCCCTCGGGACGGTCGCGGTACTCGATGGGTACATCTTTGATGCGCCAGCGGTGGTCGACGGCGTGGATTGAGAGCTCGGTTTCAATCTGAAAGCCCTCGGAAAGCACAGGGAAGGTTTTGACGAACGGACGGCTCATGGCGCGGTAGCCGGTCATGACGTCATCGAAGCTGTAGCCATAGATCCACTTGATCATGGCGCGGACCAGATTGTTGCCAAAGCCGTGGAAGGCACGCTTGTTTTCCTCGGCGTAGGTGCCGTTGGAAAGGCGGTCGCCTACGGTCATATCGGCCGTGCCGCTGAGGATAGGCTCGCAGAGGGCCTTGGCCGCCTCGGCGGGGTAGGTGTCGTCGCCGTCGACCATCAGGTAGCAATCGGCGTCGATATCGCGAAACATCTGGCGGCACACGTTGCCCTTTCCCTGACGGGGCTCAAAGCGCACCGTGGCTCCGTGTTCGGTGGCGATGCGTGAAGTATCGTCTGACGAGTTATTGTCATAGACATAGACCGTAGCCTGCGGAAGCTCGCGGTGAAAGTCGTCGACGACCTTACCGATTGTGAGCGCTTCGTTGTAGCAGGGGATGATGACGGCGATGGATTCAGAATTCACTCAATGCTCCTTACACATTCAATCCTAGAAAGTATAGCCGTTTGGGCCTGGCATCCTAAGATGTGGGTTAGTTCTCCAGTTTTGTTGCGCGAATCGTTTGCATGGCCGTCGGGTCTATACTGTTCGTTTGTCAACGATTACGAGTAAAGGAGTTGCATCCGTGTCGGATCAGACAAAGCAACAAGAAACTCGCAGTCTGCCTGCGACGTTTGCTAAGAACGAATTTGAGAAGGACGCGTTTATCCTTCGTCAGCTGGTTACCAAGGATTTTAAGATCAAGTATCGCCGTAGCGTTCTGGGCGTCGCATGGTCGGTGCTCAACCCGCTTCTGATGATGATCGTCATGGCCATCGTGTTCTCGACGATTTTTGGCCAGGGCCGCAATGGCTCAATGACGCCCGAGATGTACCCGCTGTACTTGATCGTGGGTAACATTACCTTTGCCGTCATGTCCGAGTCTACTAACCAGGCCCTGACGTCGATCGTGGGCGCTGCCCCTCTGCTCAAGAAGGTTAAGGTGCACCGCTGGGTCTTCCCGGTGCAGAAGGTGCTCTTCTCGCTGGTCAACTTTGCCTTCTCGCTGGTCGCCGTCGCCATCGTCATGCTGTGGTTCCGCGTTATGCCTTCTTGGCACCTGATTCTGTTGCCGGTTTGCCTGCTGCTGCTTATGTGCTTCTGCATGGGCCTGGGCATGATGCTCTCTGCCCTTACGGTCTTCTTCCGCGACGTTATGCATCTGTGGAGCGTCGTCATTACGGCGTGGACTTACATTACGCCCATCTTCTGGACGACTGACTATATTGCGCAAATGCCGCATCTCGTGCGTATCTTGATGTATGCGAACCCCATGTTCAACTACCTGCAGTTTATGCGCGATATCTTCCTGTTCCAGACTATGCCCTCGCTTATGACGTTTGGTATGTGCGTTGCCTGGGCGGTTCTTGCGCTTATTATTGGCTATACCGTGTTCCATAAGTCCGAGCGCAAGTTCATCCTCTACATCTAAGGAGTGCTGTGATGACTGAATCTGTTGTTGATTACAGCGAGCAGCCTCTGGCTGTCGAGGTCGACGACGTCACCATGATCTTTAACATGGCGTCCGAGTCGCTGACCAACCTCAAGGAGTACTTCATTAAGCTTGCCAAGCACGAGCTGTTCTTTGAGGAGTTTAGGGCGCTTAAGCACATCTCGTTTGATATTCATCGCGGCGAGGTTGTGGGTCTGGTCGGCACCAATGGCTCCGGCAAGTCTACGATGCTCAAGATTATCGCTGGCGTTCTTGAGCCTAGCGAGGGCAGCGTTAAGGTGCACGGTAACATCGCGCCGCTGATTGAGCTTGGCGCCGGCTTTGACCCCGAGCTGACCGCCCGCGAGAACATCTATCTGAACGGCGCCCTGCTCGGCTACACCAAGGAGTTCATCGATGCCAACTTTGACGGCATTATTGAGTTCGCTGAGCTTCAGAACTTTGTCGATATGCCGCTCAAGAACTTCTCCTCGGGCATGGTGGCGCGTATCGCCTTTGCAATCGCGACGATTACCGAGCCCGATATTCTGATCGTTGACGAGACGCTGTCCGTCGGTGACGTGTTCTTCCAGCAGAAGTGCGAGGACCGCATCCAGCACTTTATCCAGAGCGGCGACGTGACGGTTCTGTTCGTTTCGCACTCCATGGAGCAGGTTGAGCGCATCTGCCAGCGTGCCGTTTGGATTGAGAAGGGTGACCTTCGCATGGACGGCCCAGTCGATGAGGTCTGTAAGGCGTATCGCGAGCAGTTCAACTAGGTTATAATTACTTGTGCCTAACAGGCTTGCGCTTGCTTGGGCGTGCGGTTATTTGCTCCATTAGCTCAGTTGGATAGAGCAGGGGACTTCTAATCCCAAGGTCGACGGTTCGAATCCGCCATGGAGCACCATCGTTTATAGAGCCCGGGCCGCTTGGTGGTCTGGGTTTTTTTCATCTTGTGTGCTGCTGGAGCCGAGCGCGAGCAAGCCGCTGCTGTTTGTTGGGGTTGGCATTTTACTTTTCGAGACGTTCCCCCAGCAGCTCCAGCGCATGTGCATACCCCTGCAGGCCCTCGCCGGTGATGGTGGCGAAGCAGGCTAGGCGTGCATAGCTCACCTGGCGGAAGTCCTCGCGCGTCTCTACGGCGCTGATGTGCACCTCGACGGCAGGGATGGCGACGGCCTTGAGGGCGTCAAGGATTGCCACGCTCGTATGTGTGTAGGCGGCCGGGTTGATGACGATGCCGTCGACCTTGCCGTAAGCCTCCTGGATCTTGTCGACGATGCTGCCCTCGTGGTTGGACTGGAAGACCTCGACCTCGTCAAAGCCCTGCGCGGCGCCTGCCTCCTGGCAGATCTGGACCAGGCGGTCGTAGTTGTCGCTGCCATAGATGCCCGGCTCGCGAATGCCGAGCATGTTGAGGTTGGGGCCGTTAATGACGAGTGCTTTCATGGTTGCTTCCTTTGCGGTCGAAAAACCACCACAAAGGTGCCTGTCCCCTTTGTGTTGGTTTTTGTTAGAGAGCGGGTGGGAGGGTGTCGAGTACGGCGCGGGCGGTGTTGGCTGCGCAGTCGCGTGAGTCGATGATGTAGTCGGCCCAGGCGCGGTAGCGCGGCATGCGTTGCTCGGCGAGCTTATCGATGCCGTCGCGGGCGGTGATGGGGCGTCCCTTGTGGGCGAGCTCGTCAAGCTTACGGTTGAGCATCACGATCTGACTGTTCTGGTGCAGCAGTGGGTAGTTCTCGTCGCGCGTGACCACGCCGCCGCCCGTGGAAAGTACCAGGCCGCTGCGCTTGGAGATGTCGGCCAGCGCCGCCGTCTCCCGCTCGCGGAAGGCCGCCTCGCCGCGCTCGACGATAAAGTCGGCGCAGGGCATGCCTAGACGCTCCTCAAGTGCGCGATCCAGGTCGATGTGCTCGCGACCCGTGAGCTGGGCGATCTGCTCGCCTACGCGGGTCTTGCCCGAACCCGGCATACCGATCAAGGCGATGTTCTGCTCGCGGCGAGACAGGCGCTCCGTTACGTTCAAGATGCGCTCGCGCGGGGTGACTTGGCCGGTGTAGCGCTCGACAGCCTGTGCCGCCTGGGCAACAAGCATAAGCAGGCCGCCGACGCAGGGGATGCCGCGGCGCTCGGCCTCGAGCATTAGACCCGTGCGGGCGGGGTTGTAGACGATGTCGATGACGCCCTCGAGCGCATCGAGGCCTTCGAGCGTGCAGGGAGCGTCGGGGCAGTGGGGGAACATACCGGCAGGCGTACAGTTGACGAGCAGCGCGGCATCGGATTGCTGGGAGCTGTTGCCGTAGTTGACCTCGCTCGTGCGGCCCACGGACACCACGGTGGCGCCCAGGTCGCCGAGCACCATGCTGGCCGTGGTGCCGGCACCACCGGTGGCGCCAAGCACGAGGACCTTCTTGCCGGCAACCTCTACGCCCAACTCCTCGACCAGGCACTGAAAACCAAAGTAGTCGGTGTTGTCGCCGCGCAGACGACCGTCAGGTAGGCGTGTGATGGTGTTGACGTTGCCCATGCGCTCGGCCAGCGGACTCAGCTCGTCCAGGTATTCCATGACGGCGCGCTTGTAGGGGATGGTCACGTTGGCGCCCTCCCATTCGTCGCCCGTCATAAAGGTCGCGAGGTCCTCGGGCTCGCGCTCAAAACGCACGTACTCGAGTCCCGCGAGTTCCTTGTAGATGGTCGGGGTGTAGCTGTGGCCCAACACGCGGCCCAGTACGCCGTAGGGACGGGTTGCGGTGGTATCTGGCATCTAGAGCACCTCCGTGTAGCTGCCAAAGTAGGTGAAGCTCTCGCACACGTCGTCGATGGAATCGAGCAGGTCGTCGAGGGCCTTGCTGCCAAAGGGGCAGTCCAGGTCAAAGTAGAACATAAACTCAAAGTCGTGCCCGGGGATGGGGCGGCTTTCGAGCTTGATGAGGTTGATGTTGAGCGCGTAAAAGCGCTCGAGTACGCGATAGAGCGCGCCCGGCTCATTGGCCGTGGTGATCATGAGCGAGGTGCGGTTGGCACCGGGGTAGACGCGCGGCTCGCGGCTGATGACGACGAAGCGCGTATAGTTGTTGTCCGAATCCTGGATGTTAGGTTCCAGCACCTCCAGACCGTAGAGCGCCGCGCAACTGCGCGAGGCGATGGCAGCGACGTCGGTGCGTTCGGAGTTGGCGACCATCTCGGCCGACATGGCCGTGTTGGGGTACTTGGTGGCGTGCAGGCCGTGGGCCTCGATAAAGCCGGCGCACTGGGCGATGGCTTGGCCATGGCTGTAGACCTCGCGTACGTCTGCGAGCTTGGTGCCGGGCTTGACGAGCAGGTTGTGATCGATCTTGAGGCGCAGCGAACGCACGATGTGGAAGTCGAACTGGGCAAGCAAGTCGTAGACGGCGTTGACCGAGCCGGCGGTGGAGTTCTCGATGGGCAGCACGCCAAACTCGCAGAAGCCGTCGCGCACGGCGCGCATGACGCCCTCGAAGGTCTCAAAGAACGCGATGTCGGGCACGTCGAAGAGCTTGCACGCGGCGATTTGGCTGTAGGCGCCTTCCACGCCCTGGCAGGCAACGGAGGCCGTTTGAGGGAAGGGCGTGTCAAAGGCCGTGGCCGTGGCATGGGCCTTTTGCGACACCGTGATGCCCTTGAGCTCGTTGATGTAGCGCTGCTGCTCGACCTTGCTCATGCTCATGAGGAGACGAAACAGGGCGATGGTCTGGGCCTCGTAGCGCTCGGGCGCGCGGCCGGCGAGGTTGTTGAGTTTGGAGCGCTCGCGGGCGGGGTCGAAGACGGCCTTGCCCATCTCGATTTTTGACTTGGCGACCTCGGTGGCAATGTCCATACGCTCGACAAAGCTGTTGAGGAGCGTGGTGTCGATGCCATCGATGGCCTGGCGGATGTCAGCAAGGTCCATAGGGACCCCTTTCGTGAATCATTGCCCGGGGTGGGCGGGTTAGCGCTGGGCTGCGTCCTCGAGGAGGGCGTCCCAGATGGCGAGCGCCGCGGCTGCCTCGGCTACGGGGACGGCTCGGGGGACGATGCAGGGATCGTGACGGCCGTGCACCGAGAGCTCGGCATTTTCCATAGCGTCCATGTCTACGGTCTGCTGCTCGCGGCCAATGGAGGGCGTCGGCTTTACGGCCATGCGCCACATGACGGGCGCGCCGGTGGAGATGCCGCCCAGGATGCCGCCGGCGTTATTGGACTCGACCTCGATCTCGCCGGTCTCGGCATCAACGCGGTACGGGTCGTTGTTCTCGCTGCCGCGCATGGCGGCCACGGCAAAGCCCATGCCAAGCTCCACGCCCTTTACGGCGGGAATGCCAAACGCGATTTGCGCGATGCGGTTCTCGATACCGTCGAACATGGGGTCGCCGATGCCCGCGGGAAGCCCGTAAATGCCGCACTCCACGATGCCGCCGATGCTGTCGAGTTCGTCGCGCGCGGCTAGGATCTCCTCGCACATGCGGCCGGCTGCGGCGGCGTCAATGCACGGCAGATCGTTCGTAAGGATCGCCTTGCGGTCGGCCTCGCGATAGACCATATCGTCCATCGGCAGGTCGGAGATGCCGCCGATCTGCGCGACGTGCGCCATGACCTGAATGCCGCGGGCCTCGAGTGCCTGCAGCGCAATGCCGCCGGCGATGCATAAGGGTGCCGTTAGGCGGCCGGAGAAATGCCCGCCACCAGCGACATCGTGCATGTTGTGATACTTCACACGCGCCGGGTAATCGGCATGTCCCGGACGGGGCTTGCGGCGCAGCTCGGAGTAATCCTTGGAGCGCGTGTTGGTGTTCTCGATAATCGCGGCAATGGGCGCGCCGGTGGTATGTCCATCGACAACACCGGCGATGATGTGGGCGGCGTCGGCCTCGCGGCGTTTGGTCGCGGTCTCGTCGCGGCCGGGGGCGCGACGGTCGAGGAAGGCCTGCAGCTTCTCCTGGTCCACAGCGATGCCCGCCGGGATGCCATCGAGCGAGCAGCCGATAGCGGGGGAGTGCGATTGGCCGAAGATGCTTAAGTGCAATACGTTGCCAAAGGTCGAGGACATGCTATTCCTCCTCGAGTGTGACCTTGCCGCCCAACAGGCGGTAGTGGTCGAAGAAATCGGGATAGGACTTGTTGACGGCCTCGGCGCCGTGGATCACGACCTCGCCGGTGGCACGGCTCGCGGCGATGGCGGCCATCATGGCGATGCGGTGGTCGTTGTGCGAATCGACCTCGCCGCCGGTAAAGGCATCGACGCCCTTGATGATGAGGTCGTCGCCGGCAATACGCACCTGCGCGCCCAGCGCGGTGAGCTCGCGGGTGGTGGTGGCCAGGCGGTCGGATTCCTTGATACGCAGGCGGGCGCAATCGCGGATAAAGGTGCGGCCCTGTGCCAGCGAGGCCACGGCCGAGATAACGGGCACCAGGTCGGGAATGTCGTGGGCGCTCATCTCAAAGCCGGCGAGCTTGTCGGACTGCACGGTGGCGGCGTTGGTGGAGCGCACGATGCGGGCGCCAAAGCGCGAAAGCGCGGCAAGCACGTTGCGGTCGCCCTGTGCGGAGCTCAGGGACACGCCCTCGACGGTGATGGGGTCGGTGCCGATAGCGCCGGCACACAGCCAAAAGGCAGCGTTGGACCAGTCGCCCTCGACGGCCACGCTGCCGGGCGTGCGGTACGAGCCGCTGCTCACGCGGAAGTTCGTGACCTCGGGCTGGCCGTCCTTGGCCGGAATGCGCTCGACGTTGACCTCAACGCCAAAGGCCTTCATGGCCTGGATCGTTAGGTTGATGTAGGGGCGGCTCTCAATGAGGCCAGTCACCTGCACACAGGAGGGCTGGGCGAGCAACGGGGCTGCCAGCAGCAGGCCGGAGATATACTGCGAGCTTACGTTGCCCGGCAGCACAAAGGTGCCCGGGCGCATGCGTCCGCTTGTCTTGAGCGGAAAACCGCCCAGACCCTGTAGGTCGCAGCCGGCGGCAATGATCTCGTCCGAGAGCGGGGACAGCGGGCGTGCGCCTAGGCGGCCCTGTCCCACAAAGGTTGCCTCTGCCCCCAGCGCGCAGGCGACGGGCAGCATAAAGCGGAGCGTGGAGCCGCTCTCGCCGCAGTCGAGCGTGCCGCCGGCAAGGGCCTTGAGCAGGCCGAACTCAATGCTCTTCATGGTGGGGTGGACCTGGAAGCCGTCCTCGACGGTCTCGATGCGGGCGCCGAGCGCCGTGAGGCAGCGGACCGTGGCCTCAATATCGGCGCAGGTGGTGTTGCAGGTCACATGCGTCTCTCCGTTGGCAAGGGCAGCGCAGATGATGAGACGGTGCGCCATCGACTTGGACGCGATGGCGGGAACGGTGCCCTTAAGCGGGGACGGGGTGATGCGGGCTAGCATGCGGATGCGTCTCCCTTCTGGCCGAGGCCCTCGGCAATGAGTTCGTGGAAAGTGGAAAGCGGCGTGCGGTCGATGCTGCAGCGGCCAATGCCGTGCGGAATCACCAGGTCGATGGTGTCGCCCGCGCGCTTCTTGTCGTGGAGCGCCTCGGCAAAGACGGCATCGGCATCTAGGTCGCAGCGGGTCTTGAGGCCGTGGCGGGCGCAGAGCTCCTCAATACGGCCGGGCAGTGCAGCATCGCAAACGCCGTGCAGGGCCGCGGCGCGCGTGATGATGCCCATGCCGATCGACACGCAGTTGCCGTGTCCGAGCTCAAAGTGCTCGCAGGCCTCGACGGCGTGTCCGGCGCTGTGTCCAAAGTTGAGCAGCTTGCGCTGGTTGGTTTCGCGCTCGTCGGCGACGACCACGGCGCGCTTGATGTCGATGTTGCGGGCGATGATGAGTGCTACGCGGGCCACATCGCGGTTGAGCAGCTCCAGCGTGAGCGGGGTCTTCTCCAGCTCGGCGAAAAGCTCCGGGTCGGCGATCACGGCGTGCTTGACGACCTCGCCGCAGCCGTCGGCGAACTGCTCGGGCGTGAGGGTGGCCAGGCACCCCACGTCGGCGATAACCACGCTCGGCTGCCAAAAGGCGCCGGCCAAGTTCTTGCCGGCAGCCAGGTCGATGGCGGTCTTGCCGCCCACCGACGAATCCACCATGGCGAGCAGGCTCGTCGGGATCTGCACAAACTTGCAGCCGCGCATGTAGGTCGCGGCCACAAAGCCCGCCACATCGCCCACGACGCCGCCCCCGAGTGCCACGATCACGTCGGAGCGCGAAAGCTCGTGCTCGGCCACAAACTCCAAAATGGCAACATAGGTTTCGGCGCGCTTATGGGCCTCGCCGGCCTCGAAGGTGCAGATGCTCACCTCGTAGCCTGATGCCTCCAGGCTCTGCTTAACGGGCATCTGGTAGAGCGGGCCTACGTTGGTGTCCGTCACGATGACGGCCTTGGTGCCGCCGGCAGTGGCGCGCACGAGCGGTCCCGCCTGCTCCAGCAAAAACGTGCCAACATGCACCTGGTAGGGGCGTGCGGTGTCGATATCGATGGTAATCGCCATAAGCTTCGGTCCTTTCGACCTGGCGTGATAGGTGGTCTAGTGGGAGGCCTCGTCGTCGAGTGCGCGCTTAATGCGGTCGCCCTCGGCAAGGAGATTCTCCAGATAGCGCTGGTCGCGGTTCTTGAGCGCACGGCTGTAGGCGCCAAGCGACTCGATCAGATGGTCGATCTCGAAGGCGAGCGCGTCGGCGTCGTCGATCATGAGCTCGGACCACATTTGCGGGTTGAGGTGCGCCACGCGGGTGAGATCGCGGTAGCTACCGGCCGAAAAGCCGTGGTGGACCTGGGCGGTGGGGCTTTTGACGTAGGCGTTGGATACCACGTGCGCAAGCTGGCTCGTGAAGGCGATGACGCGGTCGTGCTCGGCGGCGCTGGTCACGCTGAACTTGCCAAAGCCCAAGGGGCGCACCATCTCGCGCACCTGGCCCAAAAGCTCCAGCTTGAGCGCATCGTCTACCGCGGGCGGTACGAGCACCAGCGGGGCGCCCTGGAACAGGTCGGCACGAGAGTTAGCGTAGCCCGAGAACTGGGTGCCCGCCATGGGGTGCGCGCCCACAAAGTAAAAGCCGTGCTCGCGGGCAAGCTCAAAGGCACGTTCGCACACGATGCCCTTGACGCCCACCGTGTCGATCACCACGGGGCCCATGATGGCGTCGGTGTCGGTGGCGTCGGCGAGCGCCTTGGCGTGCGTCTCGAGCCACTCGATGCATGCCTCGGGGTAGCAAGCCAGGACGATGATGTCGCATTCGCCGAGTGTCTTGTCGTTGAGCTCTCCGGCGACAGTGCCCATGCTGGCGGCCGTCATGACATCGTCATCGGGGTCCCAGGCCAGCACGCGAACGCCCGCCTGTGCATAGCCGCGGGCAAAGCTACCGCCGATGAGGCCCAGGCCGACGATACCGGCGCACTTGGGGCCGCCCTGGTTAACACGCGCGTTTCTCACCGTACCCATGAGCTACTCCATGGTCTCTTGGCAGACGACCTCGCGGATGGCTCGGATGCGGCGCATGGTGTCGTCGAACTGATCGGGGGTGAGGGCCTGGGCGCCGTCGGACCAGGCGCGGCTCGGCTCGTCGTGGACCTCGATCTCCAGGCCGTTGGCACCGCAGGCGGTCGCGGCGAGCGCCATGGGCTCAACGTAGCGGGTGTAGCCGGTGGCGTGGCTGGGGTCGGCGACGACGGGCAGGTGCGATAGGTGGTGCAGCACCGGCACGGCGTTGAGGTCGAAGGTATTGCGGGTGCGGGTCTCGAAGGTGCGGATGCCGCGCTCGCACAGGATGACGTTGTCGTTGCCCTCGCTCATGATGTACTCGGCTGCCATAAGCAGCTCGTCGATCGTGCCGGACATACCGCGCTTGAGCAGAATCGGGGTCTGGGTCTTGCCGACCTCCTTGAGCAGGGGGAAGTTCTGGGCGTTGCGGGCGCCGATCTGCATGACGTCAATCTTCTTGTCCAAGAAGACCTGCACGTCGCGTGGATCCATGATCTCGGTGACGATCGGCATGTCGAGCTCGGCAGACGCCTCGCACAGCAGGTCGAGGCCGGCGGGGCCCATGCCCTGGTAGGCGTAGGGGGAGGTGCGGGGCTTGTAGGCACCGCCGCGCAGCATCGTGGCACCGGCGGCCTTCACGCGGCGGGCGATGCGGATGAGGTTCTCGCCCTCGACGGAGCACGGGCCGGCGATGACCTGGAACTGGTCGCCGCCGATCTTGACGCCGTGGCCGCAGTCGATGACGGAGTCCTCGGGGTGGAATTTACGGTTGGCGCGCTTGAACGGCTCGGAGACGCGCTGCACGCGCTCGACGACATCCATGGACTCGAGCAGGAACGGGTCGATCTTGGTCGTATCGCCCACCAGGCCGATGATCGTCTCGTTCTCGCCGCGCGAGACATCGGTCTTCAGACCCTTTTTCTCAATCCAGCTGACGATATGGCTTACGGCCTCGTCGCTGGCGCTCTGCTTTAAAATTGCAATCATGGTGTGCCTCTCACCTCGATGGATAACTTTTGCAAAAACGGCCCGCATCGCGAGCCGTGTATATATGGTGCATGAGAGTTTATACTATCTGACTCGCTTTTGCCTTCTAAAGTGGGCCGTTGCGGCTCGTCTTCCTCGGAATTGCAAAGCTTTTTCTTTTATTTTGATAGCCCGTGGTGCACTTGGGTATAATGCCAACCGTTGGCCCTATTAGCTCAGGGGATTAGAGCGTCTGCCTCCGGAGCAGAAGGCCGTTGGTTCGAATCCAACATGGGGCACCATCGAACGTAAGACCGTCCGAACCTCGCATGGTCCGGGCGGTCTTCTTATACCGACGCGACGTGATGGGACGTGGTATGGCAGCAACGGATATCGAGCGCGGACTCTCAACCGCCGAGGTCGAGGAGCGTATCGCCGCCGGTAAAATCAACCGCAACATGGAACTCAAGACCAAGTCGGTCAAAGAGCTCATCATCGAGAACCTCTGCACGCTGTTCAATTTGATCAACGTGATCTTGGCTTTCCTGGTCATTTTGACCGGTTCGTTTAAGAATCTGACGTTCCTGTTCGTGGTGTTCTTGAACACCGCTATTGGCGTCATTCAGTCCATGCGTTCCAAGAAGATGGTCGATAAGCTCACGCTGCTGACCTCCAAGAAGGCCATCGCGGTGCGCGATGGCGCCGAGGTGGAGCTCGACCTGGACCAGATCGTGCTCGACGACATCATCCGCCTGGGGCGCGGCGACCAGATTCCCGCTGACGCCGTGGTGGTTTCGGGCGAGGCGCTCGTGAACGAGAGCCTGCTGACGGGCGAGAGCGACCTTATTAAGAAACAGCCCGGTTCCGAGCTCATGAGCGGCAGCTTTATCGACTCGGGCCTGCTGCGCGCCCGCGTGATCCATGTCGGCGCCGACAACTACGTGGCCAAAATTAATAACGAGGCCAAGTACGTCAAAAAGGTCAATTCCGAGATCATGAACGCGCTTAACGCCATCGTGCGCTTTGCGAGCATCATCATGATTCCGCTTGGCCTGGCTCTGTTCGCCTCGAGTGTAAGTGGGCTGTGGGATGCCGCGGGAACCCCGGGCGATAGCGCGCTTTCGTGGTGCTTCTCCGAGCTGTTGGCTGGTCATGTGCCTTCGTCGGCGCTGCTGTCCACGGTGGGCGCCCTGCTGGGCATGATCCCGCAAGGCCTGGTGCTGCTGACCTCGTCGGTGCTCGCCATCGCCACGGTGCGCCTGGCCCGCCGCAAGGTGCTGGCGCAGCAGCTCTACTGCATCGAGACGCTCGCGCGCGTCGACGTGCTGTGCCTGGACAAGACGGGCACCATCACGTCGGGTCGTATGGAGGTCGAGGGCACCTACCCGCTGCCTGTTGAGGGTGTTGGCTTTGGCGTGGACTCGGAGGAGGCGGCTGTTCCCGTCGATACCACAGTGCTCGATTTTGCGCTGGCTAACGTCGCGCGTGCGACTTCGGCCGATGCCAACGAGACCTGCCAGGCGCTGCTCAACTATTACGCCGATCGCCCGGTCGAGGTGTCTGAGCCGCTGTCGGTCATTCCGTTCTCGTCGTCTAAAAAATGGAGTGGCGCTTCTTTTGCGCAGGGCTCCTATGTGATGGGTGCCGCGCAGTTTGTGCTCTCTGATCGTGTGTTTTCGCAGGTCGAGAACCGTGTCGCCGAGCTTGCCGATACCTGCCGCGTGCTCGTGGTGGCGCGCGTGGACGGCTTTACGCCCGATGGGGATATGGTGGGCGAGGCCGAGCCCGTGGGCTTTGTGACCATCCGCGACGAGATTCGTACCTCGGCGGCCGAGACCATCGGCTACTTTAACGAGCAGGGCGTGACCCTCAACGTGATCAGTGGCGACGACCCGCGTACGGTGTCGTCGATCGCGCGCGTGGTGGGCGTGCCGGGGGCGGACGCTTATGTGGACGCCACGACGCTCGATACACCGGCCAAGCTTGATGCCGCAGTGGACCGCTACCATGTCTTTGGTCGTGTGACCCCGCAGCAGAAGCGCGAGCTCGTGCAGGCGCTCAAGCGCCGCGAGCACACCGTGGCCATGACGGGCGACGGCGTCAACGACGTGCTGGCGCTCAAGGAGGCCGACTGCTCCGTGGCCATGGCGGCCGGCTCCGATGCCGCGCGTAACGTGGCCGAGATCGTACTCGTCGACAACGACTTTGCCTCGATGCCCGCCGTGGTGGCCGAGGGCCGTCGCTCCATCAACAACCTGCAGCGTTCGGCCTCACTGTTCCTGACCAAGACGCTGTTCTCGATGGGCCTGGCGGCGCTGTGTATCGCGCTGCCGCCGTACCCCTTCGAGCCCATCCAGATGACGCTCATTAACTTCTTCTGCATCGGCGCGCCGGGCTTTGTGTTGGGCCTGGAGCCCAACAATGCTCGTGTGAAGGGTGCGTTTTTGAGCAACGTACTCAAGCGTGCACTGCCGGCGTCGATTGCGGTCATTTTGGCTGCGGCGCTCGATATCTTTGTGGCGCGCGTGTTTGGCTTTAGCCAGCTCACGCTGTCTACGATGTGCCTGCTTACGTCGTGCGCGGCGAGCGTCAGCCTAATCTGGCGCATCTCGCAGCCTCTCACGCCCTTACGTGTGGTGCTCTTTGTGTTTGTAGTCGCCGGCATCCTGGTGGGCGTTATCGGATTCCCGGAGCTGCTGTCTATTGCCAACCTGTCGATGGGCCAGATGGTTATCTTGGCTGTTATCGTGGTCTTTACCTGCTCGGTGTTCTTTAAGCTCGCCACGATGATGGATTCGCTCAAGCCGCGTCGTCGTCATGCCGCAACTGGTTTTGGCCGCGGTGTGCGCGTCCGCCTGGGTCGCGGTGGCGGCAAGGTGAGCTCGACGGGCTCGACGGCCGAACGTTTTGCCAAGCGCGTCGTCGCCGACATGGCGCAGCGCCGCGAAGATCGCACCGCTCGCGAGGCCGAGGCCCGCGCACTCGAGGGCGTGGCCCAGGCCCAGCCCAAGAAAAAGAAGAGTACCGGAGCTAAGCGCTCTCGTGTGACCAAGTCCGCCCAAGGCATCAAAGTCTCGATGCCAAGCAAAAAGAAGAAGTAGCTACGCGCCCTGGCGATGTTGAATTGGTGCCTTGTTCCTGTGGGGCCGTGGCGATGTTATGCTCTAACCTCGATTGTTTGAATTGCTTCGAAAAGAGGATGCCGTGATCTGCCCGCATTGCCTTAAGACTATCGAGGACGGCGCCTCGTTCTGCCCCTACTGCAACGCCTATGTGGGTCCGGGCGATGGTCCCGAGCACACCGAGTTCGTGTTCTGTGAGGGCTGCGGTGCCCGTCTTTCTCCGCATGATCGCACGTGCCCAAAATGCGGACGCCCTGCTCCGGGTATCCTCTCCGAGGACGCGGCCGCATCCGACCTGGCAGCGGGCCGCACGGCGGGCTTTCCGCGCCTAACGCAAGAGCAGATCGATACCGAGGTGCCTCATGCGCCCGCCTCGGCTGCCGCGGTTCTTTCGGACGCCGCCGATCCTAACGAGACCTGCGTGCTGCCGGCTTTCGATAAGGATTTCGGTATCCCCAAGGTCGATATTCACACGCCCGTTTCCCTGCATGACGATGCTCAAAAACCCAAGCGCAAGGTGCATCCCGACGAGGACGCCTATCACAAGCACAAGCGTCATATCCCCAAGCCGCTCATCGTCATCGCGGTCCTTGCCGTCGTTTGCGGCGGTGCCTATTGGTTCGTGACGGCCGATCCCATGGGTGTCATGCCTGCCTTCTACGACCAGTTTGGCCAGGCTGCGCAGACGACCTTCCCCACGCGCCAAAAGGGCGAGGCGACTGAGGACGATACCAAGCAGGACGATTCTGCCGAGGTGGTCCAGGAAGAAACCGTGCTCACCGATGATCAGCTCTATACCAGACTCGACGGTCTGTATCAGACCATCGTGTCCTACGGTGATGAGGACCAGATCGGCGAGGTCATCGATTCCTTTAACAACGGCTATCTCCGAACGCCGCTGTCCACCCGCCAGGAGCTGTCGCAGAGTGCCTACGCCCTGCGCGACCAGATCAAAAAGACGCAAGATGAGCTTAACAACCTTAAGTATCAGGACGATACGGTCTATGCGGACGACATCGCCCACTTAAAGCAGCTTGCCGAGTGGATGTACGAGCGTGTCGACGTGATCTGCCAGAGCTGGGATATCTCGCTGGCCATTCCCGATGGCGAGTCGATGAGTTCCCACCAAAGCGAGATCCTGGCGCCCATCGCACAGGGCGGCAACAGCGCGCTGAACCAGTACGACGCCAATGTGGGTTCCTGGAAACCGCAGCAGCGTTCCTAAAATTAGTTCGCCATAGTCGGCATAACCTACGTGCGCAATTGATGTAAGCGCATGCTTATTGCTACAATTCGTACAAATATGCTTTAAACGCACGAGGAAGGAACCACATGTTTGGTTTTAAGAAAGAGCTCTACACGCCCGAGTATCAGCTTGCCGGCGACGAGTGCGCCGTTATCGAGACGTCGAAGGGTACCATCAAGGTCAAGTTTGACGGCGAGGGCGCTCCCATTCATGTCGCGAACTTCTGCGAGCTTTCCACGATGGGCTTCTATGATGGCCTTAAGTTCCATCGCTATGTGCCCGGTTTTGTCATCCAGGGCGGCGACCCCAATACCCGCGATATGTCCGGCGCCGACGTCGCCGCTGGTCTTGAGGGCCCCGACGGCATGCCCGGTACCGGTGGCCCCGGCTACTGCATCAAGGGCGAGTTTGCCACCAATCCGCGCAACAGCCATGTCGATGGTGCCCTTGCCATGGCACGCTCCATGGACCCCGATTCCGCGGGTTCGCAGTTCTACTTCTGCCTGGGCGCCCAGCATAACCTCGATTCCGGTTACACCGTCTTTGGTACCACGGTCGAGGGTCTCGATGTGATTTCGCAGCTGCGTGCCGGCGACGAGATCGTCCATGTCGAGATCGTTCACGAGTAAAGGGGACTTCCTTGAATAGCCAGCTGATCCAACAGGGCCGCGCCGCTTACCGCGCGGGTGATTTTTCCGCTGCAGCCCAGATGCTTGGGGCGGCAAAGACTCCCGATGAGATTATGGGCGAGGCCGATCACCTTCGTGGCAACGCCTTGATGCACCTGGGCATGTATGCCGAGGCCGCCGAGGCTTATGCTGCCGCCCTCAACGACGGCACCTACGGCAAGCGCGGCGCGCTGCTCACCAACCGCGGCAAGGCGCTCGCCGCCGTGGGCGACTACACGACGGCCGCCCAGGCGTTCTCTGGTGCTACGCAGGATGCTTCCTATGCCACGCCGTTCAAGGCCTATCTGGGCCTGGGCAATGCGCTGTTCCAGTCGGGCGATTATGCCAACGCGGGTACTGCCTTCCGTCAGGCTGCCATCGACGGCGCCAATCCGGCTCCTGCCGCCGCACTGGGCGAGCTTGGTCGTTGCTTCATTAAGCTCGGCCGTCCGGCGGATGCCGTGGAGACCTACCGCACGGCTATCGACTTTGCCGGCCCCCGCGACGACACGCGTGCGCTCAACGCCGGCATGGGTCAGGCACTTTCTGCCGCCGGCCGCCCCTCCGACGCACTCGACGCCTTTAACGCCGCTACTGCCGATGGCATCTACCAGCTCACCTCCGAGCAGGCCGATGAGCTTGCCCGCGTGCACGATTCGCTTGCCGCGCTGTCTGCCCAGACGGCTATGGCCACGGCTCCGGCGCCCGCGATGGACGCTCCTGCCGTCGATCCGCTCGATCCTACGGGCGCGACCGGTCAGTTTATGCCCGATCCCTCGGACACCGGCTTCTTTACGCTGTCCGAGTCCGAGATGGTCCAGCAGGACCGTCAGGATCGTAAGCAGGCCAAGGTCCGTCGTCGCCATCGCCACACGGGTCTCAAAGTCTTCATCGTGCTGCTTCTGCTCATCTTGATTGCTGCGGGCGGTCTGGGCTTTGCCTACACGCGCGGCTTTGGCTTCCCCTCGCAGGAGTCGGTTATCACCGATCTGTTCCAGGCTGCCGGCGACGGTGACACCGCAAAGGCCGAGTCTTGCCTGGCCTCGAGCCTGTCCGAGGACGCCAAGTCGATGATCATCTCCTCGATTCCGCAGGGCGCCACCGTGTCCGTCGAGGGCATGGATCAGTCCATGACCGAGACGACCGCCAAGGTTAAGGCATCGCTGTCCAAGGGCGGCGAGCAGGAGTACACCGTCAAATTCGTGCGCTCTGACAACCATATCGGCTGGGCCGTTTCCTCGCTCGATATGGATTTCTCGGCTGCTGACAACCAGTAGTGACCTTATGGGATTTAGCTTTGCCCGGCGCTTCACCGCAAGTGAGGTGCCGGGCTTGCGCTAGTATCATGAACTAGTAGTTTTCCAGCAATCATCCAACACATCAGGAGTTGCGTTGTTTTCTTTGATGGATATGTTCTTCGGTAGCTATGCGGGCGATCTTGCCATCGACCTCGGCACCGCAAATACGCTTGTCTCCGTGCGCGGCAAGGGCATCGTCATCCGCGAGCCCTCTGTTGTCGCCATCGACAAGAACGACGAGCGCATCCTGGCGGTCGGTATCGAGGCAAAGCGCATGCTCGGCCGTACGCCCGGCAACATCGTGGCCGTTCGTCCCCTGAAGGACGGCGTCATCGCCGACTTCGATGTTACCGAGGCCATGCTTCGCTACTTTATCGACAAGGCTTCCGAGAAGCGCTATCCGTGGACCCCGCGTCCGCGCGTTGTCGTCTGCGTTCCCTCCGGCGTCACGTCGGTCGAGAAGCGAGCTGTCTTTGAGGCCACGATCCAGGCCGGTGCCCGCCAGGCCTACCTGATCGAGGAGCCCATGGCCGCCGCTATCGGCGCCGACCTGCCCGTCGAGGAACCCACCGGCTCCATGGTCATCGACATCGGCGGCGGTACCACCGAGGTCGCCGTTATCGCCATGGGCGGCATTGTCGTCTCGCAGTCCATCCGTATTGCCGGCGACGAGTTCGATCAGGCCATCCTCACGCACGTTCGCGATGCCTACAACCTGGCCATCGGCGAGCGTACGGCAGAGGACATCAAGATCAAGGTCGGTTCCGCCGTGCCGCTCAAGGACGAGCTCGACGTCGAGGTCAACGGCCGCGACGTGATCACCGGTCTGCCCAAGACCGTGCGCATCGAGAGCGAGGAGATTCGTCGCGCGCTCAACAAGCCGCTCGACGAGATGGCCAAGGCCGTCAAGGACGCCCTCGATGCCACGCCTCCCGATCTCGCCTCGGACCTTATGTACTACGGCATTTTGCTGACCGGTGGCGGCGCGCTGCTGCGCGGTCTCGACGTGCGCCTGCGCGATGAGACCGGTGTTTCGGTCAACGTCAGCCCCACGGCGCTCGATAACGTCGTTAACGGCTGTGCCCGCGTGCTCGAGGCCAATGCGTTTGATGGCGGCTTCGTCCAGACCAATGCTTAATTTCCAAAAGGTGGATTCCATTTGGCACGATCTTCGGGTTTCTCCACAAATCTGAATACCAAGCGACAATCAACGGGTATGCGCCCGTTGATTGTTTTCAGCCTGATTTCGGTGTTGCTGCTCACGTTTTACATCCGCGAGGGCGAGGCAGGACCGATTCATGCCGTGCGTTCGGGCGTAACGACGATTACCTCGCCGGTGCGCTTTGTGGGTTCGGCTGTGGCGGCTCCTTTCAATGCCATCGGCAACGTGTTCTCTAACCTTACGGCGTCGCAGGACACGCTCGACGAGCTCAAGAAGCAAAACGAGGAGCTGACCTCTAAGGTTGCTGAGCTCTCCGAGGCTCAAAAGACCGCCGAGCGTCTGGAGGGGCTGGTCGGGCTGCAGTCGACCTACAACCTCAAATCGACCGCTGCTCGTATCGTTGGTGCCTCGGGCGATGCCTGGACCTCGACCGTAACCATCGACAAGGGCTCTGCCGACGGCCTTACCATCAACATGCCCGTGACGAGTTCTGCCGGTGTTATCGGCCAGATTATCGAGGTATCGGCCAAGACCTCTACCGTGCGCCTGATTGGCGACGAGAACTCGGGCGTGTCCGCCATGGTGCAGGACACGCGCGCCCAGGGCATGCTGCAGGGTCAGGCTGACGGCACGCTGCGTCTTGAGTACGTGAGCGTCGACTCCGATGTTAAGGTTGGCGACATCATCGTGACCTCGGGCATCGGTGGCGTGTTCCCCAAGGGTCTACCGCTCGGCACCGTCTCGTCGGTTGAGAAATCGGCAAACGACGTGTACTACACCATTGTGGTGCGCGCTCAGACCACGGCCGAGAACAACGAGGAAGTGCTGGTCATTACCTCGCTGACCGATGAACAGTCGACCTCGGATGAGGACGTGAGCACGGCCAACAGCACGCCGCAGGGAACGTCGCGCGATGCTGCGACCAAGACGAAGGACGAGAGCTCGGATGACAGTTCCGACACGTCCGAGACGACCGATTCTGGCTCGAACGAATAGGGGGCATGTCCATGGATCTACACGAGCAGGGGATGAGCTCCCGCACGTTTGTGATCGCCGCCATCGTGTGCGTGCTGCTGCAGGCAGGCCTGGCACCGCAGATCTCCATTGCGGGTGGTCGCGTCAACTTCATGATTATCTTGGTGTGCCTGAGTGTGTTCTCGGGCGACCCGACCCGTGCCGTCGTGTGCGGTTTTTGCAGCGGCTTGTTTTATGACCTGTCCGCTGCCGTGCCGGTGGGCATTATGTCGCTCCTGCTGACCGTGGGTTCTTTTGCCCTGGTGCACAGCGCCGTCGGTCAGACGGGCGGTACCCCAAGTGCGCGCGGCGTCACTGTGGGCGCCTTCGCGCTCGTCATTAATGTGATCTACAGCATCATCTTGCTGTTTATGGGTTTGGAGACGAGCTTTGTCGTGGCGATCTTCGGCCATGCGCTGCCGTCCTCGATCCTGACGGGTCTGGTTGCCATTCCGTTTTTGATGTCCGGCGTCGTGCCGCAGTCCGGCTATGGATTCTCCGCACGTGGCGGACGCCAGACGGGTATGCGCTTTAAGCCCAAGACCCGCAAGCTCAAATAGGGGAGGCCCGTAGATGTCTTCCCAGTTGACGGTTATTATCGCCGGTATCGTGCTGGTTGTGGCCATCGTGGTCGCGCTGGTCATCATGCGTCGTGGCGATTCCCGTTTTACCTACGATACGCAGCATGGAACGGCCCCGCGCGCCACCGAGGGCGAGGGCAATACCGCGGCGACCGCCTTTAAGGGCCGCTTTTCCATCCTCACCACGGGTGTGGGCGCGATGTTTGCGGCGCTCGCCGTCAAGCTGTGGGGCATGCAGATGGTCTCGTCGGACTATTACGAGAAGCAGGCTAATAGCAATCAGACTCGCACCGTTACCACTCCCGCTGTGCGCGGCCGCATCCTCGACCGCAATGGCGTGGCGCTTGTCCAGAACCGTCCCTCACTTGCTGTCGTGGCCTACCGCGACCTTGCCGAGGATGAGGTTCTGGTTCGCCATCTTGCCAACGTGCTTGGAATGCCTTACGTGGCGGTCCTTCGCAATATTCAGGACAATACAGAGGGCGCTCAGAGCCTGCATACCATCGCGACGGACGTCCGTCGCTCCACGGTTGCCTATATTCAGGAGCATGCCGGCGAGTTCCCGGGCGTCAAGATTGCCGAGCGTACCGAGCGCCAGTATCCATATGGCGAGACGGCATGCCATATCTTGGGCTATACCGGCACCATTACCTCCGAGCAGCTCGAGGCCCAGAATAAGAAAACCTCTGGCGATGATGATGCTTCTGCTGGCAAGATTACGTACCAGTCGGGCGATATCGTGGGCCAGGCGGGCGTTGAGAGCTACTACGAAAACCTGCTACAAGGTATTCGTGGCGAGCAGACCGTCAAGGTCGATGCCTCGGGCAATGTGACCGGTCAGGCCGGCGCCGTGCCCGCGAAGGCCGGCTCCGACATTAAGCTCACGCTCGACCTTAAGATTCAGCAGGCCTGTGAGACGGCGCTGGCGAGCGCTATCGAGCTTGCCAAGACCACTGGCTACAGCAATGCCGGCAACGGCGCTGTGGTGTGTCTCGATCCCAACAATGGCGAGATCCTGGGCATGGCGAGCGAGCCCAAGTTCGATCCGTCCGTCTTTATCGGCGGCGTCTCAAATGACGTGTGGACCGAGCTTAATGATGACAAGGGTTCGCACCCGCTGCTCAACCGCGCCATTAGCGGACAGTACATGTCGGCTTCGACCATCAAGCCGCTCTCGGCACTGGCCGGTCTTGAGTTTGGAACCTACACGTCGGGGCAGACGACCAACTGCACGGGCTATTGGACGGGTCTGGGCAAGTCGTGGGGCAAGTACTGCTGGCTGCATTCCGGCCACGGCACCATGACGCTGCAGTCGGGTATCGCCAACTCGTGCGACCCCGTCTTCTACGACATGGGCAAGGCGTTCTTTTATGACGAGAAACATTCCGAGGGCCTGCAGGAGGTCTTTCGTCGCTGGGGCCTAGGCAAGACCTGCGGTATCGATCTGCCGAGTGAGGGCGCGGGCCGTATTCCCGATGCCGAGTGGAAAGAGTCGTACTTCACCGACGCCTCTGCCGAGGACCGCAAGTGGAATGCCGGCGATATGACCAACATTGCCATCGGTCAGGGTGACATCCTGGTGACGCCCCTGCAGATGGCGTGTGCCTATATGGGTCTTGCCAACGGCGGCAAACAGTACGTGCCTCACGTGTTTTTGTCTGCCGTGTCGCGCGATGGCGACGGCGATGCCTATAAGTACAACGGCAAGGGCAAGAAGAAGCGCTTGGTGGCCAAGATCAACAGCGATTCGGATTTGGCTCTTGTTCGCAACGGCATGCACGACGTGATTTACACGGCATCGACGTCCCTGGCGGCGCACTTTGGCACCCTGACGCCGCAGGTATACGGCAAGTCGGGCACGGGCGAGAAAAGCGGCGAGGACGAATACGCGTGGTTCTGCGCCTATGCACCGGCCGATGACCCCAAGTATGTCATCGCTACTGTCCTGGAGCAGGGCGGCGGCGGCTCAGATACCGCGATGCATGTCGTGCGCGACGTGCTCGGCGTGATTTATGGCGAGCCCGATACCTCTTCGGCTTCGGGCGATTCTTCGGTTCGATAGGAGGTTGCGATGGATTTTTCTCCGGCTGATCTGTTCCGTTCAACCAAGACCGGCTCTCGCAGCAGCCTGGACCGTGTCAACAAGCAACTTTCGGCCTCGCGCGGCACGTTTCGCCAAAAGGTGCATATCGGTGTGCTCGTGGCTACTGTGGCGCTCGTCGCCTACGGTGCCATCATTATCTGGTCGGCTTCGCAGTTTAAGGCCGATGCCTCGTTCTCACGCCATCTGCTGGGAATTGGCATCGGAGCGGTGCTGGCGGTGCTGGTCTGGCGTACCGATCTGCGCGGTATTTCCAATTTCTCGACGGCGTTGCTCGTCATCGACCTGATCGTGATCCTCTCGCCCAAGATTCCGGGTCTGTCCTATACGGGCGGTCTGGGCATGACGGGCTGGATCAAGATTCCCGGTATCGGCTTGACATTCCAGCCGGTTGAGCTTGCCAAGCTCATCACCATCTTCTTTATTGCTACGCTTGGCTCGCAGTATAACGGTCGCATCGATACCGTTCGCGACTACGTCAAGCTCTGCGGCATGCTGTCCATTCCGTTTTTGGCCGTCGTTGCCATGGGCGACCTGGGATCGGGCCTGGTCGTGCTGGTTTCTGGCGCTATCGTCATCTGTATGAGCGGTGCACGCCGCGAATGGGTGCTGTCGACCCTGGCCCTGCTTGTGGGCCTGGTGGCCCTCGTCCTGGCGCTCGATTCGGTCTTTGATTCGTTGCTCGGCCACGATGTGCTCATCAAGCAGTATCAGATGAACCGTCTGACGGTCTTTATCGACCCCGATAATGCCGATTCGGACGATGCCTACAACCTGCAGCAGTCGCTTATCGCCGTTGGCTCGGGCGGCTTCTTTGGTAAGGGTTTGGGCCATGCGACGCAGTCGGCCGGCGGCTTTCTGCCTGAGTTCCACACCGACTTCGTCTTCGCCTTCCTGTCCGAGACCTTTGGCTTTTGCGGTTCCTTTTTGCTCCTGTGCCTCTACGTGCTGCTGATCTTTTCGACGATTCGCGTCGCCTTTAAGTGCGAGTCGCTGTTCCTGCGCCTGTCGTGCGTGGGCATCGTTGGCATGTGGGCGTTCCAGACCTTCGAGAACATCGGCATGTGCATCGGCATGATGCCGATTACCGGTATTCCGCTACCGTTTATTAGCTTCGGTTCGTCTTCGATGATGATTCAGCTGCTGACGGTGGGTATCGTACAATCCATATGGCGGCATCGTTCGGGCGCCGCGTAACCGCTGGAGGGGTTTGCTATGAAAATTCCCGTAGATAAGCTGACCCGCGCTTTTAAGATGGGCGCGTCCGTTAAGAAGGATTCCGATACGCCGGTGCGCGTTTCGGTCTATCTGGATTCGTCCGCCTCGCGCTTTCTGGCCGAGACGGTGCGTGATGCCTTTGTGCCGCAGACGACCTCGGGCATTGTGCGCGTCGAGCGTCTGGGGGAGGAGCGAAATGCTCCAAAGACCGATACCGATGTGGTGCTGGTGCTCTCGTGTGGTTCCGACCGCTTGGAGAGTGCCGTGCAGGAGCTCGTGATCGCCGGCGCGCCCGTGTGCGTGCTTGCCGAGTCTGCTGTGGAGGTGCCGTTTATCGAGGAGTCTACGCCCATGCTCGGCGTGGTAGCGGCAACCGATAAGACGTATCTGCTCGAGACGCTTGCCCGCTGGATTCTCGATCGCACCGACAAAGAAACGGCTTTTGCGGCGAACTTTGCCTTCATGCGCATCGCGGCGGCCAATCGTATCATCACCTCGTGCGCGCTCACCAATATGGCGACCGGCGCGCTGGTGTTTTTGCCGGGCGCCGATTATCCCGTTATGGCGCTGGCGCAGGTGGGCATGCTCTTTGAGCTCGCTGCCGTCTTTGGACGCGGCATTAAGCCTGAGCGCGGCTACGAGGTCGCGGGCGTGCTTGCCGGCGGTCTTGTGATCCGAGCGGTCACCCGCGCGCTCGTTAAGCAGACGCCGCATATTGGGTTTGCCGTCAAGGCGCTCACTGCTGCCGCGGGCACCTATGGCATGGGCCGTGCGCTCGTTTCGCTCTACGAGCGCGATGTCGACTACAGCCGTGCCAACGAGGTGGTCACTGCCACGTTCTCCCGCGTTCGCGATCTGGTGACCACGGTCGCGGGCGCTACCCGTCCTATGGCGTCCTATCAGGACGCATCAGATCTCGCTGCTTAGGGGTTTTCCGTTGCGCGTTCCGTACCAAGATTGTTTTCATTTAATTGAGCCGTTGCTCGCCAAGGTCGAGAAGCCGAGTCGCTATATCGATCACGAGTGGGGTACGCTTTCCAAGGCCGATGCCGACTATCGTTGCTGCCTGATCTATCCGGATGTGTACGAGGTTGGTCTGCCCAACCAGGGCATCGCCATCCTCTACAACATCCTTAACCAGGCCGAGGGCATCTCCTGCGAACGTGGCTATGTGCCGTGGCCCGATATGGGTGATGCCATGCGCGAGGCAGGCATTCCGCTGCTCTCGCTCGAGGGTGCAGCGCCGGTCGCTTCGTTTGATATCGTCGGTCTGCATGTGCCGCACGAGATGGCGGTGACGAACTTCCTCGAGGCTCTCGACCTCGCTGGCATTCCGCTGTTGGCGACCGACCGAGGTGAGGACGACCCCATTATCATCGCCGGCGGCCCCTCGGTGTACAACCCCGAGCCGTACGCGGCCTTCTTCGATGCCATCCTCATCGGTGAGGGCGAGGAATCGCTGCTCGAGACCTGCCAGCTGCATCGCCGCCTGCGTGACGAAGGGGTCCCGCGCGCGCAGATTGTCGAGCAGCTTGCATCCATTGCTGGCAACTACGTGCCGTCGCTCTATGAGGTTCGTCACGACGAGCCCTGCTCGCCGCATGGCTACACCGTGCCGCGTGAGGGCAAGGATGCGCCGACCGTGGTCTACAAGCGCGTCGTCGAGGATTTCGGCGCCACCAATCCGCTGTCGCAGTCGTGTGTACCTTATGCGCAGCTGGTCCACGACCGCCTGTCTATCGAGATCCTGCGCGGCTGCGCCCGCGGCTGTCGTTTTTGCCAGGCTGGCATGACGTATCGCCCGGTGCGCGAGCGCTCGGCCGACCAGATCGTCTCGTCGGTGATTCAGGGTCTGGAAAAGACCGGCTATGACGAGGTGTCGCTGACCTCGCTCTCCACGACCGACCACTCCTGCATTCGCGACGTGCTCGGCAGGCTCAACCGTCGCCTGGAGGATACGGGTATTCGCGTGTCTATTCCGTCGCAGCGCCTGGATTCGTTTGGCGTGGATATGGCCGAGTCGGTCGCCGGCGAAAAGAAGGGCGGCCTGACGTTCGCGCCCGAGGCCGGCAGCCAGCGCATGCGCGACATCATTAACAAGAACGTGACCGAGGAGGACCTGGACCGTGCGGCCAAGGCGGCCTTCGAGGCCGGCTGGAACCGCATGAAGCTCTACTTTATGATGGGCCTTCCCGGCGAGCGCGACGAGGACATCGTGGCCATCGCCAATCTGGCCGATCACGTGCTGGAGCTCGGTCGTTCCGTGGTGCCCAAGGCTCGTCGCGGCTCGATCTCGGTGTCCATCTCGGTTTCGGTCTTTATCCCCAAGGCCGCCACGCCGTTCCAGTGGTGCCCGCAGCTCGACTACGACGACGTCAAGCGTCGCCAGAAGCTGCTTATCACGAGCGTTCGCAACCGTGCCGTCCGCGTGCATTACCACGATGCCGAGACTTCGCTCATCGAGGCCGCGCTGTCCCGCGCCGGTCGCGACATGACGCCCGTCATCATCGATGCCTGGCGTGCGGGCTCGCGCTTTGACGCCTGGGTAGAGCATTTCTCGCTCGATAACTGGAAGGAGGCTGCTGCCAAAAACGGCATCGACCTCAATGAGCTCGTGCACCTGCCCTACGAGTTGGACTGGCGCCTGCCGTGGGAGCATGTGAGCCCCGGCTGCACGCGCGGTTTCCTCGAGCGCGAGTACCGTCGCTCGCTCGAGGGCGTCACGACTCCCGACTGCACCCGTACGTCGTGCACCGGCTGCGGGATCTGCCCCACGCTCCACGCCAAGAATGTATTGATGGGTGATCGCGCATGAGTGAGCGCCTGACCGACAACCCCACGCTCTTTAGACTTCGTGTTCGCTATGGCAAGCGCGATCGCCTTAAGTACCTGGGCCATCTCGAAGTGATCCATACCATTGAGCGCATCGTGCGCCGTGCGGGACTTCCCTATGCCGTCACGCAGGGCTTCTCTCCGCACATGCGCGTGGGCTTCTCTTCGGCGCTACCGGTTGGTACGTCGTCGACCTGCGAGTGGTATGACCTGTTTATGACTGAGTTCGTGGCGCTCGACGAGGCGTTTGAGCGCCTGGCTGCGGCGTCTCCGGCCGATCTGGCGCCCATCGAGGCGGCGTACATCGACGTGCGCACGCCGGCATTGACGGCGCAGCTCACGCGCCTGTCGTATCGCATCGACTTACACCTGGATCCCGAGGCGCCCGTAAGCGCCGACGAGGTGCGTCGTGCGATCGACACGCTGCGCGCGGGCCACGGCATCGACTACGCGCGCGGCAAAAAGAGCAAGCGTCTTGATCTGGACCATACGCTCGTTGGCTATGAGCTCGCGGCGGGGGAGTGTGAGGACCATCTGGTGCTCATGCTCGACACCCATGCCGACAACGAGGGCTCTATGCGTCCGGAGATTTTGCTTTCTGCTGCTGATGTTTTGTTGCAGGGCTTGACCCCGGGCGTCGATGCACCTATTGTTTCCACCGGTATGCAAGACCTCGTGACCATCTGCTCCTACGATGTCGAGCGTCAGAATCAAGCATGCGAGGACGACGAGGGCCGACTCGTCAGCCCCATACCTGTGCGAACTTGTGGATTTGCTCCACATACTCGTTGACGGGGGTATTATCGCCTGCTACTATATTCGGCTGTTGCACTAACTGATGCATGAAGGGCAAGTAAACATGTACGCAATCGTTAACACGGGCGGCAAGCAGTACAAGGTCGCCACCGACGATGTCATCACCGTCGAGAAGATCGAGGGCAATGAGGGCGACAAGGTCACCCTGCCGGTCATCTTCCTCAACGATGGTAAGAAGATCGTCACCGATCCCGACAAGCTGGCCAAGGCCAAGGTTACCGCTCAGATCGTTGAGCAGTTCAAGGGCGAGAAGCAGCTGGTCTTCAAGTTCCACAAGCGTAAGCGCTATCGTCGTCTGAAGGGTCACCGTCAGCAGCTCACCAAGCTGAAGATCGTGAAGGTCCAGGCTACGTCCCGCGCCAAGAAGGCTGTCAAGGCAGAGGCCGAGGCTGTTGCCGAGGCTCCCGTCGCCGAGTAGATTACACTCGTAACGAAAGAGTAGGTATACACAATGGCACACAAAAAAGGACTCGGTTCCTCCCGTAATGGCCGTGACTCCCGCGGTCAGCGCCTTGGCACGAAGCGCTATGCCGGCCAGACGGTAACCACGGGCACGATTCTCGTCCGTCAGCACGGCACGCACATCCACCCGGGTGAGAACGTTGGCCGTGGTAAGGACGACACGCTGTTCGCGCTGGTCGACGGTACCGTTGAGTTCCACAAGGGTATCAAGCACAGGGTCAGCGTACGCCCGCTCGCGAACGCGTAATTCACCCTTCATAGAGCACATATGTGGGAGGCACTTGAGTTTTAGGATTCAAGGGTCTCCCTCTTTTTTGTAGGAGGCGATTCTGTTGTCACAGTTCACCGATATCAGCCGCATTAACGTGTGCGGCGGCGACGGCGGAGCCGGATGTATGTCGTTTAGGCGCGAGGCATTTGTCCCCAAGGGCGGCCCCGATGGCGGCGACGGCGGTCGTGGCGGCAATGTCGTCATCCAGGCCGATGCTCAGCTGTCTTCGCTGATCGATTACCGCTTTAAGCATCACTTCCGCGCTGAGCGCGGCACGCACGGGCAGGGCGCCCGTCGTAACGGTAAGAGCGGCGAGGACCTGATTCTCAAGGTCCCTATGGGTACCGTGGTACGCGAGCTCGACCCCGAGACGCAGACCCCGATGTTCGAGATTGCCGACCTCGTTCACGATGGCGAGCGCGTTGTCGTGGCGCCCGGCGGTGCCGGCGGCCTGGGCAACACGCACTTTGTGACGTCGGTGCGCCGCGCGCCCGCGTTCGCTCAGCTGGGCGAGCCGGCCGAGGAGCACTGGATCGAGCTCGAGATGAAGCTTATGGCTGATGCCGCGCTCGTGGGTTTTCCCTCGGTGGGTAAGTCATCGCTCATTGCGCGCATGAGTGCCGCCCGCCCCAAGATCGCTGACTACCCGTTTACCACGCTCGTGCCGAACCTCGGCATGGTGCGTGCCGGCGAGTATTCTTACGTCGTTGCCGACGTCCCCGGTCTCATCGAGGGCGCGAGCGAGGGCAAGGGCCTGGGTCACCAGTTCCTGCGCCACATTGAGCGTACGGCCCTAATCATGCATGTCGTCGACATGACGGGTGGTTTTGAGGATCGCGATCCGGTCGAGGACTATCGCATCATCAACCGCGAGCTCGAGCAGTATGGCGCCGAGCTTTCGGAGCGTCCGCAGATCGTTGTTGCCAACAAGTGCGACGCGCCGGGCACGGCCGATAAGATTGCCGACCTCAAGCGCGCAGCGCTCGACGATGGACATATGTTCTTTGCCGTGTCTGCCGTGACGGGCGCCGGCCTCAACACGCTGATGCTTGCCGTGGGCGAGCAGGTGGCTAAGCTGCGCGCCGAGTTGGCTGTCTCCGATGAGCCGGTCGTTCTGCGCGACGATGAATGGGAGCGCCGCCGCCTGCAGCGCGAGAAGCGTTTCCGCATTGTCCAGGAAGAGCCCGGTGCCTTCCGCGTGGTCGGTCGTGCCATCGAGCGCATGGTCATCCAGACCGACTGGGAAAACGAGGAAGCCGTCATTTACCTGCAGCATAAGTTTGCGCGTATGGGTGTTGACGATGCCCTCGAGAAGGCCGGTTGCCGTGCGGGCGACGAGGTCCGCATTTGCCAGCGCGCCTTTGACTTTGAGGGTGCCGAGGACTTCTCGGAATACGAGGAGCTCGAGGATGCTGGCGAGGACGTTGCCGTTGAAGCCATTGACGTGGCCGATGCTGCGGATGAGGGCGTCGAGGTTGTCGATGCGGCGGATGCCGCGGGCGATGCCGAGACCTCGGAGGGCGAGTAAGCCATGTCGCTGCGCGGTGGAATCGGTCTGCCCGAGCTTCCTCTAGAGGACGGGCAGGAGTTTAGGCTCGGCATTATGGGTGGCACCTTTGATCCCATCCATTACGGGCACCTGGTGACCGCCGAGCAGGCGCGCGAGTCGCTCGACTTGGACGCTGTGCTCTTTATGCCGGCGGGTTCTCCTGCCTTTAAGCTTGACAAGCCGGTGACGCCTGCCGAGGACCGTTATGCCATGACGGTCCTCGCCACCGCCGCGAACCCGGCTTTTTTGGCGAGCCGGTTCGAGATCGACCGCCCGGGCGTAACCTATACGGCCGATACGCTTCATGCCCTTCGCGACTTTTACCCGCCGCAGGTAAAGCTCTACTTTATTACGGGCGCCGACGCGATCATCGATATCGTGACCTGGCATGATGCCGAACGAATCGCTGAGCTTGCTACCTTTATTGCGGCGACACGACCGGGCTTTGATATCGATACGGCGCGTGCCCGAATCAAAGAGTCGGGGCTGCCGTTCGACGTGCGCTATATTCAGATTCCAGCGTTGGCGATCAGCTCGACGAACATTCGTAAGCGAGTTGCCCGCGGTATGAGCGTGCGCTATCTTACGAGCGAGTCCGTGCTCGGCTACATTCGCAAACGCAGGCTATATGCCGATTTGGGCCAAGAAGATTTTGAGTGATGGGGGTCTACGTTGTCGGTAGAGGATCAGTTTGAGGGCGATGAGCGCGCGCTGCTCAAGCGCATTCAAGAGCTGCTCGATGTTCGCATGAAGGATAAGCGCAAGCGCTATGTGCATTCGCTGGGTGTTGCCGAGACCGCACTTCATCTGGCCGAGGTCTACGGCGTTGACCGCTTTGATGCCGCTGCCGCCGGCCTGATCCATGACTGGGACAAAGTGCTCTCCGACGACGAGCTGGTCACGCGCGCTCTGCACTACGGCATTAAGATTGCCGGCTCTCCTTCCGCCGCGACGCCGCTTTTGCATGGCCCTGTTGCCGCCTATGAGCTTCCGCAGCTTTTCCCCGAGTTGTCGTTGGCCGTTTTCCAGGCTGTCGACCGTCACACCGTGGGTGCCTGCGACATGACGCCGCTCGATATGGTGGTCTTTGTGGCCGATGCCATCGAGCCCAACCGCCACGGCGACTATGCCCATGCGTTGCGTAAGATGGTGGGGGAGTCGACGCTCGACGAGTTGTTCTTCTCCTGTTTTGCGCAGGGTTTGGTCTATGTGATTCAGTCCGGGCGCTATCTTTATCCCACGGCTATTTCGATTTACAACCATTACGCCCAGCTGCGCTAGCTCGGGCTGTCTAGAAAGAGGTATTCCATGGCCGACGAGACCATGACCGACGAGCAGATTCTTGAAGGTGTGGAGCACAAGAGCTTCGTCGCCACGTCCGACCGCACTGCCGCCTCGCTGTCTGCGAGCGGTGTCGCCGCCGAGGATGTCGCCCGCGCCGCCGCGCAGGCCGCCTACGACAAGAAGGGCGAGGACGTTCAGGTGCTCGACCTGACCGAGCTTTCCGACGTATGCGACTACTTTGTGCTTGCCACCGGTACCAACAACCGCCAGGTCGATTCTATCGTCGACGAGATCGAGGAGAAGGTCGCCGAGGCTTGTGGCGAGCATCCGTTCTCCATCGAGGGCCGCGAGCAGAAGACCTGGATGCTCATGGACTATGGTTCGGTTGTCGTCCACGTCTTCACTCCCGAAGCCCGCGACTTCTACCGCCTAGAAAAGCTCTGGGGCGACGCCCCCCAGCTCCCCCTCAATCTCCTTTAGTAGCTCATTTGAGACGGGGTTAGCTACCCTCACGCATATCGCCGGGCAGTTGCGGTTTTCCGCACCTGCCCGGCTTTCTTTTTGCCTCAGGGACTAATCGTTGAAGCGGGATTGGCGGCCGAAGGATAGGGCGGTGTCGCCGAATTTGTCTCGGACGGCGTCGATGGCGACCGAGAGGTCGCGACGGTCGCTGGATTGGGCTCCGCGGTCGTCGACTTCGCAGAACAGGTCGGTCTGGATGCCGCCCTGATGGTCGAAGTCGCTCATGCCGATGCCCGCCAGGCGCACATGCATGCCTTCCTGCCAGATGTTGTCGAGCAGCTCGAGCGCCACCGCTACAAAGATGTTCTCATCGTCGGTCGGATGCGTCAGCCGGCGCTGTGCCGTACGCCCGCTGCCATACGAATACTTAAGCTTGAGCGTTACCGTGGCACCCGTCAGCCCCTGACGGCGCAGACGGCGTCCCACTGACTCTCCCAACAGCGCAATCGCCGCTTCGATGTCCCCGCGCTCAGTCAAATCTTTCGCAAAGGTGCGTTCATTGCTGACCGACTTGACCTCGCGCTCTTCATCGAGACTTGTGACTTCGGAGATTTCGAGTCCTTGCGCACGTTGGCGCATGCGTTCGCCGTTGACGCCAAAAATAGAGGCCAAGGTGGATTCCGGTGCGCGTGACAGCTCGCCAAGCGTGTAGATGCGCATGCGGCGCAGCCGTTCCTCGGCCGAGCGTCCGATGCCGCTCATAGCAGATACCGGCAGCGCGGCCAAAAAGCGCTGCTCGGTTCCAGGGCGCACGATGGTCAGCCCAAACGGCTTGTCCCGCTCGCTTGCGATTTTTGCGACCGTCTTGTTGCAGCCCACGCCAATGGAGCAGGTCACCCCCAGCGCTGCCACGCGATCGCTGATGCGCTGCGCAACCAGCAGCGGGTCTTCGGGCGCAAAGCGACCCGGTGTGATATCGATAAAGGCTTCGTCGATGGATACGCGTTCAACGCGCGGGGTCTCGTCGGCGAGAATCGCCATGACCTGCGCGCTCACCTCGTGGTAGCGATCAAAGTGCCCGTGCGTCCAAATGGCTTGCGGGCACAGGCGCCGCGCCTCGGCCGAGGCCATGGCAGAGTGCACGCCAAAGCGACGCGCCTCATACGAACACGTGGACACGACGCCACGCGAATCGGCGTCTCCGCCCACGATGAGCGGCTTTCCGCGCCATTCGGGATGATCGAGCATTTCCACGCTCGCAAAAAACGCATCAAGGTCCATCAGGCCCACCGCCGGACCCGTCCAGGGAGGCGGCGTGACGCCCATGGCATCCTCATAACCGTATGTATGTTCGCGTCTTTCCATGTCATGAGTATACCGCGCAGCTCATGTGGGGTGCGTGTATGTGCTTGCAAATCCCGAATTCTTGTCTAAGATATGGATTTGCCCTCGACTACACCGAAGAAGTTGGTCTCACGGACTTCACCTGCCCGCGTCGATGGCGTATTATGTTCAACTGTTTGTTTGTAGTTGCAGCCTAAAGCTGCTTGGTTGGAGGAGTTTCCTTTGGCAGTCAAGATTCGCCTTGCTCGTCACGGCGCTAAGAAGCGTCCGTACTACCGTGTCGTCGTCGCCGATTCCCGCGCCCCGCGTGACGGTCGTATCATCGAGGAGGTTGGCCGCTACAACCCGATGACCGCCCCCAAGACCATCAACCTCGACCTCGAGAAGATCGCCGACTGGCAGTCCAAGGGCGCTCAGCTCACCGACGCCGTCGCCGCTCTGGTCAAGGCCGCCAACGAGGGCGAGAAGACCGAGACCGTCGTCAAGAAGTCCAAGAAGCAGCTCGCCAAAGAGGCCGAGGCCGCTAAGGCTGCCGCTGAGGCCGCTGAGGGCGCCGAGGAGTAAATCGTGCCTGAGGTTGACGCTGCACAGCTCGAGGGTGAGGCAATGCTCTCAGATCGCATCGCCGATCTCGTCGAATATCTCGTTGTTCAGATCGTCGACGACCCGGATTCCGTGAGCCTTGAGGTCATCGATGGTGACGACGCCTCTACGATTGAGGTTTCGGTCGCCGAGGATGACGTCGCTAAGGTCATCGGCCGTCGTGGCCGTACCATCAAGGCCATTCGCACGCTCGCCCGTGCACTGGCCGCTCGCCTCGACACTGCTGTCGAGGTAGAGGTTCTGGGCTAGGACCTTGAGGTCCCAGTACAAAAACATCGCCCGTGTGGTCAAGCCGCACGGAAGGAAGGGGGAGGTCCTCGCGCAGCCGCTGCGGGGGCTTCCTTCTGTATTTGAGCCGGGTATGCGCGTCGCCCTGACGCCGCCGGCGCTCAAGCGCGACCGCTTTTGCACGGTCGTGTCCGTCACCGATACGGGCGATGGCGATCTGGTCTCGTTTGAGGGCATTGACGACTTGACGGCCGCCGAGGGCATCACGGGATGCTACGTGCTGGCAAATCGTGACGACTTTGAGCTCGATTCGCTCGATGCTGCCTATACCGACCTGATGGGTCGCGAGGTGGTCGACGAGCGCTTCGGTTCGCTCGGCACGATCGTCGAGATCATGTCGACGCCCGCTAACGATGTTTGGGTTGTCGAGGGCGATCGGTACGGCGAGGTACTGATTCCCGTGATCGAGCAGGTTGTGCTCGATCTTCCCGACACAGGAACAATTTCCGTCCATGTTATGGACGGCCTGATCGATATGGACAAGTAGGGAGGACAACATGCTGATTGAGACCCTTTCGGTCTTTCCCGAGATGTTTGAGCCCGTCATGTCCACATCGATTTTGGGCCGCGCCCGCAAGGCCGGCCTTTTTGATTTTAAGGCCTATAACCTGCGTGACTGGACGCACGACCGTCATCGTACCGTTGATGACGAGCCGTACGGCGGCGGGCAGGGCATGCTCATGAAGGTCGAGCCTATCGCAGAGGCCATCGAGGCCATTAGCGCAGAGGGTCCCAAGCCTACTGTGGTGTTCTTTACCCCCTGTGGCGAGCCCTTTACGCAGCATGTGGCCGAGCGCCTGCTCAAAAGTGAGCGCCTGTTGTTTGTGTGCAGTCGCTACGAGGGCGTCGACGAGCGTGCGTATGCGTATGCCGATGAGCGTCTGTCGATCGGCGACTACGTGCTTACGGGCGGCGAGCTGCCTGCCATGGTCGTTGCCGATGCCGTCGTACGCCTGATTCCCGGCGCCCTGGGCGACGAGATGAGCAATGTGGACGAGTCGTTCTCGACCGCCGAGGACGGAGGACTGCTCGAGTACGCGCAGTACACCCGCCCCGCCGAGTTCAACGGCGAGGGCGTGCCGCCGGTGCTTGTGAGCGGCGATCACGCCAAGGTCGATGCCTGGCGCCGTAAGAATGCCATCGAGCGCACCTGCCGCTGGCGTCCCGACCTGATCGAGACAGCGCGGCTCACGCCCGAGGAGCGCGCTTACGCGCAGGAGATTTTGGACGCTTCGTATTCGCAGAGCGAGGAGTGAGAATGGTTCCATCGCAGCATTCCGCGTTGAGGGGCGCTTTTGAGTGGATCGCGGTCATCGCGATCGCATTGGTCGCCACCTTCTTGATTCGCTCGTTTGTGGTCGAGCCCTTTGTGGTGCCCACCGGCTCCATGGAGTCCACGATCGAGATTGGCGATCAGATTCTGGCGCAGAAGGTGACGCTCGAACTCGGACAGCCCGTCAAACAGGGCGATATCGTGGTGTTTCACAACCCCGACGGCACCTCTGAGCACGATGTTCTTGTCAAGCGCGTCATCGCCACGGCCGGCCAGACGGTCGACCTGCAGGACGGCAAGGTCGTCGTCGACGGCCAGGCGCTCGATGAGGACTATACGACCGGCATGAGCTGGCCGCTTTCCGTCCAGGCGCCCGCTGCCCAGGTGGGCTATCCCTACACCGTCCCTGACGACTGTGTGTGGGTGATGGGCGACAACCGCGAGAACTCTGCTGACTCACGCTACTTTGGCCCGGTCGACCGCTCCGAATTGATCGCCGTGGCGCTTGTGCGCTACTGGCCGCTCAACCGTATCGGCGCTATCGACTAAAAACCGCTATAGTACAGTACCTAACCGTGTAATCGTTTCGACGAGGGGATATTAGAGGCATGAACGCTTCATCGCTTTCCTTCCAAGACATCATCCTGCGCCTCCAGCAGTACTGGGGCGAGCAGGGCTGCGTCATTATGCAGCCCTATGACTCCGAGGTCGGTGCCGGTACCTTCCATACCGCGACCACGCTGCGCTCGCTCGGTCCCGCCGAGTGGCGCACCTGCTATGCGCAGCCCTGCCGCCGTCCCGCCGACGGCCGCTATGGCGAGAACCCCAACCGCATGCAGCACTACTATCAGTTCCAGGTGCTCATCAAGCCCTCGCCGGTCAACGCCCAGGAGCTTTATCTGGGTTCGCTGGCCGCCATTGGCTTGGACCCCAACGACCATGACGTCCGCTTTGTCGAGGACGACTGGGAGAGCCCGACGCTCGGCGCCTGGGGCCTTGGCTGGGAGGTCTGGCTCAACGGCATGGAGGTCACGCAGTTTACGTACTTCCAGCAGGTGGGCGGCATCGAAGTCGACCCCGTGCCCGTCGAGATCACCTATGGCCTGGAGCGTATCGCCATGTACGCCCAGGGCGTCAACTCGGTCTATGACCTGGTGTGGAGCTACCTGCCCGACGGCACGCCCATGACCTACGGCGACGTGTTCCTGGAGAACGAGCGCGAGTTTAGTGCTTACAATTTTGAGGTCGCCAACGTCGAGATGATGCGTCAGAAGTTTGACGACTACGAGGCCGAGTGCCACTCCTGCCTGGAGCGCAAGCTGCCGCTGCCAGCATATGACTGCGTCATGAAGTGCAGCCATGCCTTCAACCTGCTCGATGCCCGCGGTGCGCTGTCCGCAGTCGAGCGTGCCAACTACATCCTGCGCGTCCGCGCCGTCGCCAAGGCGTGCTGCGAGGCTTATATGGCCGAGGTCGCCGGAATCAACGAGAATGCCGATCAGGAAGGCGAGGTGGCGTAAGCCATGGCAGACGCTAAGGATTTCCTGTTTGAGATCGGTACGGAGGAAATGCCCTCTGCACCGCTGAACAATGCCGTCAAGCAGCTTGGCACTATGATTGCCAAGGGTCTCGACGAGGCCGGTTTGGCCCACGGCGAGGTCCGTGTGATTTCGAGCCCGCGTCGCCTGGCTGCACTCGTTGCCGACGTCGCTACCGCGACCGATGAGGTTCACGAGGTCAAGCGTGGCCCCGCGGCCAACATCGCTTTCGATGCCGACGGAAACGCCACCAAGGCCGCCCAGGGCTTCGCCCGCAAGTGCGGTGTGGCTGCCGAGGATCTGGTCCGTCGCGAGGACACCGACGGCCGTGAGTACGTCTTTGCCGAGAAGAACATTCCTTCCGCCCCGGCTACCCCGATCCTGACGGCCCTGTGCGAGAAGACCATCGCCGGCCTGCAGTGGCCCAACTACCGCAGCCAGCGCTGGGGCCACGAGCACGCTACGTTTGTTCGTCCGGTCCGTTGGATCTGCTGCCTTTTGGGCGAGGATGTTGTTCCCGTGTCGTTTGCCGACGTGACGAGTGGCAACACCACGCGTGGTCATCGCGTACTTGGCCCTGGTGACCATGTGGTTGCCAGCCCCGCCGTCTACGAGCAGGTGCTCGAGGACGCCGGCGTGCTTTCTGCCGAGCGCCGTCGCGAGGCCATCCTTGCCGGCATCGCCGAGGTCGAGGCTGCGCGCCCCGGCTGCCACGTCGATACGCCCAAGAAGGTCTTTGAGGAGGTCATCAACCTCTGCGAGTGGCCGACGGTGCTTGTCGGTACCTTCGACGAGGAGTTCCTCAAGGTCCCGCACGAGATCATCTGCGAGTCTATGCTCACCAACCAGCGCTACTTCCCGATCTATGACGGCGAGGGCAAGCTGACGCGTGAGTTCGTGATCGTCTCCAACAGCAAGCCCGAGAACGCCGAGCGCGTGATCGACGGCAACGAGCGCGTCGTGCGCGCCCGCCTGGATGACGCCAAGTTCTTCTACGAGGAGGATCTGAAGATCTCCCTCGACGAGTTCCGTGAGCGTCTGGCCAAGGTCGCCTTCCAGGAGAAGCTCGGCAGCGTGCTCGCCAAGTCCGAGCGTATTGAGCAGCTTGCGCTCGCTATTGCCCGCGAGGCTCACCTGGGCGCCCACCTGGCCGCCGATGCCGGCCGCGCCGCTCACCTGTGCAAGGCCGACCTGGTGTCCAACGCTGTCGTCGAGTTCACGAGCCAGCAGGGTGTTATGGGCGGTTACTACGCCATCGCGATGGGGGAGAACGAAGAGGTCGCTCACGCTATTCGCGATCACTATCGTCCCCGCTTTGCCGGTGACGAGCTGCCCGAGGGCACCGCTGGCTGCATCGTGGCCTGCGCCGACAAGCTCGATACCATTGCCGGCATCTTTGCCATCGGCGAGCCCCCGACCGGCTCTTCCGACCCGTACGCGCTGCGTCGTGCCGCCATCGGCATCATCAACATCCTGCGCGACCGTCTGCCGATCGACCCCACGTCGCTCATCGACTTTGCGCTCGAGCTCTATAGCGAGCAGGGCATTGAGTTCGACGCCGCCGAGGTCGCCCAGCAGGTTCGCGACTTCTTCCACGGCCGTTTGGTGAGCATGGCCCGCGACGAGAAGATCCCGGCCGACACCGTTGCCGCCGTTTCCGCGGTGCACATCATTGCCCCGTCGGTCTTCTTCGCCCGCTGCGCCGCCCTCGACGAGGCCCGCAAGAACGACGCCGAGACCTTCGACAACCTGGCAACCGCCTACGCCCGCGCGGCGCATATCTCCAAGCCCGAGCTGGGCGCGGAGTACGACCGCGCCCTGATGGGCGAGGTCGAGCTTGCGCTTGCCGACGCCTCCGAGGCCGCCCAGACCGCCGTCGATGCCGCCCTTGCTACCGAGGATTACCCGGCCGCATTTGCCGCCCTTGCCGCCCTGCGTGCCCCCATCGACCGTTTCTTTGACGAGGTTATGGTCATGGACAAGGACGAGCAGCTCCGCGATAATCGCCTTAAGCTGCTCAACCGCTTCGAGGCCGTTTTCTCCGGCATCGCCAACATCGGTGAGCTTGCCCGCAAAAAGTAAGCTAGCCTGCGCATAAGCGCAAAAGGAGCCCCGCATGGATTGCCCGGTCGCCGCTCGTCCCACCGTTATCGTTATCTCCGACTCGCTCGGTGATACCGCTTGTGAGGTGGTGCTTGCGGCGTCCGGGCAATTTGATGAAGGGGCTTTTCGTGTTTTACGTCTGCCTAAGGTGACCTCGGTGGAGCAGGTCAAGTCGTTTGTGGGCCCGCGAGTCGATGCCGACCATCGTGATATCGCCGTATTCCACACAATTGTCGATCCGGCGCTTCGTGCTCGCGTGTTCGACTACTTGGGCATGCTGCACATTCGCTCGGTCGACCTGATCGGCCCGACGCTTGCCGTGCTGTCGTCGCTTATCGGCGTGCCGCCAAAAGGAGTGGCGGGTGTGATCCATAAGACCGATGACCGGTATTTCCACCGCATCGAGGCCATGGAGTACTTTGTCGAGCACGATGACGGACGTGGTTGCGACGATCTGTCGGGTGCCGATATCGTGCTGCTGGGCGTGTCGCGCACATCCAAGACGCCGCTGTCGATGTATTTGGCCTATCAGGGCTACAAGGTCGCCAACGTTCCGTTGGCGCACGGTATGGAGCCGCCTAAGTCGATTTACGAGGTAGACCCGATGCGGTTGTTTGGCCTGATTTCGACCGTCGACGTTATTTCTGAGATTCGCGATAGCCGCTTGGGCGACGACTATGCCCGTGCCGTCGCCGGCTCCTATGCCGAGCCCGAGAGCGTGCGAAGCGAGCTCGAGGAGGCTCGTGCTCTCATGAAGCGCCTGGGTTGCTTTGTAGTGCGTACCGACGGCAAGGCGATCGAGGAGAGCGCCTCCGAGATCATCGCTCACCTCGATGAGATCCAGGAAGCAAGGGCCCGCCGAGCCGCCCGCCGCGCCCAGCAGCAGTAACTACTGAGTAGCTAATTTGGGACGTGTCTCTATAGTATTGTCAAATCTCCTGGGACGAGCCCGCCCTCCTCGAGTCGCTCGGGAGGCTCGGCGTTGCAGAGACGGCGAGGCCGGACGGGGATTACCTCTTCGTGATGGAGGGGAACCCCGGCGCTGGAGGGCGACGGGGAGGCGCCTCGGGTGCAGCTACACAAGGGGGCCTGTCCACGAGGTCCACGTGCGGGAAGTCAATTAATTTACCGTTCAAAAAGGGGGCAATGTGGGAAAGGGCCAAGCCGACTATTGAAATGACGATAAAGACGAGGCATCCTGATGTATGTCGGAATATAGATAGGACAAAACGTATCATCTATATCGCTTCTATGAAACCCGATGCAAGTTCTTCTCAATCTCGAAATAGATTGAAGGCATTGAGAGGAACTTTATACTACAAAAATCGTAGGTCTGCCACCTAGACAGAAGAAGTGATTTTGTATGCGGAATCTTGCATTTTGAAAACCGGTGCCAACTATGAGGTGTGAGTCGGGCTCGGTAAAGCGCGGGGGAAATGAGATAGGCTGCGCGTCATCAGAGAGTGGCGCGCAGCCTATTGACCTGCTTTCGTATGACGGATGCTTTAGAGGATCCAGGGGCCAAGTGGGTTGCCATCTGCGGAGCAGTCTTGAATCGTTAGGATGGGATTTTGAAAGGGCTGTCTCTCCCTCCACGCCTTCAAGTGATAGGTGCAGACGCGGTCGTAGTGGATTTTTTTGTATGCGCGCGATATCTGTTTTACAGCCTCCTCTTTGCTGGAATATTTTCCTGGAGCATGTGCAACAGATGTGCATGCGATACCGTCGATCCAGCCAGATTGGGGTCCGAGGTTAAAGCTCGAGATTATTGTCAAGACGCCATTGAGGCCAGCTTGCAACAAATCGTTCTGTATTCGTTCAAATGCTGATTGATTGTTGGTTCCAAGGCCAATCATTCCAATTGCAGAGAGGTATCCGCTATCAGTGAGTTTATCTCCTGCACCTCGAATAACCTTGCTTGTGATGTTGAGGCCATCTGGGCCGCCATCGCCAACGAAGGGGTATGGTACGTCTTCTGGGATTGGGAGCAAAGGAGGATTCACCGTAATGAGTTCATAGCTGCAAGAGCTTTCGATATTGTTTAGTGCGTTGTAGAGACTTCCGGTTAGAACAGTTAAATCTTCGCTAATACCATTGACCAGTGCGTTTAGTTGGCAGATTTCTGAGGCGATTGGATTGATATCTATCGCCGTGACGTGCATTCCAGATTTTGCCAGTATGAGTGCCTGGATGCCTGGTCCAGAGCAGAGGTCTAAGGCATTCTTTCCGGGGGATGGGCTTAGCCGACGAGCGAGCCCAATTGAATCAGAGCCAAAATATAGTAAAGGCGAGGGTGATGGCGCATCGGCAAAAAGCCAGATGCCATGATATCGGATTAGAGATAAACCGGAAAGGGAGGCATTGCCATTGTGCTTGCTTAGCAGCCCGAGTGAGGCTATGGTTTCAACAGTGCCTTTCAGCAGACTTCTTTTTGCCACTTCTGAATCGAGATCAATCTCTCCACCTAGCATCAGGAAGGAGACGATCTCTTGATGCTCCCTGTCAAGTTGATCCCAGATGCGATGCGCGCATTCAAAAGGATCTATAGATATGTCAAGTGTGTCTAAAAAATCTGTTACTCCAAGAGTGTCCAATCTACGGAGTGGATTACTCGAGAGCGAATTTAAAGAGGGTAGCACTTCAATCATGTATATCAGACCCATTTCCGATAAAGGTAGTCTCGAATTTAGTCTCGACAATCAAGTCGGCTGCCAGTTTAGGAGCTAGCTTTGCAAGACAGGTCTGTGCCTCTTTCGAGAGGGCGATGTCTTCGCAAATCTCGCATTGAGAGAGGTAGCTTGAGCGCCCAAATGAAGAAAGGCCTCCGCTCGTGCGCAAGTGCTTCAGCAGCCCTCCTGGTCCTATGTATTGTATGTAATTAAGTAGGAGCAGCTGCAGTTCATTAATGTCATCCGTCAGATTGATTTTGCCAAGATCGAAAAGCCAAGTTCCCTCTGCATTTATTCCGCAGCAGGGTGCAAGATGGCAGTTTGGGGAAATAACGAAGTCTCGGCCGCAGTCGGAACAGTGTGACGCTAAGAGACGTGCCTGCGGTCGCGCATTTTGGTTGAGACTGAGATTTCGTGCGCGCCCAATTCGCGTGATGCCTGAATCCGTGATGAAGCGGGCTGGCGCGCTGGGAGGCTGGGTATTATCGTCGAACTGATGCAGGAGTGGAATGTCTTCATTAAGGTACTTGCACAGGTATGCCGGGCTGATTGTACTGTTGTTATCTCTGCAGACCGCAATGCCGAGAGTTTGAAAGCCCATTGTTTTTGCTGAGTTCCAAAGGTTGCGCACATTCTCGAGGGGTATATATTCCGCATGAAAGTCGTCGCAGCTGATATTGATTTCGTCAAGGCCACATGACTTCAATTCGTTGAGGAACGTTTCTGCGTCTCTTTCGCTTTTTGCCCACCACGCATTCGTTACAATTCGAGTAAAGAGTCCTAAAGAATTCGCATATGCGATGGCCTCGAGAAGGTCATCGCCAAGAAGGGTGCATTCTCCGCCCGTAAACACAACAACACCACTTCCGACGCATACTTCGGCGAAGCTATCGATGAATTGCCGCATTTGGGGAAGAGTAAGCCTGTCACTGTTGTTCGGAGTGCAGCTCATCAGACAATGATCACACACAGCGCCACATTTATATGTTGTTATAAATGTCAGCATTCGAGGTCTGCGGAACAGCACGTGCTGCGAGCTTTCGGAAATCATGCCGCGAGCAAACGGGCGTCGGTGATTACCAAGGTGCCTTCGTTCTCGGAGTAAGTAACTTCGAATTCGACGGAGCGATAATACCCGCGGGCGACCCCATTGGAAGCCCCTTCGGGGTTGATGGTATTGGAGCTGGAATTCTTGATTGCTGTTTTAAGCATGGCTGCTTGCCTCGCTGCACTCAAGCCCTCTTGATCAAATTTCCTGAAAACAGAAGTTTGTTTGTACGATTCCGATAGTTCAACAACATCAGGTTTGTTCATAAAAATAGCTGATCCATAGCCCATTGTGTTGACGTCGTACTTAAGGTTGGCGTTGTTTTGAGCATTCGCGTTTGCGTTTGCCATTCCGTTTGCGTTCAGAATGATGTTTGCGTTCGTTACTGCGTTTGCATTAAGTACAACGTTTACGAGAGGTATCGTTTGCGGCTCAGCTTCGTTGTCCTCGTCATAATATGCAAGTTGGATACGACGATATACTGCGCGTGCAACGGGGACACGCGCCTCCTTTTCGGTTGACTCCACCAGTTCGTACAGAGAGACTTTTCGATTTCCCGCTTTGATTTGGAGGTCTGTAATTCCATATTTCTGGAATACGGCACGAGGCTGAGCTTCGAAATCGCGTCTTGCGTCGGTAGATTGTTCCGCGTCCGCGACCAGTTTTTCAAGGATGCTAAGCTGGGACTGTATTGAGAGTTCGTTTAGGTGGTTCACATTGTCCATAGCGGTGACCTCCAATGTTGAATAGCTGTCTTGAAAGACTACGTCATGCTAGTGTCGGTATCGATTTGATACTACGAACAAATTAGAACTAAATGGATATAGTTTCCATACTAATCAAAACAAACTTGCATTCAAGTTTTTATTTATACTTGATTTAAGGCGGAGTGGAATGTGGGTGCGCAAGGAGACGCGGAATCGATGAGAGCCTCAAAAAAAATTACTGCAGTGTTATCATCTTTCATCCTCTCTATTCTTCCATTTCTGATTCTATGGGCGGCTTGGTCAGTCCTCCCTGATACAATTCCCGCTCATTGGAGTGGGGGTGTGGTTGATCGATGGGGTAATAAGCTTGAATTGCTGGTTGTTCCGCTGTTTTCTCTGATTGGTTCTATT
>CABURR010000008.1 GCA_902493985.1 uncultured Collinsella sp. | reverse complement strand
CGAGAGGAGCGCGCACGCCTCGGTGAGCGTCTCAACGGTGACGCATGGCACGCACAGGCGAACCTGCGAGTTCTTCTCGAGCGCCGCCTCCACGATGGAGGGAAGCTCGCCCGCGCTCCCGCCGACGAACACGGCGTCGGGGACGGGCAGTTTCGCGAGCGCTTCGGGGGCGACACCGGGGACCGCATGCACGTTACCGCACCCGAATGCATCCGCGTTCTCTCGGATGAGCCGCACGCCGGCCGCGTTGCGCTCGACCGCCCATACCGACCCCGCTCGCGCGACGAGCGCCGCCTCGATCGATACGCTCCCCGTGCCGGCGCCGACGTCCCACACGGTGTCGGTCGCGGTAAGGCGCAGCTTCGCGAGCGCGACGGCGCGCACCTCCTGCTTGGTCATGGGAACGTCGCCGCGGATGAAGAGCTCGTCGGGAATGCCCGAGGAAGCGTACGGCCAGCGGGAGCTCGCGGCACGGGATGCGCCCGCAGAGTCCGCCGCGGGCGCAGACGCGCCGGCCGGCGCCTCGGAGGCTGCGCTAGAGCCCGCAGGCGACCCGGCGCCGTCTGCGAACTCGATAAGCATAACGTTCAAGTCGTCGAACGTCTGGCCTGCGATTTCACTTGCGGTCGCGCAGGTAATGCGCTCGTCGGGGTACGACAGGCGCTCGGCCACCGTCACGCGTGCGTCCCCGAAGCCCGCCTGCACAAGCTCGCCCGAAAGCCGCGAGGGATCTTCCCCGCCCGACGTGGCGAGGAAGAGCTCACCTGCGCGCTCGGCCTCGGCGACAATGTCGCACGCCACGCCGTGAGCGCTCGCGAAGCGCCAATCCTGCCATGGACGCGCGAGGCGCGCGGCGAGATACGACGCTGAGCTTATGCCGGGAATGACGCGCACGGCCACCTGCGCGTTGCCGGAGAGCGCCTCCACCAGGCGGCGCGCGCCGCTGAACAGCCCCACATCGCCCGTCATCACGACCACGGCGCGCTGCCACGACGCCGCATCGGTGAGCGCGGCGACGATGTCCGCCGTCTTCACGAGCTCGCATCTCACCACGTCGGGCGGCACGTCGATGCCGGCAAGCGCGCGATGAGCGCCAATGACCACGTCGGCGATGTCGATCGCGTCGAGCGCCGCGCGCGAGAGCAAGTCGGGGTTTCCGGGCCCCGCCCCGATGATCGTTACCTTTCGCATGGAATCTCCCGATACCCGCGCGGCGTGACCATACGGCCGCCTACGAGCTTCGTGTCCGCGTTGCCGACGAACACGGTGGTGAACATGTCGGCGTCGATCTCCCCCAGCTCGGAGAGCCTGCACATGCCCGACTGCTGCCTCTCGCGCCCGATGTTGCGTACCCAGCCGCAGAGCGTGTCGGGGGCCTTCCATTCGAGCATAATCTTCGCCGCGCGTGAGAGCCTGTCGGCGCGCTTTCTGCTGCGCGGGTTGTACAAACAGATGCAGAAGTCGGCGCTCGCCACGGCGGCGAGCCTGCGCTCGATGACCTCCCATGGCGTGAGCAGGTCGGAGAGCGACACGACCGCGAAGTCGTGGGCAAGCGGGGCGCCGAGCACCGCCGACCCGCTCTGAGCCGCGGTGGCCCCGGCGATAACTTCCACGTCTACATCGGGGTAGTCCTCCGCAAGCTCCAGCACGGGGCTCGCCATGCCGTACACGCCCGCGTCACCGCTGCACACGAGCGCCACGGCTTCTCCGCTCTGCGCGCGCGAAAGCGCCAGGCGGCACCGTTCGACCTCGTGCATCATCGGCGTCGCGAGATGCGCCGCGTCGGGCACGGCGGCGAGCGCGAGCTCCACGTATTTCGTGTACCCCACAACGATGTCGGCCGCCTCGAGCGCGCGCCGGGCCGCAATCGTCATGCCGTCGGGGCCGCCCGGGCCGATCCCCACCACGAAGAGCTTTCCCATCACCGCTCCTTAAACGAAAGTTCGATAGTTACCTTGGAAAACGCGACGGTCACGCCGCCGTGAGCGAGCTTCGGGAAGATAAGTTTGCCCCCGTCCGCGAGCGCCGCGCGCTCGCACACGTTGTCGACCCCCACCGTCGCACGCACGAAATCAGATGGCGAAACGCTGCCTTCGACCTTCGACAACTCCTCTGCGGAATACGTCGCAAGCGGGATATTGCGCGCGCGGCAGAAGGCGAGCAGACCCTCCTCGTGCGCCTTCACGTCGATCGTCGCCGCCTCACGCACGGCCGAAGGCGAGATACCCGCCTGCCCGCACGCGAGAAGAAACGCCTCCCCGATCGCTTCGGCGCACGCACCGCGACGGCACCCTATGCCCGCAACGATGCAGGGCACGACAAGGCGAAGCGGCTCGGGCGCAGGCGCCTGCGCCCGCACGCCCGCCGGCTTCCCTGTCTCACCGGCGGGCAAGACCTCGCCCGTTGTCTCCGCCGCGCGAACGGACGCACCTGCATTCGCGCCAGCGAACGGCGACACGACGATATCGGCCCGAGAGCGGTCGGACGCAATGTCAACCCCCTCAGGCGACTGTCCCGAAATCGGCATGTCGGAATAGAGCGCCACGCGCCCGCCCGAAAGCAGCCGCGCCGACACTCGCTTGATGGCCTCGGGATTCGAAACAGCGAGCCCCGCACGGCGCGCCCACGTATCCACCACCCACACGCCGCGGACGTCGGTCGCCGTGGTGATGACGGGGATGGCCCCTGTCGCGCGTGCCACAGTTTGCGCAAGCTCGTTCGCACCGCCCAAATGCCCCGACAAAAGCGGGACGGCAAAGCGCCCCGCCTCGTCGATCACCACAACCGCGGAATCGGTTGCCTTCGAGGCGACATGCGGCGCGATCGCCCGCACGGCGATGCCCGCCGCACCCACGAACAGAAGCGCGTCCGACGCTTCCCACGCGAGCGCCGTCCATGCGCGCAGGTCGGCCTTCCCCTCACCGAAACCGCGCGAAACGGAAACGTCCCAGCCAGGGTCATCTTCACCTGTCTGCGCGCAATCGGAAAGCGCGCGTGCGGTGCGCTCCGCCAACGCATACCCCCTCTCAGTAAACGCTATGCAGGAAATCCTCATCTAGCGCACCGCCATCGTCGAGAAGTAGCTGCCCCGATCGGGAACATCGTCGAGCGAGCGGTACACGCGCTCGCCCAGAAGCCCACAGTCCTCTACGAGCTCGGCACCGTCAAAGGCGCCCTCCTCGCGAAGGATGCGCTTCGTGTCCGCAAGCAAGCGGCGCGCCTTCATGACCACCTTCGTCCCCGGCCAGCCGATTGCGCGGCGCACCCCGTACAGCACGCCTTTACTCATACGTCGCCCCCAATTCCCCGATAACTGCATCGGCGCCCGACGTGCGGAAAAGCTCGCGGCGCTCGGCGTCGAACACGACCGCGGCGATGTCGCATGCGCCCGCCGCGCGGCGGCGCAACCTGTCCTCGATTGCCGCAGCGAGCGAGGCGCGCGCAGCGTCCCCCGCGCCGGCGGCCTCGATTACCTCGAGCGCCGCCGTGGTCGTGACGGACGACATGATCTCGCGCACGGTCTTCGCGCCCGCGCCGGCCAAGGCCGCGTGGGCGGCCAGAATCTCCGCGCGGCAGTCGGCGGTACGCGAATGGGTGTCCATGATGCCGCCAGCGACCTTCACCAGCTTGCCGATGTGTCCCACAAGAAGGACATTGGTGAATCCCTCGCGAACGCAGCAATCAATCGCATCGCCCACAAAGTTGGAGATAAAGACCACCGGCGCACCGTTTAGGTGGAAATGCCCCGAGATGAACTGCGCGCCGTAGTTGCCGGGCGTGAGCACGACTCCGCGCCGCCCCATAGCCGCATGCTGCCGAATCTCGAGCTCGATGCTGTCGCGCAAGGCAGCGAGGCTGCGCGGCTCGACGATGCCCGTCGTGCCCAGGATGGAGATGCCGTCCTTTATCCCCAGGTGCGGGTTGAAGGTCTTTTCGGCAAGGGCAACACCCTCGGGTACCGAAATCGTCACAGCAATATTTCCAGAAAAGCCGTGCGCGGCGCACACCTCGCGCACCGCCGAAGTGATCATCGTGCGCGGCGTCGCGTTGATGGCGGCCGCCCCCACCGGCTGCTCGAGCCCGGGCAACGTCACGCGCCCCACGCCCACGCCGCCATCGACGGAAACTTCCGATTCATGCGTGGGCACGTCCTTGCTGCCCGCAGTACCCGTGCCCGACCCCGCATGTTCCACGCGCGCGTACACGAGCACGCCGTCGGTCACATCGGCATCGTCGCCTGCGTCCTTTCGCACGGCGCACTGGGCGCACCCCTCGCCGATGTATGCGTCGACCACGTTAGCCTCGACGGGCAGCCCGCCGGGGGTGACGATCGACACGAGGCCGACGGGCTTTCGTGACAAGAGCATCTCGCAGGCTGCCTTCGCCGCGAGCGCGGCGCAGCTCCCCGTGGTGTAGCCGCAGCGCAGGCGGGTCGTCCCGGTATATATGTAATGCTCGAAGGCCACGCTAGCTGCTCGCCTTCCGATACCCCGTGGCAAACGAAGGGTCGTAAAGCTTGCTGCGCTCGTACGACTCCGCTTGCGCGCCGTTGTGCGCAAGCCCGCCGCGAGCTCCGAGCACGCGGCCCACCACCACGAGCGCCGTGCGGTCGATGCCCTCTCGCGCGCCCGCATCGGCGAGCGTGCCCACTGTGCATCGCACCACGCGCTCCTCAGGCCAGGTCGCCTTGTACACGAGCGCCGCCGGCTCGTCGGAGCTGCGGCCCGCGGCCAAAAGCTCGGCGGAAAGCTCGGCGAGCATACCCGAGCTCAGGAAGATGACCATAGTCGAGCCGCTTTCCGCCATGGTGCGCATGCCCTCGCCCGCGGGCATGGGGGTGCGCCCGGAAAGCCGCGTGATCACAACCGACTGGCTGATTCCCGGCAGCGTGTATTCCTGGCGAAGCGCCGCCGCGGCACCGCAAAAGCTCGACACGCCGGGCACCACCTCGTAGTCCACGCCGCGCGCGTCGAGTGCGTCCATCTGCTCCTGGATGGCGCCGTATAGGCACGGGTCACCCGTGTGCAGGCGCACCACTTCCTCGCCCCGCGCATCTGCCGCGCACATCACGTCGAGCACTTTCTCCAAGGTCATGTGCGCGCTGTCGTAGACGATGCAGGATTCCTTGCACTCGGCGAGCAGCTCGGGGTTCACAAGGCTTCCCGCCCAAACGACCACGTCGGCCGCGCGCAGAAGGCGCGCCCCGCGCAGCGTGATAAGGTCGGCGGCGCCCGAGCCTGCGCCAACGATATGAATCATCCGAGCCTTCCCTTCCCGTTTCTCATCGCAACCGTTTACGCCGCCATTCGCGCAGCGGGCAAAACACGGCGCCTGCGGCGGCAATCGACGCAAATACGCAGGCAGGAGGCGCAATGCCGCCCGCCCTGGCTTTGACACGTTCACAAGTGCCCACTATCATAGTAAAAGATTCGGCAACGAGCATATGACAATCGGATAAAAGGAAATGACCGGCGCGGCGCCCGCACAGCCCGCGCTGGCTTGCGGAGGGAACCAGGTGGGAATCCTGGGCAAGGGACATTACTGTATAGGACGCGCGGGCGAACCGCCTCGCGCCCAAAGCCAGACTGCTTCGCCTTTTCCTCACGGCATCGCCGTGGCGTTAGCTCCTTGTGAACCCCGAGGGGTGCGCTTTTCTTTCGCTTGTGCCGACAAGCAACTGTCGCCGGGGGACCGGCAAACCGAGGAAAGGAAAAACCATGTCCGACCAGATGTCACGCCGCGGCTTCATGGGCGCCGCAGCAACCGGAGCCGTCGCGCTCGCCGGAGTCGCGCTCGCGGGCTGCTCCAACACCTCCGCGAGTTCCGAGAAATCGAGTAAAAAGGAGAAGGCCGTGAAGCCGGTCATCCTCGTCACGAGCTTCGGCACGAGCTACAACGACTCGCGCCACATCACCATCGGCGCCATCGAAGACGCTATCCGCGAGAAGTACTGGCAGGACTACGACATCCGCCGCGCCTTCACCGCGCAGATCATCATCGACAAGCTGAAGAAGCGCGACGGCATCACGATCGACAACATGACCGAGGCGCTCGACCGCTGCGTGGAAGACGGCGTGAAGGAAATCGTCGTGCAGCCGACGCATCTCATGGGTGGCCTGGAATACACCGACGTGAAAGACGAGCTCGACAAGTACGCCGACAAGTTCGACAAAATCTCGCTCGGCGACCCGCTGCTCACCTCCGACGACGACTACAAGAAGGTGGCCGCAGCCATTAAGGAGAACATGGCGTCCTTCGACGACGGCAAGACGGCGCTGTGTCTCATGGGCCACGGCACCGAAGCCGATTCCAACGCCGACTATGCCAAGATGCAGGAAGTGTTTAAGAACGAGGGCTTGACGCAGTTCTTCGTCGGCACCGTCGAGGCTGAACCGACCTGCGAGGATGTTATCGCCGCCGCGAGCGCCGCAGGCTACAAGAAGGCCGTGCTCGCGCCGTTCATGGTGGTCGCGGGCGACCACGCGAACAACGACATGGCAGACGAGACCGACCCCGACAGCTGGGCTGCAAAGTTCGTGGCCGCCGGCTTCGAAGTGACGTGCCTGCTCCAGGGTCTGGGACAGAACGTCGCGGTCGACGACATCTACGTCTCGCACGTGGACGACGCCATCGCCAAGCTGTAAACTCGCCGCGCACGGGGGCGCCGGTCGCGTCCCCGTGCAACGGGCATGCGCCTTCCCCGACTGGCGGCGCATGCCCGTTGCATTCGCATCCCGCCCGCCCACCGCACGGCGCGGGCGGTCGAAGCGATTGAAAGGAACCCCTCCATGTTGAAGAAAACCCTCGCCTTCGCCCTGTCGGCGGCGCTTTTCGCGTTCTCGCTCGCCGGCTGCGGTGGAAATTCAATCGACAGCGCAAAGGCAAGCGATGCCGATTCCCAGGAAAAGACCGAACAGGCGGCCGATGCGCCCGAGGGCGCAAGCGCTGCCCCCATCACCGCCGACAAGGTGGCCGACGGCACCTATCCGATCACCGTAGATTCCAGCTCGAACATGTTCAGGATTGTGGACGCCCAGCTCATCGTGGAAAACGGCTCCATGCACTGCGTGATGACGCTTTCCGGCACGGGCTACGGCAAGCTCTTCATGGGCACGGGCGACGAGGCTGTCGCCGCGAGCGAGGCCGACTTCATCCCCTATGTGGAAAACGCGGAAGGCAAGTACACCTACGACGTGCCCGTTGAAGCGCTCGACGAGGACACCGCCTGCGCCGCGTGGAGTATTAGAAAAGAGCAGTGGTACGACCGCACGCTCGTGTTCGAATCCGCCGGCGTCGATCTGCGCGCCGACGCACTGAAGTAACGTCATGCGGTCGATTCTTCCCAAGGGGGAAAGCAGGAAGCGTCGCAGCATCGCGGTGCGCGCGATCGCCTGCGTTCTCGTCGCCCTGCTCGCGCTTCCCTTCGCGGGGTGCAGTGCGAGCCCGAACGCGACCGGTGGCACGGCAGGCTCTCAGGAATACACTGTGAGCGTCTCGCTCTCCGGCGGGTCAGGGCGCGCAAGCATCGCCTCACCCACCACAATTGTGAAGGATGGCGACACCTACACCGCGACCATCACCTGGTCGAGTTCGAACTACGACAAGATGACCGTCGACGGCGTGGACTACGCGCCCGTAAACGACGGCGGCAAGTCCACATTCGAGATACCCGTCACGCTCGACGAGGACATCGCCGTGTCGGCCGAGACCGTCGCCATGTCGACGCCGCACACCATCGACTACACGCTCCATTTCGACTCATCCACCATGAAGGAGAAAACGGGCGACGATGCAAGCGGCGGCTCCCCTGCGGGAACGGCTTCAAGCGCCGCGACTGACTTCCACAACGCCGATTTGGGCTGCGGCTGGGAGCCGACGGGGGCGCTTCAGCTTGAATACGCCAAGCACTTCACTGTCGACGAGTTCGAAGGCGGCCTGCGGCTTATCTGCGTTTCGAACGGGGAGCGCTTCCTCGTGGTGCCGCAAGATGCGAAGGTACCTGATGGGTTGAGCTCCGACATCGCGGTCATAAGGCGCCCCGCCGACAAGGTGTACCTCGTGTCGTCGGCGACGATGTGTCTGGTCGACGCGCTCGATGCAAACGACAATATCATCATGTCGGGCACGAAGGCTAACGATTGCTCGGTCGCGGGCTTCAAAAGCGCGCTCGAAAGTGGGGCGATCGCATACGGCGGCAAGTACAGCGCGCCCGACTACGAGCGAATATCGGCCTCGGGCTGCACGCTCGCCATCGAGAACACCATGATCAACCACACGCCCGATGTGAAGGAAAAGCTGCAGAAGCTCGGGCTCGTCGTGCTCACCGAACAGTCGTCGAGCGAGCCCGAAGCACTCGGGCGCCTCGAGTGGATTAAGCTTTTCGGCGTCCTGTTCGACAAGGAAGACGAGGCCGCGCACCTGTTCAACGAGCAGAAGGCCCGCGTCGAGCAAACGTCGGGGCTCGCGTCGTCAGGTAAAACCGTGGCGTATTTCTACATTAACTCGAACGGGGCCGCCGTCACGCGGCGGGCGGGCGACTACGTGGCGCAGATGATCGAGCTTGCAGGCGGCAGCTACGCACTCGATGACGCGCAGACGGCGTCGACGTCAGGTTCGTCAGTAACGCTCGAAATGGAGCGCTTCTACGCGACGGCGAAGGATGCCGACATCATCGTCTACAACGGCACCATCGACGAATCGGTTGCCACCTTGAAAGACTTCGTAGGCAAAAACGCGCTATTGTCGCAGTTCAAAGCCGTGAAGAACGGCAACGTCTGGGTCACAAGCGCCGACATGTACCAGCAGATGACTTCTACCGCCGACATTATCGACGAGCTGCACGGGGCGTTCACCGGCGATGACGCGAGCGACTTCCATTATCTGAGGAAGCTTGGCTAGCGTCATGAGAAGCCGGCTTTCCATGACATACGACGAATCGGGGCGCGCCGCGCGGTGTCGCGTCGTGACGGCGCTGCTCGCTGTTGTCCTCATCGTGCTCGTCGGGGCCAACCTGTGCATCGGGAGCGTGCTCGTGCCCGCAGACCACATCCCCGGCATCCTTTCGGGCGGCGCGGCCAATTCCATGGAAAGCCAAGTCATCTGGGAGATTCGCCTGCCGCGCGTGCTTTCAGCCGTGCTTCTCGGCGGGGCACTTTCGCTCTCCGGGTTCCTGCTGCAGACGTTTTTCAACAACCCCATCGCCGACCCGTTCATCTTGGGCGTCTCCTCGGGCGCAAAGTTCGTCGTCGCGCTTACGATGATCGTGCTTCTGGGCGCGAACCAGGCCATGTCCTCGCCGGCCATGGTGGCCGCAGCGTTTCTGGGCTCGCTTATCACCATCGGCTTCGTGCTCCTCATCGCACGGCGCATAAGTTCCATGGCCATGCTCATCGTGGCGGGCGTCATGGTGGGATACATCTGCTCGGCGGCGACGAACTTCCTCATCGCCTTCGCCGACGACCAGTCCATCGTGAACCTGCACAACTGGTCTTTGGGTAGCTTCTCGGGTTCGAGCTGGGACGACGTCGCGGTCATCGCGGTCGTGGTGATCACCGTGAGCGCATGCGTATTCGCGATATCGAAGCCCCTTTCCGCCTTCCAGCTGGGAGAAGCCTACGCAAAAAGCGTCGGCGTGAACGTCGCACGCTTCTGCGTGGTGCTCGTCCTTCTAGCGAGCATGCTCTCCGCCTGCGTGACCGCGTTCGCTGGTCCGGTGTCGTTCGTAGGCATCGCGGTTCCGCATCTCGTTAAGTCGGCGCTGAAGTCATCGAAGCCCATCCGCGTGATTCCTGCGTGCTTCTTGGGAGGCGCCATCTTCTGCGCGGGCTGCGATTTGATCGCGCGCACGCTGTTCTCCCCCGTCGAGCTTTCCATCAGCGCCGTCACCGCCATCTTCGGCGCGCCGGTGGTTATCGCGCTCATGTTGAAGAAGCGGGTGAGGTAGATGGGGAAATTCGTGCCGCAGCCCAAAACGCTCGGAGGGGACATTCCATGCTTAGACAGTCCAAAGCTCGCACGAAAGCGCCAGAAGGCACTTTCGGCTCGTGCGGAACTGCGCGCGGAACGCCTCCTCCGAGCGGAGTCGAACCTCGAAACCCCGGTCGAAACGCAGGCTGACGGAGCGCCGCTTTTCCGCATAAGCGACCTGACGGCGGGCTACGACAAGAAGGTCGTAGTCGAAGGCGTCGATCTGGAGGTTCGCGCGGGCGACGTCGTGGCGCTCATCGGGCCGAACGGCTCGGGCAAGTCGACCATCTTGAAAACCATCACACTCCATCTTGCACCGCTTGCCGGCGCGGTCGAGCTCGACGGGCGGGAGATTTCCCGATGGAAGACGGCGGAGTTCGCAAGGAACCTTGCCGTTATGCTGACGGATCGCCCCCGGACCGAGCTCCTCACCTGCCGCGATATCGTAGAGGCGGGAAGGCATCCCTACACCGGGCGCCTGGGCACACTCTCGCCCGACGACCATAGTCGGGTCGATGAGGCCATGAAAACCGCACATGTGGAAGAGCTCGCCGAGCGCGACTTCATGCAGATAAGCGATGGGCAACGCCAGCGCGTCATGCTCGCACGCGCCATCGCGCAGGATCCGCGTGTGCTCGTGCTCGACGAGCCCACGTCGTATCTCGATATCCGCTACCAGATCGACCTGCTGCGAATACTTCGCCACCTTGCGAAATCGCGGAATGTGGCTGTCATCATGTCCATCCACGAACTCGAGCTCGCACAGAAAAGCGCCGACAAGGTGATTTGCGTGAAGGACGGCCGGGTCTTTCGCGCCGGCGCACCCGAGGACATATTCACGCGCGAGACAATTGGCGAGCTCTACGGCCTTCAGCATGGCACCTTCAACGAGCGCTTCGGCAGCGTGGAAATTGGGCGCCCACACGGTGATGCGCACACGTTCGTCATCGCCGGCGCAGGTACGGGGTCGGCTGTGTTTCGCCAGCTCATCCGGCAGGGCAAGGCGTTCTACGCGGGCGTTCTGCACGAAGGGGACATCGACTGCGAGCTCGCGCGCGACCTGGCGACGGAATGCGTGGCCGAGCGCGCCTTCGAGCCGATCGGGGATAAAACCATAGCCCGCGCCAAAGAGCTCCTCGTCCACTGCGCGCGTCTTATCGTGTGCCCCGCCGCCTTCGGCACCATAAACGCCCGCAACGCAGAGCTCGTCGAGTTCGCACGCTCGCATGGTATCGAGGTCGTGCGAGCGTGCGAAGGCGCATCGGAGGATTCCCAATTAGAGTGAGAAGGATAAACTGGACTTTATTTTAAGGATCCTCAGGCTACAGCTCCTACGCCGGCGAGGTCTACAAGGCGCCGGAGAACCTCGTGAACAAGAATTTCCACGCCGACGAGCCCAACTAGGCCTAGTCCAAGCGAGATTCCAGACTCGACAGGCCGTTGAGAGTCAGATCGTTGGCGACCTCAGAGACGCGCTCGATAGGAACCGATCCGTCAGACAGTGCCCACGTGCGATAGATGCCGATGATACCCGACAGCAAAAACGCCAGATAGTAATCGAACATCTCGTCCTTGAGACCTTGTGGCAGCAGATCGCGCTCGGCAATCTCGTGTTCGAGCGGCGAACGAAGACGAGCCATAAAATCATCGAGCGGAATGTTCTCGATCAGCTGACGATTGAGCACCAAGTTGTTACACAGTGCCTCGTTAACGGTTTTAAAGAAGGTCGCCGCCGCGCCCAGAGCGCGCTCGTTGGTGTCGCCGTCCATGGAAGCAAGCGTTTTCTCGACCGAGTCGACAATCATCTCCACCACATCGACGGCAATGGCATCGAGCAGGCCGTCAACCGTACCAAAGTGAACGTAAAAGGTCTTGCGGTCGACATTGGCCTCGCGCGCGATGGCACTCACCGTAATGTCTGCCAGCGGCTTTTCCATGAGCAGGCGCTCGAAAGCGGAAAGGATGGCATTACGGCTGCGAACGATGCGACGATCAAGACGCGGTTTGCTGGTTGCCATGGGCGTGTCCCTTCGATATGCGAGCATTCATCAACAGATGAGAGATAATCTACGTAAGAGGATTATCCCCCATACAGCACAAATATGCCCCGCATCATGAAGAACGCACGACTGTCCTACTGCGACTTAGGGTGCTTCTTCTTATTGAGTACCGACGGAGATACGCGAATACCATCGCCTGTCTGGCGCACATAGGCTTTATGAGCCGGCTTAGCGGTCCCAGAAGCCTTCTGAGCCTGCTTCTTGGGATCAACGGTAACAGCATTCGCGGGGTGAGGCTTAGTGGGCGCAGAGGGCGTCTGAGGCGTGCGGCCGAGCTTGCGCATCACGCGATCCCAGCGCGCATGGATGCTCTCGTTGTGGGCGCTCTTAAGGCCCAGCAGGGGCGCAGCCAAAATGGTCGGCGCAATAAACGTAATGAGGCGCCACAGCAGATAGCCAGCGGTCGAAGCCGACCCAAAGAAATGACCCAAGAACAATGCAAAGCCGCCCTCAGCGCCACCAGTTCCACCGGGCAGGGGGACCGCAGAGCTCAACAGCTGGACAAAGGCGCTCGCGGCCATGACCGAGAAAAAGTCGACCTCATGGTGGCCAAAGGCAAGCATCAGGAAATACGGCACGAGGTAGAAAAACGCGAGCTGCAGCATGGTGATGACCACCGTGAGCAGCATGGACGAAAAGTGGCCAGCCGAAAGCTTGAACTTCTCAGAGAAGGAGTAGATCTCGCCATCGACAAACGTGCGCCAACCCTCGATCTTAGTGGCCGAGACACCAATGCGCTCGAGCCAATTGATGATGCAATGGGCGACGCGCGTGACGGTCTTAGGCATGAGCGCGACGGCGAAGATGCCCAGCAAGATGCAGCAGTGCCCACCAAAGCTAAAGACACACAGCAGCGTCATGTCGCCATAGCGCTCGGCAAAAAACGGCATGCGAGCAAGCAGTAGGATAGCGCCCCAGGCAACGAGGCCAAACTGATACACGATAAAGCGCGTGAACTGCGTGGCGCCAGCCTCGCCGACATTTTGGCCCGCCTTGGTCAGGCGGTAGATCTGGGCGGGAGTCGAGCCCATCATCATAGGTGTGAGGTTGCCAAAGAAGATGCCGCTCGCCTCGACCGAAATCAGGTCGCGGATGCCGACGGGTGAATATGGGTCGAGCCAGACGGCGATCGCATAGGCCACAATGCCAAAGAACAGATACATGAACATGCAAAGACACGCGACAACGAGCCATGGCGCCTGGACGCTCGACATTGCGGCCCAGAACTGCCCCATCTGCCCGGTTACCACCAGATAGACGATATAACCCACCAGCACGACGCCGATAAAGATGGCGCCGCGGCGTGCGCTCTTATTGTCATCTCCGCCCGAGGCCTCAACCTCGACCTGGGGCTTAGACGTATGCTGAGAGGACTCCGTCATGAGACTCCTTCTAACAGTCAAAATATCTTGGATATTGTACCCGTAAGGGCCATAGGCAGAACGCAAAGCTCTGGTTCAAACGGGAATTGCAGACGGTTGTTTGAAAATAAAAAACCCGACCTTCCATGGGAAGGCCGGGTATCAGATGCGTGGTAGCCCGTACCAGATTCGAACTGGTGATCTCCGCCTTGAGAGGGCGGCGTCCTAAACCGCTAGACGAACGGGCCACATGACATCTGCACTGCCGTGCTGCGAGGAAATATATTACGGGACAAAAAACGTCAGCGCAAGAAGAAATTCCAAATTGCCGAAAAATTGTCGGCAGGTTATGGAACACGCAGGTAAACTGGGTAGCTAATTCAAGTTGAGATGGACCAAAAGAGCTTCGCGCTCGTTGGAAATGTTGTCTTCGATCACGGCGTCGAGGGCGGAGTTGAGAAGCTGCCCCAGTTCCGGCCCGGGCTTGACTCCAGCACGAATCAGGTCGCCGCCGTTGATGGCGAGCATCTTGAGCGTATAGGGCTCCCCCGCCCTCAGCAGCACGTGCGCCATCGCGCGCATCTCCTCAATCGTCTCGACGTAATAGAAGCACGACGGGGCCTTGCCAAGTGTGTCGGCACGCTTGAGGTCCATGAGCTCGTCCATCAGACGCGGCGTGTCGACGCCCTCACCCGAAAGCGCGCGCATCATATTGAGCAGGCAGGAGCGCTCGGGGCGCAGCGGCTTATCGTGATATTTGATGAGCAGGCACACGTCGCGCACCAGGTCGTGCGAGAGAGCCAGGCGATCCATAATGATGCGCGCTTTCTTGGCGCCGAGCTCGGGATGACCGTAGAAGTGTCCGCTGCCGGCGTGATCGACCGTAAAGCACTCGGGCTTGGAGACATCGTGCAAAAACGCCGCCCACATAAGGCTCGACGATGGCGCGACGCCGTCGCACAGCGCCAGCTCCCCTGCCACCGTTAGCACACGGGCGATATGCTCGTAGACGTTAAACGCATGGTAGACACTTCGCTGATCAAACCCGCGACCCGCTGCCAACTCGGGCACAGCGGCACAGATGAGCTCGGGATAGCGAAGCATCGCGTCTCCCCCATGACCGGTCGAAAGAATGCCCTCGAGCTCAATACCCACACGCTCGCGCGCCACGGCATCGAGCAGCGGCGCGCACTCGGCAAGCGCACGCTTAGTCTCGGGCTCAATCATAAAGTCCAGACGGCAGGCAAAGCGCACCGCACGCAGCATGCGCAGGGCGTCCTCGTTAAAGCGACGCTTGGGATCACCGACAGCGCGAATCAGCTTGCGCTCCAAGTCACCCTGGCCGTCGTAGCGGTCGACAAGCCCGCGCTCGGGATGCCAGGCCATGGCGTTGACGGTAAAGTCGCGGCGGGCCAGATCGTCCTCGAGCGAGGCGGCACGCTCGACACTCTGAGGATGGCGCCCATCGGTGTAAAAGCCATCCAGGCGGTACGTGGTGACCTCGATACGCTCGCCATCGGAAATAGCCGTGATTCCGCCAAATTTAATGCCCGACTCCACGACCGCGATATCAGCGGCCTCGAGCGCCGCTTTGGACTCCTGCCACAGGCCGCTACAGCACATATCAACATCGTGGTTGGGGCGCCCCATCAGGGCGTCGCGCACCCAACCGCCTACATACCAAGCCTCAAGACCAGCCGCCTCAAGCGCGAGCAGGACGCGCAGGGAGGCATCGGACGGTTGCGTACCGTTGAGCGAAACATTGCACATGTCTATGGCCTCCTGCACTTGTGAGCGTTAATCGATGGTTCTCAAGAAGTCTAGCAAGAAACGAGAAAGCGCGCACACGCAATTGCTTCGTCGATTCGATAAAACGAGACAGCAGACGCCACATACGTTCAGCGCGCAAAAAAACACCCGCCTCGGTAATCCAAAGCGGGTGTTCGGCAACGATGTATCGATGCGGCTAGCAGACCTGGCGAACCTCGATGTGCTTCTTATATTCGTCCACCTTGGCAAAATCGCCCAGACCGGGGCACTCGACCACGTTGGCGCCGGTAGCCATCGAAAGGCGCAGGGCGTCCTCGACGCGCTCGGGGGCGTCGTGCCACACGGACAGGAAGGCAGCGAGCGAGGAATCGCCGGCGCACACCGTCGACAGCAGCTTGACGTCGAAGGTGCGGTTGGCAAACCAGATGTGCTCGCCGTTGGAGAAGTACGCACCGGCGCCGCCAAGAGTCAGCAGCACATTCTTGGCGCCCTTGGCGTGCAGCTCGGCCATCGCGCCCTTGACGGACTCATCGTCGCCACCGCTCACCTTAATGCCAAAGATATCGAGCAGCTCATCGTCATTGGGCTTGATCAGCAGCGGCTCCATGGCAATGAGGTCTGCCAGCTGATGGCTCGAGATATCGAGGACGAACTCGGCCCCCTTGGCCTTTACGCGGCGCAGGACCTCGGCCAGGAAGCCCTCGGAAGTGTTGGGAGGCAGCGAGCCACTGATGACCAAGCAGGTCATGTCATCGAGCGAATCGATGAGCTCAAACATCTCCTGCTCGTTGGCCTCGTTGATGGCGGCACCGGCGTTGACCATGTTGTACTCGGTGTCGGGGCCGGCGTTGAGGAACACGTTGACGCGCGTGATGCCGTCGGTCCACACGGGCTTGACGGGCACGCCCAGGGCCTCGGCGCCCTTGACGATGAACTCGCCCGAGAAGCCAGCGAAGAAGCCAAGGATCGTGGTGTCGACACCGTAGTGGTCAAGCGTAAACGAGACGTTAAGGCCCTTGCCGTTGGGCGTATAGACGGCGTTGCGAGTACGCGTGACGGTGTTGGCAGCAAGGCCGTCGCAGGCGATGTTGTAGTCAATGGCGGGATTTGCAGTGAGCGTGTAAATCATGAATGTTCCTTTCACGAAGCAGCGTGTTAATGAAAGTATATTCCACGCATCGGTAAAAGGCTAGGACAACTCGGTGAACGGTGTGGAAGCGATGAAGTACGGCGGGACACCTCTCCCCTGTGGCGGAACAAAAAGGCGCCCCAGCCGAAACCGGGGCGCCGCATGCGCACGAATATGTCGCGTTTCGATTACTGACGATCGAGCTTGCGGACAGCAACGCGCTTGCTGTACTCGTCGACGTGACCGAAGTCGCCGATGCCGACGGACTCGGCAACGTTGGCGCCGGTGGCCATAGCGAGCTTCATGGCCTCCTCGACGTTGTCGCGATCCCTGTACCACTTGTGCAGGAACGCAGCGAGGGTGCAGTCGCCGGCGCAGACGGAAGAGACCAGCTTGATGTTGAACTCACGCTTGGCGTACCAGATGTCCTCGCCGTTGGAGAAGTAAGCGTCGCCGCGGCTACCACGGGTGAGCAGCACGTTCTGAACGCCGGCGTCGTGAGCCATCTTCATGGCAACGCGAACCTCGTCGTCGGTGTCGACCGGCACGCCGAAGATGGCCTTCATCTCGTGATGGTTTGGCTTGATGAGCAGCGGCTTCTTGTGAGCGAGCTCCTTGAGCTTATCGGAGGACAGGTCCAGGACGACGTCGGCGCCACGGGCCTGAGCGTGCTCCATGACCTGAGCCAGGAAGTCAGGCGTAGCTTTGGGAGGCACGGAGCCGGAAACGATCAGGCACTCGAGATCGCCCGCGGTGTCCAGGATGTTGTAGAGCTCCTCCTGGTGCTGCGGCGTGATCGGAGCACCCGGGTTCAGGATGCCGTACTCGTGCTGGCCATCGTTGACGTAGGTGTTAATGCGCGTGATACCGTCGGTCCAGACCGGGCGGCAGAGGCAACCCAGGTTCATGACCTCCTCGACGATGAACTTGCCCGTGAAGCCAGCGAAGAAGCCGAGCGCGACGGTGTCGACGCCCATCTTCTTAAAGGCGAAGGACACGTCGAGGCCCTTGCCGTTAGCCGTGTAGCTGGCCGAGCCGGTGCGGACGTTCTCGTCGGGCTCGAGCGGAGAGCTCGAAACCGTCATGTCGACAGCCGGGTTAGCGGTTAGCGTGTAGAACATTTACAGTACCCCCTGTATATGTGAGGGCCGCGTGGCCGGCCCATTCCAACCACGCGGTTACCTCTGATACCAAATTAGCGAGCTGCGGACTCGAGCAGTGCCTTGACCTCGGCGGCGGTGTTGCAGGCGAGCGCCTTCTCGGCGAGCTCGTCGCACTCGGCCTTGGTCCACTGGCTGATGGTCTTGCGGGCGCGCAGGATGGACGGAGCGCTCATCGAGAACTCCTCCAGGCCCCAGCTGATCAGCAGCGGCTCGAGCAGCGGATCGGCAGCGGCCTCGCCGCACATACCGACCATGATGCCGGCCTTCACACCGCTCTCGATGATGTTCTTAAGCGAGCGGAGCACGGCGGGATAGTACACCTGGTACAGGTTGGAGATGGTGTCGTTGCCACGGTCGGCGCACATGGTGTAGCCGATCAGGTCGTTGGTGCCGATGGAGAAGAAGTCGGCGACCTCGGCCAGACGGTCTGCGAGCAGCGAAGCGGCGGGCGTCTCGACCATAATACCGACCTCGATGTTCTCGTTGAACTTGCGACCCTCTTCGGTCAGCTCGGCCTTGCACTGCTCGACGAGCTCCTTGACAGCCAAGACCTCCTCGACGCAGGTGACGAGCGGGATCATGATCTTGACGTCACCGAAGGCGCTAGCGCGCAGCAGAGCGCGGAGCTGGACCTTGTACTGGTCGGGATTGGCCAGGCAGTAACGCACGGCGCGGAAGCCCATGAAGGGGTTGTCTTCCTTGACCATGTGCAGATACGGAATCTCCTTGTCGCCACCCACATCGAGCGTGCGGATGATGACCGGAGCACCCTTGAGCGCGCTGGCGACCTTACGGTAGGCGTTGAACTGCTCCTCCTCGGAAGGAAGCTCAGCGGAGTCCATGAACAGGAACTCGGAGCGGAACAGACCGATGGCCTCGGCGTCGTGATCGAGCGCGTTGGGCACGTCATCGGGGTTACCGATGTTGCAGGCGATGATCTTCTTGATGCCATCGGCAGTCACGGACGGCTTGCCACGGAAGGCCTCGAGGGCTGCCTTCTCGGCAGCGAAGGCCTCGGCCTTGGCGGTGTAGGCAGCGAGCGTCTCCTCGTCGGGATCGGCCTCAACGATACCCTTGCCACCGTCGACGACAACGGTCATACCGTTGCGCAGCGCAGTGCAGCTATTGGAAACCGAAAGGACAGCCGGGATCTCAAGGGCGCGCGCAATAATCGCGGAATGCGACGTGCGGCCACCGGTCTCGGTGACGATACCGGCAACGTGGGCCTTATCGATCGTGGCGGTCATGGACGGCGTGAGGTCGTGCACGACAACGACAGTGTTCTCGGGCAGGACGGAGAGGTCGACGACCTCCTTGCCCAGCAGCTCGGCCAGAATACCGGTGCGGATGTCGGCGATGTCGGCCGCGCGCAGACGGAACATCTCGTCGTCCATGGACAGGAACATGTTCTCGAACATGGTCGAGGTGTCCATGAGCGCCTGCTCGGCGCAGGTACCGCCGTCAATGGCGGCGTTGATGGCGTCGGTCATGCCCGGGTCCTGAGCCAGGACAATGTGTCCGCTCATGATCTCGGCCTCGGCCTCGCCCACCGTCTCCTTCATGTGGTCGGCCTGAGCCTGGGTCTTCTCGCAGAAGACCGAAAGAGCGGACTGATAGCGCTCCTTCTCTGCTGCCGAATCAGCAACCTCGTGCGGCTCAAACGTCAAGTCGGGATCGACGGCGACCATGACGGTGCCGATACCGATGCCCTCGGAAGCGTTGACTCCCTGATACATTCCCATTCCTCTCTCCGTGTCATGTGATAAAGCGTTTTGCCATATCCATGACAAAAGAGCGCAGCTACCTTACAACAGGTCACTGCGCCCCCAAATATGAACTTAGTTGTTCAACATGCGACCCGTTTGAGTTCTACTCGCCAAGACCGCTCTTGATGAGCTCGATGGCAGCAGCCAGAGCCTCGGCCTCGTCAGCGCCGTCGCACTTGACCTCGACCTCGGTGCCGCAGGGGATACCAGCAGCCATGAGGGCCATCGGGGACTTGCCGTTGACCTCCTTCTCGGGGGTGACGACCGTCACGTCACAGGCATACTTGCCCATGGTGGAGGCGAACAGACCAGCCGGACGCATGTGCAGACCCTGAGGATTAACGAGGGTAGCCTTCTCAGAAACCATAGTTGACTCCTTTTTGTGTTTAACCCCTGTCATGCATGTGGCAGGAGTCAGATTCACGACGTTGTTTATATTAACTCACATCAAACGGTTTTTCATTGTGTTTCACACGAATTGTTGGACAGATGTCGTATCCCTGCGCTCGCCCGCCGGGCGGGGCGGTTAAGTTTGCTGCTCTACAGTCCTGCGCAAGACGGAAAGCACATTAAGTGCTTTCCTTTGCGTGCGGAACTCGCGACAAACTTAACCGCCCGGCCCGGCAGGTGAGCTGCGGTAACTCAGTCGGTCCAGAGTAATATCGTGTGAACGGAATTCTGGCTGAGGATCTGTTCGGGACAAAGACTCAATGGGCAGTTCCCTCTATCTCCTTCTGTAAGTTGCGGTGAAATAGGGACTGATTTTACGGTTGAAACCTTTAAACAGTCCCTATTTCACCGCACCTTACAGAAGGGAATGAAAAAGGCGGGGGCTCCGGGTGGAGTCCTCGCCTTTGTTACAGGGGGCGATGATATTCGCGTGTTGCGGGATTAGACCAGACGGGCGTTGATCGTCTTGGCGATCTCGGCGGCGTCGGTGGAACCCTTGACGGTGGCACGGAAGTCCTCGTCCATGAGCGCCTCGGCGACCTTGGACAGGATCTTGAGGTGCGTGGTGCCGGCCTGTGCACCCGGGATAAGCAGAGCGATAGCCACGTTGACGGGAGCGCCGTCCATGGTGTCCCAACCGGTCACACCGGACTCGTCCTTGACGACGATGACGGCAGCCTCGGTAATGGCGTCGGACTTGGCATGCGGGATGGCGAAGCCCTCCATCATGCCCGTGGTGCCCTCGGCCTCGCGGGCCAGGAAGGCGTTCATCACGGCGTCGGCGTCGCTTGCGATACCGGCCTTGACGGCCTGGTTGGAAACGAAGCTCAGAGCCTCGTCACGAGAAGCGAAGTCCTCGGCGACAAAGACATTCTCGACCTTCACGAAGTCGGCAGCCTCGGCCTTGGGGGCCTCGACGGCAGCGGCCTTGGGAGCCTCAACCGGCTTGGCTGCAGGAGCGGCCTTCTGATTCTTCTCGAAGTCGTACTTCTTGAAGGCCACGAACAGGATGCCACCGACCACAGCGCCGATGAGGATCGCGAAGACCCAAAGCGGACCGTTCTCGACAACGGGCAGGACCAGGAAGCCACCGTGAGGCGCCGGATCGTGAACGTTGAACATAATGGTCAGGATCGAAGCGATAGAGGAACCGAGCATCATGATGGGCATGACGGGCCAGATGTTCTTAGTCATGAACGGAATGGCGCCCTCGGTGATGTGGGTGCAACCAAGGATGAGGTTGACGACACCGGCGTCGTGATCCTCCTGGCTGAAGTACTTCTTGCCGACAACGACGGCAAAGGTGGTAATCAGCGGCGGAACGATGCAGGCGGCAGAGACGGCAGCCATGAAGTTGGTGCCGAAGTTGTAGGTATCGGTGCCAACACCGGCGGCCAAAGCCTCAGTGAGCATAGCGGTACCGGTGACGTAAGCAGCCTTGTTGACCGGGCCGCCCATGTCAAAGGCGCACATGCAGCCAATGGCAAGACCCAGGACAACGGCGCCAGAGGCGGACAGGCCCTTGAGGAAGTCCATCATGGCGGTGTTGATGGCAGCCATGGGGCCAGAAATGCCGAGCATGACCAGACCGACGATGGCGGTCGAGAACAGCGGGTACAGGAAGATAGCCTTGAGGCCGTCCAGATTCTTGGGCAGACCGGCAAAGACCTTCTCGAGCAGCAGGATGACATAACCGGCGAGGAAGCCGCCGACGATGCCGCCCAGGAAGCCGAAGCCCACGCCGGCGCCACCGGCGTCGATCATGCCGGTCTCGGCGTTAACAGGCAGGCCCTGGATGGCGATCATACCGGCAACAAAGCCGGGGACGAGCGCCGGGCGCTTGCCGATGGACTCGGCGATATAGGCGGAAAGCACCGGAACCATGAGGTTCATGGCGATGCCGCCGATGATCTTGAGCATCGCAGCAAAGCTGTTGTAGTCAGACGCCGTCGAATCGAAGGACGTAATGCCCCACAGGAACGAGACGGCGGTCAGGACACCACCGGCAACGACGAAGACCAGCATATGGCTGACGCCGTTCATGAGGTGCTTGTAGATAACGTGGCCGATGGACTCCTTCTCCTCAACCTCGTCCTCGACATCGGCAGCGGCTGCAACCGTGCTGTCGCCCTTAGCGGCGAGCGCGCGGTCAATCAACTTACCGGCGGCCTCAACGGACAGGGCCTTGGAAACACCAACGGAAACCATGGGCTTACCGGCGAAACGCTCAGCCTGGACATCCTTGTCGGCTGCGACGACGACGGCCTTGGCACCGGCGATCTCACCCTTCGTGAGCTCGTTCTCGACACCGACCTGGCCATGAGTCTCGACCTTAATGGTCAGACCGCGCTCGGCAGCTGCCTTCTCCAGCGCCTCCTTCGCCATGAAGGTGTGCGCAATGCCAGTCGGGCAACCGGTCGCGGCGATGATGTCAAACTTAGCCATGTGTCCCTCCTTCTTGAGTACAGCGCCCGCGGGCGCTCCCCTACACGCGCTTCGATGCGCGTTTTTCCACAACTGAAAGATACCAACCTACCGTCCGCGTGAGAAGAGCTAAGGTGCAAATCTCCGGTGAAAGGTTCTTTCATAACCGTAAACGGTAAGTGAAAGTTTACCATCAACACTTGAAACGGCAAGGTGTATCTTGTAATTGAAAATGCCCGTATACTATGGCATTGCAAATCAAGCTAGATTTTCATGCCAACCAGGAGCCATCCATGACCGATAGTAGCAAGAGCGCACTTTCCCTCATTAGCACCCATCAGGGATACAGCGAGTCCGAGCAGCGCATTGTCGACTATATATTGGAGCACCAGTCCGAGGCGCCACGCCTCACGGCCGCTCAGCTCTCGCGCGCCGCCGCCACGTCCGAGGCGACCGTTTCGCGCTTCTGCCGCAAGCTTGGCTTTGGTAGCTTCCGCAGCTTTCAGTTTTCGTTGGCGAGGGATTTGGAAAGCCAGCGTAACGAGGGCCTGACTGACGAGGTCTCGCTGGACAATATGGAGCAGAGCCTCAAGAACATCCTGGCTGCCAAGGTGAGCGAGCTTAATGCGACCATCGACGGGATCGACCACGATACGCTGGCGGCTGTTGTGCATGCCCTTAAGCATGCAGGGGTTATTGAGTTTGCGGCTGTGGGCAATACGAACGCGGTCGCGCTCGATGCGACGTTTAAGTTTTCGCAGCTGGGCCTGCGCTGCATGGCGAGCACCATTAGCGAGACATCAATCGGCTTTGCGCTCACGTTACGCCCGGGTGACGTCATCGTGCTTATCTCAAACTCCGGCAAATCGCGCCGACTGAATCGCATGGCAAAAGCGGCTCGCAACTGCGGCGCAACCGTAGTCGTCATCAGCAGCGACAGTAAATCCCCGCTCGCGCGCCTGGCAGACTACACTTTTAACACCGTCAACCACGAAGCGCTGCTGACAACGGGCGACTTTGCGTTCTCTAAGATCAGCGCCACGATGATCATCGAAGTCATCTACAACTTCCTGCTGCCCGAGATTGAAGACGCGCGTGAGCATATCAGCTACTACGAGGAGCTCATCCAGCCGGATAAGGTCGTTGAGTAAAACGCGTAGTGGGACAAAAATTTCAGTCTATTTTGTCCCACCAACCCCGCTGATACGACCTAACCTCGAGCTTCTTCGAGCATCTGCTTTGCGTGGGCCAAGCTTGCCTCGGACTGATCGCCGCTCAGCATGCGGGCGATCTCGGCGATACGCGCTTCGCCGGTTACCTCGTCCAAATGCGTTTGGGGAACATCGCCCGGTTCCTTGCTGACAACATAATGCTTGTCAGCCATGACGGCGACCTGCGCCAAGTGGGTTACGACAATCACCTGATGCGTAGCGGCGAGATCTGCCAGCACGCCCGCGAGTGCACGCGCCGTGGAGCCACCGACACCGGCATCGACCTCGTCAAACACCAGCGTATCGACACCGTCCGCGTTACCGAGGACAACCTTGCTTGCCAGCATGACGCGGCTGAGCTCGCCGCCCGACGCAATGCGGCGCAGGGGGCGCGGCGTCAAACCGGCACCGCTGCGGTATAGCAGCTCGTAGCTCGAAGGACCAGCGGGCGTCCACTCAGCACGAGGAAGATCGCGCGACTCCCAGACGAGCTCGGCGCCACCCATCTCCAGGCGAGCCATCTGGCGGCCGACCTCGTGACAGAAGCGCGGGGCCGCGGTCTTGCGGGCGCGCTTAAGTGCCTTGGCAGCGGCAAACAACTCGTGCTCGGCGCTCCCGAGTGCCTCACGCGCCTTTTTGATCTGCTCATCGCCATCATCGACCAGAGACAGCAGTTCTTGCGAGCGATCGCGCATGGCAAAAACATCGTCCATGGTGGGACCCCACTGACGCAGCAGGCCCTTGAGGTCGGAATACCGCTCACGCATGCGAGCGAGCTCGCGCGGGTCGAAGGCGACGCCATCGCGATAGGCACGAAGCTCGTTCGCGCAATCCTCAAGTGAGATACAGGCATCCGAAAGCGCATCGGCAATGTCGCCGAGTTTGCGATCGACGGTAGCCATGCGGGAAAGCTCTGCCACGGCGCTGTTCACGGCATCGAGCGCTCCCCCTTCAGAGGCAAGCGATGCATGGGCATCGTTAGCCGTGGCAACCAGTACCTCGGCATGTTCGGAGCGCGGCAGCAGTTCCTCGAGTTCCTCATACTCGCCCGGCTTGGGGTCGACCTCGCCGATGCGCTCGAGGGCAAAACGCGCTTCCTCGACGCGACTCCCCTGCGCACGCGAGGCTTCATCCACACGGCGAAGCTCCTTGGCGGCGGCACGCGATGCCTTAAAGCAGGCGCGGTACGCATCCAGCGCCTCGAGCGCAGAGCGTCCCGCCCACGCATCGACCATCGCAACGTGATGCGCCGGATCGAGCAAGCGTTGGTGCTCGTGCTGGCCGCACAAATCCATCATCACGCCGACGCGCTCCGAAAGCTCGCGCACACTGGCGATGCGGCCGTCAATCTTCACGCGGCTGCGGCCCTCGGCAGAAAGGCTGCGCTGGACCGTGAAGCCTTCCGTGTCGTGCGGGCCGTCAAACAGCCGCGCCTCGACGCTCGCCAGCGCCTCGCCCTCGCGCACCGTCGACGAATCCGCGCGCTCACCCAAAATAAGCTTGAGGGCCGAGAGCAGCGCGGTCTTGCCGGCGCCGGTCTCGCCGGTCAGGACAGTCAGACCGGCACTCGGCACCAGCGTCGCCTCGCGAATGAGTGCAATGTTAGAAACCTGCAGCTCATCGATCATGACGGACTCCGTAGAAAACGCGGCTCACCGAGTTATAGAAGCTCTCGGGGCCGTAATCGAGGAGCAGCACATCTCCGGGCCCGCGGCGCACAGCCACGCTCTCAACGGTGCCATCGCAGGTAATAAACTGTCCATCGATAGCAATCGCCGGAACACTCGGGCGATCATCGGACATAAAGATTTCGACGACATCACTCGGCGAAGTCAAGAAGGCACGGGCCTGAATGGTGTGCGGCGCAATGGGTACGCAGACCATGCCCGTATAGTCGGGGCTCACGATGGGGCCACCGGCGGATAGTGCATAGCCAGTGGAGCCGGTCGCCGTCGAAACGACCACGCCGTCACCGCGTAGGCGGTCGATATGGTGGCCGGACACCGTGATGTCAAACTCGACCATATCGGACAGCGGACCACGGGTAAGCGCCATGTCGTTGAGGGCGAAGGTGCGCACGACATCCTTCGTACCGTCTTCGCGCACGGACACGATATCCGCGGCGATGGTGGCACGACGGCTCACGTGCAGCTCGCCGGAAAGGGCGTTGCTCACGACCTGCAGAATGTCGCGCTCCTCGGGGCTCGCAGCAGTTAAAAAGCCCAGGTGACCATAGGAAAGACCGAGGATAGGAATCTCGCGATAGTTGAGGATGCGGGCAGCGCGCAGCAACGTACCGTCACCGCCGAGCGTAATGACCAGATCGGAGCCGTCAATGTCAGGCGTGCTTTGAATCTTCGATCGCTGGTCGGCAGCCCATGCAACCTCATAGCCCTGGCGCGTCAGCCAAAGCTCGAGCATCAGGCCGCTCTCGACCGCCTCTTGCTTGTAGTAATTGGGAACCAGAAAGACCTTCATAGCGTTGCAGCTTTCTCGCTCAAAACAGATACCTGGGAGTGCAGCTCGTCTTGCGAGCGGTCGCCGGGGTCAAATCTCGTGCCGTACAGGAAAAACTCAACGTTGCCCTTGGCACCATGAATGGGTGACACGCACACATCGACCGGGAACAGCCCCTTGGCAGCAAAGAGTTCAACTGCCGCAACGAGTGTATCGCGGCGCACGGTGGGATCGGTCACAATGCCGCCCTCGCCCACCAGCGCCGCCGGAGCCTCAAACTGCGGCTTTACGAGCGTGCAGAATGCACCCGTAGGCGCGAGGCACGCCAACACCGCATCGATAATGTTCGCGATGCTGGTAAACGAGACATCACACACAGCCAGGTCGATGGTGCCGGCATAGCCAAGCTCAGGCAGCTGCGTCACGTTGGTGCGCTCATGCAGCGTCACGCGATCGTCCTGACGCAACGACCAATCAAACTGGGCGCGGCCCACGTCCACCGAGACAACGGTCGCAGCTCCGCGCTTGAGCAGACAATCGGTAAAGCCGCCGGTAGAGCAGCCCACATCCAGACAGGCAAGGCCCGTCGGATTGATGCCAAACGCGTCAAGCGCGCCTTCGAGCTTAAGACCGCCGCGGCCAACATAGGGAATGCGCCCCTTCACGTGCAGCGGCAGCCCCGGGATCACCTTAAGGCCCGGCGAAGTCAAGCGCTCACCGCCACTCGAGACCAAGCCGGCCATAAGAGTGCGAAGGGCATCCGCGCGATCGGCGCAGATGCCCTGTGAAATCAGTTCGTCATCAAGACGCACGCGTTTCATGAATGCCATCAACCATTCGTATCCGGAGATGCGGCCTAGCTATCCTGGGATTCGTTTGCCGCATCCTCATCGTATTCCTGCTCGAGCTTGTCGGCCTCACGCGGCGTCAGCTCAAACTTGTCGACCATATCGACCGCACGGGAGCCCAGCTCAATCGCTTCGTCAAACAAATCGAGCGAACGCTCCAAGGAGGTATCCTTGGAGCGAACGGTAGCGATAATCTGATCCAGACGGTCCGAGATCTCATCAAAGTTACGGACAGAACCCTCTGGCATGGCTACTCCTCGACGGAGTCGATGTCAGCCTCGGCGGCGTCCGCATCCTCGGCCAGCACGCCAGCCTCAGCTTGGGCAACCGCAACCTTGGCGGCAGCCTCGGCAGCCTGCGCCTCCTCGCGAGCGCGATCTTCGGCCAGCAGCTCCTGGTACAGGTCCTCGCCCGGCAGCTCCTCGCTGCGAGCGATCTTGCCCAGCACGCCGTTGACGAACGACGCGGACTGGTCGGTGCCATAGGCCTTGGCAAGCTCGACAGCCTCGTTGATCACGATGGCGTCCGAGACCTCCTCGTCGGTGAGGAAACGCATCTCGTAAACGGCGATACGCAGCAGGTTGCGGTCGGCGCCGGGCATGCGCATAAGATCCCAGTTCTTGGCAACAGAGCGCAGAGCACAGTCGATGCGGTCGATATGCTCGTAGGCACCGCGGCACAGCTCCAGCGCATAGGGGTCGAGGGGACCCTTCGAGATCAGGAAATCACCCTCGAGGACGCGCTCGAGCGGGCTGTCCGTGGCCTCGGCCTGGAACAGAAGCTGAAGCGCCTGACTGCGGGCAAGCGTGCGCCCGCGATAAACCTTAAGGCTCAAAGGTTACTCCTTGGGGAAAACGAGGCCGTCGATGCAAACGTCAACGCGCTCGACCTCAACGCCAACCTGGGCATCGATGGCGGCGACCACGGCGGCGCGAACGGCCTCGGCGAGTTTCTTGAACGGATAGCCAAAGAACACCACGACACGCACGGTGAGTGCGAGCTTGTCGCCGATGACCTCGGCCTCGACCGCCGGCTCGGAAGCCGGGGCCTTGGACGAGAGCATCATGGAGACAAGGTTGGTGGCAAGGTCCTTGACGCCAACGGAGGCGATGCCCTCGACATCCGACACGGCGCGCGAAACGATGGCGGTCAGAACATCGGGCGAAATGCCGATGCCGTCAATCTTGATTTCCTGGGGCATGAGTCCTCCTAGAAGAGTTGGTGCTAGACGCGGGAGACGAACTTGCCGTCGCGGGTGTCAACCTTGATGACCTCGCCCTCGTTGAGGTACATGGGGACCTGGATGACAGCGCCGGTGTCGATCGTGGCCGGCTTGGTGGAACCCTGGACGGTGTCGCCCTTAAAGCCCGGGTCGGTCTGGACGATGGTGGTCTCGATGAACATCGGCGGGGTCACGCCCATGAGCTCATCGTCGGCGAAGAGCAGCTGGCAGATGTCGTTCTCGCGCAGCCACTTGGAGTTCTCGCCCACCATGTCCTCGGGAACGGGAACCTGCTCATAGGTCTCGTTGTCCATGAAGATGTAGTCGGCGCCATCGTTGTAGAGGTACTGGAACTCACGGGTGGTGAGCATGACGCTCTCGAACTTGGTGCCGGCGTTGCAGGTGTTCTCGACGACACGGCCGCTCTTGATGTCGCGGGTCTTGTAGCGCACAAACGCGCCGCCCTTGCCCGGCTTGACATGCTGGAACTCGACGATGGTGTAGACCTTGTCCTTGATGCGGAGACCGAGGCCGTTCTTGAAGTCGGCGGTAGAAATGGTAGGCATAGCGACCTTTCTTGTTATGGGCAGAACGCACAAGCGTCCAAATTACATACGACAGAAATTATACACTTGCTGACGGCGCCTGCAGCGAGCGCATAAAAAGAGAACGCGGGGCGTCCGAATCGATCCGGACGCCCCGCCCCAAAAATCTATCGAAATGGGCTAGCAATCGATGACGTGCAGGTCGTGCGGGGTCTTGGTGAAGGGCTCGTAGCCGTTCTCGGTGACCACGCCGTAGTCCTCCAGACGCACGCCGCCCACACCGGGCAGATACACGCCGGGCTCCATGGTGATAACCGAGCCGATCTCGATGGTGTTCTTGCTACGGTTGAAGTTGGGCAGCTCGTGGATGTCGATACCAACGCCGTGGCCCAGGCCATGGTTGTAGTAATCGCCATAACCGGCATCGCCGATGATCTTCTTGGAGAGCTTGAAGATGTCGTTGCCCTCGACGCCCGGATGGATGGCGGCGACGCATTCCTCGTGCGTGCGGCGCACGAGTGCGTACAGGTCGAGCTGCTCCTGCGTGGGCTCGCCCATCACGACGGTGCGTGTCATGTCGGAGCGGTAATCACAGTAGCCCGCGCCGTAATCCATAAGAACGAAATCGCCCTTCTCGATCACGCGGTCGCTCGGCACGGCATGCGGGTTGGCGGTGTTGGGACCGCTCGCCACGATGGAGCCAAAGGCAAGGCTATCGGCGCCGTTGGCGAACATAAAGTTCTCGAGCTCGTTGCGAACCTGCTTCTCGGTCATACCGGGCTTAATAAACCCGAGCATGTGCTGGAAGGCGGCATCGGTGATCGACTGCGCATGGCGCATGAGCTCGATCTCCTCGGCGTCCTTGATGGCGCGCATCTTGCGGATGTCGTCGTGCATCAGCGGCAGCATGCAGGCGACGGAACGATCCTCCAGACCACGCTGAATGCCCTGGTAGAAGTTGATCTGCATATCGTCCTCGACAGCGCAGACGCGGCACTTGTTGGCTGCAATCTTGCCGGCGACCCAACCGGGGATGGTGCCCTCGTCCATGTCGTAGACCCAGGGGCTGCCGGCGGGCGTGTTCTCCTCAAAGCTGTTGAGGTAGCGCGAGTCGGTGTGGAACAGGCACTGGTCGGCCGTAATAAACGCAGCGTGCGGGAACTCGAAGGTGTAGTCGAAGACGCCCTTCACGCCCGTAAGCCAACGAAGGTTGGCCTCGTCGCGCACCACGATGGCGTCGTAGCCACGCTCGACCATCAGGGCACGGACACGCTCGATACGACCGGCAGGACCGGCAGCAAACTCAGACATGCAGATTCCTTTCTTGTTGTCTCTATAAAGACGGGACGGGTCTCAATCAACGTACGGAATCGTATGCGATCCGCAACCGATTGAAAACCCGCCCCTCAACATGATACGAAAGACGATGGATGTCAATAAATCTTAGAGAAGTTCTTTGCGAGAAGCCAAGTAGGCATGAGCGTGGCGCACAAGAACCTCGTCCTCAACGCTCGTTAGACGAATGGCGCCGAGCGCTGCGGGCAGCGGCAGCATGCTGCGGTTCGAGCGGGCGAACTGCTGCTTGCGGAACTCCTCGATATATGCGGCAGGCTCCAGATCGAAGGCAAGTTCCTCGATACCAAAGTCCTCCAGGCAGTCATCGACCTCAAAGACGTAATCGATATCGAAGTCGCAGGCGTCGTGGGCAAGGCGCGCCTCAAAGCGCATGCCCTCGGACAACAGCTGGTAGGCAGGGACCTGCGAAGCGGCATCGCCCAAGCAGGTGCGCAGGGTGCGCTCCCCCGTCTTGCCAAAATCGAGCGCATGGCGGGCGCTCGGGTTCGTGGCCATCAGTACGTCTTTACGGGCAGTCTGAGACCATTGAACGGCATTGACGAGCGCGACCTCCTCGCCCGCGAGAATCTCGGGGACGGTCTCAGTAAACTGATTCCAGCGGGACTTGCTGCTCGAAAGCATGGTGCCAACAAGTACCACATAGCCGAGCTTGAGGTCCTCGGGGTCCGCCTCGCGAACAAGGTCGAGGTCACACACGACCAAGCCCGGTTCGGGACGGAACGCAATGGCGGGAAGCGAATTGGCCGACGAGGCGACGAGCGGCTTCATGGTCGTCGCGACCGTGAGCATGGCGTCGAAGGTCGTCGGCAGCAGCGCGCACTCGGTTCGGCCACACCACTGGTTGGCGCACCAGCTAACAACCGAGCAGGTTGCGGCATCGCCAACGGCGACAACCAGATCGTCGCAGGTAATGCCGTTGGCAGACAGGGCGCCAAAGATCGCATCGGCATCGGCCAGCGTGGCACCAGCAGGCGAAAGCTCAAGGACTAGCAGCGACACGGCAAAACCGGCGTCGACCAGAGCATGCTCGACGACCTCACCAAAAAGCTCGGATGTGGCGTCGTTCCAAACCACCATCGCGCGCTTAGGCTTGCCCACAGCCGAGGAAAACATGCGCGACAGCTCATCGAACGCGCCCAATCCGACGCGGACATCGACACTGCGGTTTTGGAAATTGATCAGTTGACGGCGAATCATAGCAGCCCACGCTCCAAAAGCATCTCGGCACAAAGGTAGGAAACGTCCTCGAAGGACTTGTTGCGAATATCAAGGGTAAGGTCGGCGGCCTGGCGATACAGCGGACGGCGATGCTCAAACAGGCGCGCGGCATGCTCGGGCGAGCGGAAATCGGGGCGCGTGTCGGACCGACGAATCTGGCGAATCGAATCCTCAAAGTCGCCCTCGAGGTACACGCACGTACCCATTTCGTGCATCAGCTCAATATTAACCGGCGTTTCGACGATACCGCCCCCGCACGAAACCAACAGGCTGCGCTCGCTTTGGAGCGAACGGAGCGCCGAGGTCTCGAGCTCGCGAAAACGACCCTCACCCTCGGTCTCAAAAATCTCGGTTACCGACTTGCCGCAACGGCGCACGACCAGGCGGTCGGTATCGATAAAACGCCGCTTGAACATGGTGCCGACGTTGCGCGCGAGCGTCGATTTGCCCGCGCCCAAAAAGCCGATAAAGAAGATATGGTCGCAGCCGTGTTTGGTGTGCTGGGACATGACGAGACCTATTCCTCGCAGGGAAGGTCGCGCAGGGCCCGGCGCTCAAAGATACGGAAGATCTGCGTATACCACAGGTCCTGCGTCGCCTGCGGCTTAACCAAGATGGTATCGACGCCGGCGAAGTTGCCGCTCCACACGTCCGTGTAGAGCTGATCACCGATCAGCACCGCCTCGTCCGCCGTGGCGCCGAGGCGCTTAAGACCCGCCTTGAGGGCAAACGGCGCCGGCTTCATGGCGTGGCTGATGGCCTCGAGTCCCAGCTCGCGTGCAGAGCTCATGACCTGATCGCGATGCCAGTTGTTGGACACCATGCACAGCTTAAAGCCTTTGGCGCGGGCGGCATCGAGCCAGGCGGAAACCGCGGCGGGAACCTGCTCGGTGTCGCGCGGCACCAGGGTGTTATCGCGATCGAGCAGAATGGCGCGTTTGCCGTCGGCCCACAGGGTATCAAGGTCGATGCGATCGACTGAGGCAACGTAACGTTTGGGGCTAAAAATCCTCATGCTAATTCCAAGACTGTTGATGCTCTTCGTAGGTTTGCGAGAAGTACTCCTCGTCCTGCGTAATGTAGAAATACAGGTCATCGGAGTCGGTCGGCTCAAGCGTGGCCTTGAGTGCCTTGAGCGACGGAGAGCAGATGGGCGTGGGTGGCAGACCCTCGTGCTTATAGGTGTTATACGGACTATCGCTCTGCAGGTCGTCGGCGGTAACCTCGCCACCGGTGACATACATCATGGTCGCATCGCTGTTGAGATAGCGCAGACCGTCGAGCTTGCCGGCAAGGCGGTTGTAGAAGACCGAGGCCACGTGCGCGCGCTGGTCGGCGTTGAGGCCCTCGCGCTCAACGATAGAGGCCAAGTTGACGATGTCGTAGTCGGACATCTCCACGCCATAGCGCTCCTTAATCTTGGCTTCGCAGTTCGCAAAGTCAAGCGACTTGTACTCGGTCTTAAACTGATCGAGCATAGCGCGAATCACGCCATCGGCCGTCGGCGAATCACCCAACGAATAGGTCTTGGGGAACAAGAAACCCTCGAGCGAGTCGTTAGCGGCGCCCTTAAGGAAGCTATAGTCGTCCACGTAGTTGGAGGCCTTGGCCTGGTTGAGGAAGTCTTCCTTAGAGATGCTGTCGTAGGCCTGGGCCACACGGTCGGCGACTTGATCGACCGTCAGGCCCTCAGGGATAGTCAGCGCATTGGAGCCCGCGTTGGGGCCTTCCATGAGCTGCTGAACAACCTTGGTCGCATCCATGAGTGTGGTGAACGAATAATCACCAGGCTTGAGCGACATATCGGCGTTGAGCTTTTTCACCGCCGCATAATAATCCTTGGGATTTTCGACGATATGATTCTCGGAGAGAATCGAAGCGATGCTGTCACCCGAGGCACCGTCGGGAATCGTGATAGTAACCTGCTGGCCTGCAACGACTTTCGCACCCTCACCGCCAAAGAAGCCCTTGACGGCTGGCACGACAAAGAAAACGATCGCGACAAGCGCAAGCACGGCAACAACGCCACCGATAATCATAGGCACCGGGGAGCTTTTCTTTTGAGCACCGCGACGAGCATGCGTGTTGTAGCTCGAGCGGGTCGCCGGAGCAACGCCATGCGAACCACGAGCGTGATGCGAATGCGATTGGGGGGCCTGCGTTCGCTGGGTAGGTGCCTGCTGCTTAAAGCGGGTGCCGCCTGCAGGCTGGGCCGTACGAGCAGTGGGCTGCTGAGCCGCGTGAGAAGCCGAATGCTGAACCGAACGAGCAGAAGGCTGCTGACCCGTCCGTTGAACAGGTTGGGCCGAACGAGAGAAGGACTGCGCCGGGCGCGCGGCAGGCTGAGCTGCGCGCTGCGTCGGCTGTGCCGGACGCTGGCCAGGCTGGGCAGGGCGCGACGCCGGCTGCTGTGTACGATTCGGCTGGCGCGGATCGGAAGCACTAGGCATGCGAAACCTCCTCGTTTTTACGATCGAGCCACGTCTGCAAAAACAGGCTGGCGGCAATCATGTCGATCTTGCCCCTCATCTGCTTTTCGTTGAGTCCCTGCTCGCGCAGGATACGCTTGGCCTCTTGCGAGGACAAACGCTCGTCCTCAAACTCCAACGGAAGATCGAGCTCGTCGGCAATCTTTTGCGCCACAGCGGCAACGCGCTCGGCCTGAGGGCCGGGCTCACCGGCCATGGTCAGGGGACGTCCGCTAACCAGGATGTCGGGCTCATAGTCCTCGACCAGGTAGCGGAACGTCTTGGCCATACCGGTGACCTCGGCGGCCGGGAGCACCTTGACGGGCATCGCCATCATGCCATCACGGCTCGAGACGGCGATGCCGATCCTGGTCTCCCCTATGTCCAGCGCAAGCGCGACCACAGCGACTACCTAGATTCTTAGGCGCCGAGCGCGGTCTTGGCGGCCGCGAGGGCATCGGCGATGCCGGCGGCATTCTTGCCACCGGCCTGGGCCATGTTGGGACGGCCACCACCGCGACCGTCGACCAGACCCGCGATCTGCTTGATCACGTTACCGGCGTGGAACCCGGCCTTCACGGCGTCATCGGAGCCGGCAGCGAGCAGGGCCGGAGTGCCCTTCTCAGTCACGCTTGCGACGACACAAGCGACAGGGCCGGCGACCTTCTGGTGCACGGTATCCCATACGTTGCGCAGGTCGGCAGCTTCAAGGCCCTGGAGCTCAGCAACGACGAGCTTGTAGCCACCGAGCTCGACAGCACCCTCGATGGCGCTGGAGATCGCATCGGAAGAGCCACCGGTGAGCGCCTTCTTGAGTTTATTGGACGTCTCGCGCAGCTCGACCTGCAGGTTCTCCACACGGGCGGGAACCTCGTCGACGCGGCACTTGAGCGCAGCGGCGGCGGCGTCAACGAGTGCCAGGCGGTCGGCCATATAGTCGAGAGCACCCTTGGAGGTCACGGCTTCGATACGGCGGACATTGGAGCCCGTGGAGGACTCGGAAATGATCTTGAACAGGCCAATCTCGGCGGTATTGGCGGCATGGGTGCCACCACAGAGCTCGCGGGAGAACGGCTGGTCCTCGGCGCCCACGGAGACGACGCGGACGACATCGCCGTACTTCTCTCCAAACAGAGCGACAGCGCCGGCAGCCTTAGCCTCGTCGATGCCCATAACACGGGTCACAACCGGCTTGGAGGCGAAGATCTGCTGGTTGACCAGGTCCTCTACAGCCTTGAGCTGCTCGGAGGAAAGGGCCTCGAAGTGCGTGAAGTCAAAGCGAAGGTGCTCGGGCGTCACCAGCGAGCCGGCCTGGGAGACGTGCTCGCCCAGGACCTGCTTAAGGGCAGCGTCGAGCAGGTGCGTGGCGGTGTGGTTGCGGCGCAGGAAGCCACGGCGCTCGGCGTCGAGCGCGGCGGTAACAGCGGCACCGACAGTCAGCGTGCCATCGGCAACGTGCGCGACGTGGGCATACAGGCCGTTGTGGTTCTTGGTGTCGGCAACGGTCAGAACAACGCCCTCAGCGGAAAGCTTGCCGGCGTCGCCCTGCTGGCCGCCCATCTCGGCATAGAACGGGGTGCGGTCGAGCACGACCTCGACGTCCTCGCCGGCGGCAGCGGAATCGACGGACTCGCCGTTGCGCACGATGGCGACAACCTTGGCGCCCTCGATCACATCGTTGTCATAGCCGTCGAACTCGGTCGCAGCGACCTTGTCGGAAAGCTCGACCCACACATCGTTGAAGCTGCCCCAGGCATCGCCCTTGGCGTTAGCGCGGGCGCGGGCCTTCTGGTCCTCCATGCAGGCAGTAAAGCCGTCCATGTCGACGTCGTGACCGGCGGTGCCGGCGATCTCGACGGTCAGGTCGATGGGGAAACCAAAGGTATCGTGCAGCTTAAAGGCGACATCGCCCGGAAGCACAGCGCCCTCGGCAAGCGCTGCCAGAGCCTCGTCCAGGTAAACGCGGCCGTTGTCGAGCGTCGTGGAGAAGCGCTCCTCCTCGGAGGCAACGATACCCTTGACGAGCGCGACGTTCTTGAGCAATTCGGGATAGGCCTCGCCCATCTGAGCGTTGACCTCGTCGATAAACTTGGTCAGGAAGGCACCCTCGATGCCCAACAGGCGACCGTGGAACACGGCGCGGCGGAGCAGGCGGCGAAGGACGTACTCACGACCCTCGTTACCGGGAAGGATGCCGTCCGAGATCATAAAGTCGACAGCACGGGAGTGGTCGGCGATGATGCGCAGGGAGCGGCTGGCACCGGAGTAATCGTCGGCGTCATAGGTCTTGCCGCTGATCTCCTCGCCCAGCTTGATGAGATGCTGCATCAAATCGCCGTCGTAATTGGCGGTCTTGTGCTGCATGATGGCGGCCATGCGCTCCAGGCCCATGCCCGTATCGAGGTTGCGGTGCGGCAGCTCCGGCATGGAGCCGTCCTCCTGACGGTCGTACTGGGTAAACACGAGGTTCCAGAACTCAAGGAAGCGGTCGCAGTCGCAGCCAGGCTTGCAGTCGGGGCTGCCGCAGCCGACCTCCTCGCCCATGTCAAAGTAGATCTCGGAGCACGGACCGCAGGGGCCGGTGGGGCCAGCGGCCCAGAAGTTGTCGTCCTCGCCCAAGCGGGAGATGTGGTCCTCGGCAACGCCCAGAGAACGCCACACGTCGTGGGTCTCGTCGTCCTCGGTAAAGACGGTGAAGTACAGGCGGTCGAGCGGCAGCTTGAACTCCTTGGTGATGAGCTCAAAGGCCCAAGCGCAGGCCTGCTGCTTGGAGACGCCGCCAAAGGAGAAGTCGCCGAGCATCTCGAAGAAGGACAGGTGACGGCCGTCCTCGCCGATGCAGTCGATGTCGTTGGTGCGGACGCACTTCTGGCAGGAGATCGCGCCGATCTCCTTCATGGTCTTCTTGCCCTGGTAGTACTCCTTAAACTGGTTCATGCCGGCATTGGCAAGCAGCAGCGAAGGATCGTCGGGGACGAGGGACGAAGAAGGATAGAGCTTAAGACCGCGCTCCTCAAAGAAGTTGAGGAACTTGGAGCGAATCTCGGCCGTAGTCATTGACGGGTAGTCAGCACTCATAGAGGGAATCTCCTCGGTTTCACATCGAAACAGTTCAAACGTAACGATATTACCATCCCGCCGCGCCCATGCAAAAAAGAGGGCCGGCACAATGCCGGCCCTTCAGCGAAATTGCATGTTAGCGCGTATGAATATTAATCCGAATTACCCCGCTAGTTGTCATCATCGTCCATGGAGCCGTCGATGCCGGTTTTGGTGTCGTCATCCGTGTTGGAATCGTCATCCTTAGCGAAGGGGTTCTTGAAGAAGCCCGTCGCATCGGGCTGCAGGCCCGAGAGCTTGATCCAGGGATTATCGAGCTCGGGCTTGGGCATGGCCTTGGCCTCGGGCGCAGTCTCGTTGCCGATGAGCTCGGACTCGTAGATGAAGGTGTCGTCGCCGAGCGCGTCGTAGGCGGCGACCGGGTTGCCATCGGCATCGCGGTACGGCGTGCCCTTAAACACGGCACCGTCATAGGCCACAAGCTGGCGGCCGGTCTCATTCTCGAAGTAGTACACGAAGATACCCTTGAGGGCCGCGCACAGCGGGATGGCAATAATCATACCGATGGGGCCCATGAGTGCTGAGCCAATAACGAGCGCCGTGAGGCTCATAATGGGATGCACCTGCACCGAGCTCTGCATAACCTTGGGCGAAATCACGTTATCGGTGACGTTTTGCGCGACCATCGTCACGATGAGCGTCCACAACGCCAACATGGGGCTGAACATGAAACCGAGCACCGTGGCGATTGCTGCGCTCACCCAAGGACCGACGACCGGAACCAAATGCATGATGCCGGTAAAGATAGCCATGAGCGCCGCATACGGATGGCCGATGATCATAAAACCGATAAAGGCGAGGAAACCACCGCAGATGGACGTCACGACCATACCGCGCATGTAGCCGCCGACAGAGCGAGAAAGGATGGCGACCATAAAGCGGTACGAGGTCTCCTTCTCCTGACCGATGATGGTGCAAATCTCGTGGTGCATGCGAGGGTAGTCGCAGGCCATCCAGTACGCAAGCACCAGACCAAGGAAGATCACGAACAACTGCGAGGCCGTATTGGTGATGAGCGGGAACACACCGCGGCCAAGCTCGGCAGCGATCTGAGACACGTACTTCGATGCCACGGCAACCAGCGACGAAAGATTATCGTCCAAATACTCCTTGAGCGGCGTGTTGTTGAGCGTCTTGGCATGCGAGATCATCTCATTGAGATCGCCACCCGCAACACGAAGCTGCTCGGGCAGGCGGCTCAGGACTTCCATGATCTGACCAAAGAGAATCGGCGACAAGATGCAAACGACACCGACGAGCACGGCAACAACAACAATAAGCGCGATAAGCGAACCGATGCCGCGATTCACGCCATGGTGCTCGAGCCAGTTGGTGATCGGGGACATCACAAAAGCAATGATGGAGCCGACGGCAAGAAACTCAATAACCGGTGCCAGGATGCCCATAAGGTTAAAGATGACAGCAGCAATAACAATGCAGCCGACAACAGCCCAAATGCGCAGCGTCAGAATGCGGGTGTCGCGCAGCACGCGATCGGTTTGTTGAGGGTGCTCACTCATGAACGAACCATCACTCCGTCGGGGTCGATCTTGTCCTGAATCTTCTTAAGCGTGCGGCGCAGCAGACGCGAAACCTGCACCTGAGAAATACCCAGCTTCTTGGCGATCTCGATCTGGGTCATGCCCTTCACGAAGCGCAGCTCGATAACCTCGCGCTCGCGCGGCGAAAAATCGCGGATGGCTTCCTCGATCACCAGGCGGTCATCGGTAAAGTCGAGCTCGTTGTCATCGTCGGCGTAACGGTCGAGAATCGAGGGCGCATCGTCGGAATCGGACGCACCAGGAGCCTCGATGGGCACCGAGGTATAGGCCGAAGACGATTCCATAGCCTCGAGGACCTCATCGACAGTCACATCTAGATACTCAGCGATCTCCTCAACCTTGGGCGAACGCTGTAGCTCGTTGGTAAGTTTGTCAGTAGCCTGGTTGACCTTGGCCGAGAGCTCCTGCAGACGACGCGGTACGCGCACACTCCAGCCCTTATCGCGGAAATGGCGTTTGATCTCGCCCAGGATAGTGGGTGTCGCAAACGTCGTGAACTCGAGTCCGCGCTCGGGGTCAAAACGGTCGATAGCCTTGAGCAGACCCAGATAGCCAACCTGCATCAGGTCGTCGAGCGGCTCGCCGCGATTCTTAAATTTATTGGCAAGAAACCTTACCAGGTTCATATGGGACATGACGAGCTGCTCGCGGGCGTCCGGATCACCAGTCTCCTTGTAGCGACGAAACAGCTCGCGGGTTTTCTCCTTGTCCCAAGCGGTCTTGCCGCTCCGGGAACGTTCGGTCATATTAGATATCCGCCTTGAGGTCGAGGGAAAGCGTCAGGGGCGCCGCAGTCTTTTCGTAGGAGTCGCACACGCTCGCCAAAATAAGCTCGGCATAAACAGTAGCCTGGTCATCCTCGTCGACGGTGGCCTGATCGCCAAAGGTAAAGGTCATGCCAACGTGAGATTCATCGACATCGAATTTGATTGAGATGTCGTCGGAATCAACAGCCGTGCAGCCAAAGATAAAGGCTTCCTCGGCAGCCATGCGGATGTCCTCGATGCGATCGACAGACATGGAACACAGGGCACCAACGTTGGCTGCCGTCATGCGCACAAGGCGAGCGAGACGCGGGTCGCCGGCAACGGTCAGCGTGATGGGGCAGGTTGCTTCGCTACTCATCGCAGGACTCCTCAGAGGTCTCGGAGGGCATGTAGGTGTAATACTGGGCCGCTTTAACAGCTGGATTCTGGCCATCATCGTCACCAGCAGCGTCATCGTCCTCGTCAATTAGGACGCGCTCGGTAGGCCGCTCTGCCTCCGCAGCAGCAGCGGCGAGCTTGCGCTCGGTGTCAGCTGCAGGAGCCTTCACCTTGTTAAAGAGTTTCTGCACGGCACCTGCCGCAGAATCAGTCACGCTCGACACAGCATTGCTGGCCTCGGCCATACTGCCCGTAACCTCGGAGATGTCGCGAACGACGGCCTCAACCTCAACGAGGTTGGACGTCAGAGCGTCAACGGCGGTCTTGCTCGACTTGAGCAGCGGCTCCACCTGGGCAAGTGCCGGCGTGAGTTCGTCAACAGCACCATCGAGCTTTGCCACCACGGGCTGTGCCTCAGCAATCGTATTGTTGAGGTCGGTCACCGTCTTGTCGAGCGAATCGACAACGGTGCGGGTTTTGCGCAGGGTGAGCGCGAGCTCAACGATGGCCCACACGCCGGCAACGGCGAGTAGCAGCAGGGCGATTTGAATGGGACTCATACAAGCCTCCCGGAAGAATCGAAATACAGACGTTTTCCATGGTACCCCAAAGGGGACCGAACATGCTAAGAGCAGCAACGTGGGACAAAATTATCAGCAGCTACTTCGGTGCATTCCCGCTGCGGTCGCGTTCGCTTTGCTCTACGCGCCATTCTTCCCAACCACGGCCGGCAGGCTGCCAAAATGCACCGCGTTCTAAGCCTTCGGGTAAATAGCGCTGGTCGACCCAGCCTTCGGGATAATCGTGCGGATACTTATACACACCGTATTCATCGCTGCCCGGGCGATGGCGATCGCGCAGATAACTCGGCACCTCGCGAAGCCCACTAGAGTGGATATCGGCCAGCGCCGCATCGATCGAAGCCTCACACGCGTTGGATTTAGGCGCCAAGCACACATAGAGTGCAGCCTGAGCCAGGTTAATGCGGCACTCGGGATAGCCAATGACCTCGGCAGACTTAAACGCGGCATGTGCCACCAAAAGCGCCTGCGGGTCGGCGTTGCCGACGTCCTCAGAAGCATGAATCATAATGCGACGGGCGATAAACTTAGGATCCTCCCCTGCATCGATCATGCGCGCAAGCCAGTAGACCGTGGCATCGGGGTCGCTACCGCGCATGGACTTAATGAACGCACTGATGATGTCGTAGTGCATGTCGCCGTTTTTGTCATACGTAAAACCGCGACGCGGGTTGGCAATCTTTACGTCATCCACGGTGATGGGATAACGCTCCCCCGCCGCCGGCGCTGGCGTCCCTTCGGTATCGGGACGCGTGACGGCAATCTCGCTCGCCAGCTCAAGTGTCGTCAGGGCCGAGCGTGCATCACCCGCTGCCAGCGAGCAAATGGTCTTGACCGTATCATCATCGGCCGAGAATTTGCCGTTCAGGCCCTGAGGTGCCTCGAGCGCACGCTCGATAAGCATGGCGATATCCTCGTCCTTTAAATGCTCAAGCTCCACGACTCGACCACGTGAGAGCAGCGCCGAGTTGACCTCGAAGTACGGATTCTCCGTCGTAGCGCCAATCATAATGACGGTACGGTTCTCAACTGCATGTAGCAGGGCATCCTGCTGCGACTTAGAAAAGCGGTGAATCTCATCGATGAATAGAATGGTACGGCGGTCGTACGTATTCAGGCGCGTCTTGGCCTCGTCAATCACGCGACGCAAGTCCTTTACGGTGCCCGTCACGGCGCTGACCTCGACAAACTCGCTCTTTGTATGGTTGGCGATAATGTGGGCCAGCGTCGTCTTACCCGTACCGGCTGGCCCGTACAGAATCACGCTCGAAAGCACGTCGTGCTCGATCGCGGCACGCAGCCATGAACCCTTACCGACGGCCTTTTGCTGGCCCACGTACTCGTCGAGCGAATTGGGTCGCATGCGCACCGCGAGCGGCGCATTTTTAAAGGAACGCTCGCGCGTCGAGGCAGAAAAAAGGTCGTCCATAGCCATCCCGTGCATCAATCAAAAACGTTTTCAACTAACCAGTATACCGAAAGGATACGAACTACCGTTCGTTAATATAGGTACGATGCGGAAACTTTAGACCCGGGAACAGCTTGCTCGTCAGTTCGCAGAAATAACCGTCCGTCATGCTCGCAATGTAATCCACGACCGCCTGGTCCTTATCGTTCTGCCAGGCATAGGCGCGATCGTAGTAGGAAAGCTGCTGCTCGATGCGAGAAATGTGGTGTTTAAAGATATACGAGGACTCGTCACCTTCGTTTATATCCTGCAGGCAACGGTCGTAAAGCTTTTCGAAGGCTTCGCGCAGCTCCGCCTCGGAGTCGCCTTCGATACCGCCCTTGCTATAGATCTTCTCGTAGTTCTCGCGCTTGGCACGGCGGATCTCCTCAAACAGGTCCTCGCTCATCTCGATGCGCGGCTTACCATAGCTATGCTCAACGATATCGATGGAGGCATGCGTGAGGATCCAACTATTGTAGGCACCGCCCCGGCCATCATCAAAAGCGTCGGGCGAAAGCAGGCCCGCCGCGATCGCATCCTGACGGTCACGACCGACGTAGGCAAGGATATCCGAGATGCGGACCACACAGCCTTCGAGCGTCATGGGACGCAGGTGCTCAATAGCGCCATAGCCCGTGGCGATACAGTCCTCAACCGTCTGATCGAACTGGTCAAAGGAGCCCATGTCCGAGAGCTCAAACACACGCTGCTCGTACTCGCCGTTATGGCATAGCACGCCGTCGAGCGTCTGGAGCGACACGTTGCGGCCGTACAATGCGTCGAGCACGCGGACCGACTGCACGTTATGGAAAAAATAACGCCCCGTACGCTCATGATAGATATCGTTGAGGAAGCGCTCGCCCGCATGGCCAAAAGGCGTGTGTCCCAAGTCGTGGCCCAGGCCAATCGCCTCGATCAAATCGCAGTTGAGCCCCAGGGCGCGACCGATATCGCGTGCAATGCGCGAGACAAGCTGCACATGCAGACCGCGGCGCGACAGGTCATCGTTACTGCGAAAGCTAAAGACCTGCGTTTTGCCTGCATAACGCGTGTACGCCGGAAGATGAAGAATCTTTTCGGTGTCGCGCATAAACGCCGGACGCATAAGCGTGCCTTTGTCGGCGGCGCGATCAATACGACGAATGACCTGGTAGCCGTTACAACGATACGGGTTGACATAGCCCGAAGCGCGATCGGCGGCAATGCGCTCGACAAGTTCGGGCGACAACGCCGAGGGAATACGGTCCATGCGCGCCTTAATGACGGCCGTTTCTTGATTAGTTGCCATGGCATGCTCCTTAAGAAGGATGCGCAATCGGTTACAAAGTGCAGCCCACAACCTCGATTATGGCAAAAATCGGCACCAAAAACGGGAGCAATGGCAGGGAGCGCGATTTTGTGATGACGCAGGAGAGGGCAAGGACCAGGAGCGCGACGGCAAATGCCACGATGCCACCCATAGGGTCGAGCGTGCAAAGCGCGAAGAGTGCTTTGGCGTCCCCCATGCCAATGCCCGAGGTTTGGCGAAAACGACGCCAGAGGGACTCAGTCAGAACAAGGGCAAGGTAGACGATGACCGCAAGACCGGCATGGTCAAGCGCCGTGTTAACGCCTTTGTCGAGCCAAACGCCCACTAACGCCGTCACCGCACACGCACCGGCAAGCTCATTGGGAAAACGTCGCTGACGGGCATCAATCGCCGCGCCGGCAAAGATGCAAATCCAAAACGGGATATAAAACATCGAGTACCTCCTCGAGCTGCATCGCAAAAGCAAAAACCACCACAAAGGTGCCTGTCCCCTTTGCGGTGGTTTTGGTGGTGGTTATTTGGCGCCTTGCATGACCTCGTCAAGGGTAACGTTGACGGCGTGCTGCGTCGGCACCCAGTCGACCTTCAGGAACAGCGCGGCCACCGTGATAGGGATATAGCTGAACATAAAGATCGGGAAGGTAAACAGGTTAGTCACCAGACGCCACTTTTGCGCGCAGTGAATGTGCTTGTACTCAAAGATAGTCGTGAGCAGCGCCAGGATAAAGAAGGTCTGATACATCATGGCGAAGGTCATAATGAGCGAAGCGGCGCACGCCTGCATCTCAACTTCGGTAGCCAAGAAACCATGCGAAAGGCCACCCACAATCAAGAACGTCGCATTAGCGAGCATCGAGATCAGCGATAGCAGCATACCCGGGGCGATCGTCATGAACATGTCGTAGGCGGCAAAGCGATGATAGCGGAACGTCGACTTGACCAGATGCTTACCGTAGGTAAAGAACACCTGGTAAAAGCCCTTGGTCCAGCGCATACGCTGCTTCCAGGATGCCTTGAACGTCACGGGTTGCTCGTCAAAGAACTCCGCCGGCGCATAGCCAATGCGAATACCGTGAATAGCGCAGAACGTAGTGAACTGAATGTCCTCGGTCAGCGTGTGGAACTGCCAACCGTGCATGCCCTCGATAACGCTTGACGAGATAAGGTAACCCGAACCCGAAACAGCGCAGGACGTCTTGCAGATATTACGCGCGTTGTTGAGGAAGCGCGCCTCGCGTAGATACCACGTGGCATTAGCAGCCGAGATCCACGAGCTGCCGAAGTTCTTGGAATTGCGATAGCTCGTGACCACATGGAAGCCCTGGTCAAAGGCATCATTCATCTTGGAAACGTAATCGCGGGAGATAACGTTATCGGCATCGAAGATAAAGTAGCCCTCAAACGTGTCGGGATACTCGTTGAGAATGCGGTCGAAGCCAAAGTCCATGACCCAGCTCTTGCCCTTGCGGGCCAGGTCATTGCGCTCGTAAACAATGGCACCGGCCTCGCGCGCGAGCTGCGCCGTGTTGTCGGTGCAGGCATCGGCGACCACGAAGACCTCGATGAGCTCGGACGGATAATCCTGGTCCTTGATGGAGCGAACGAGGTTGGCGATCACGGCCTCCTCATTATGCGCCGCGATAAAAAAGGCATAGCGATGGAGTTTTTTGGCCTTGGGAGGCGCGACCTCGCCACGAAGAGCGCCAATGACAAAGAAGACCACCTGGTACAGAAAGCAGACCGTGAGCAGCGTGACGACAATCTGGTTGAAGATCACGATGGGTGTGTTGGTTTGTAAAAAGGCGAGCATGCAGGCTCCCGAGAACGCGTTACGTAAACAACCGTATATCTTACCGCAGGCTAATCGAGTTCAAGAAACCACCTAATACTGGCTAGACTTCGAGAAGACCGAGCTGCGGAACGATTTCGTCGCCAGCGGCAGTACGACCGAGTGAGCGAGGAGCCAAGTCGTCGAGAACCGCGGCAAGATCCCACGGCAGCTCATCGCGGCACTCAATACGCTCCCCCGTCACGGGATGGTCGAATGCGACGCGCCAGGAATGAAGGAATTGCCTGGTCAGACCCTGATCGGCGCGTGCATCGCACTTGCCGTAGAGCGGATCGCCCACGCAGGCATGGTTGATATGGCGCATATGCACGCGAATCTGATGTGTGCGGCCCGTAAACAGGTGGCACTCGACGAGCGTATAGCCGTCATCAAAACGCGTGGAATCAAAGCGCTCAAGGACCTTAAAGGTCGTAATGGCCTGACGCGCGAAAGGATCGTCCGAAACCGCCATCTTGACACGGTCACGCGTAGAGCGGGCAATGCCGGTGTTAATGGTGCCCTCGTCCATGGCGATGTGACCGTGAACGAGCGTGATATAGCGACGATCGAGCGTGCGCGTGCGAATGAGATTTTGAAGCGCGCGCTGCGTGTCGTCGTCCTTTGCCGCAAGCATGAGACCCGAGGTATCGCGATCTAAACGATGCACGATACCGGGGCGACCATCGCCCTGCACGGTACCCAGATGGTCGATACCGCAATGATAGACCAGGGCATTCGCGAGCGTGCCGCTCTCATGACCATGCGCAGGATGGCACACCAGGCCACGCTGCTTGGAGAGCACAATGAGATAGTCGTCCTCATAGCGAATGTCGAGCGGGATGGCCTCGGGAATCACATCGGTGGGATCGTGCGGCTCGGGCAAATCGACCGAAATACGGTCGCCGGCTCGCACGGCGTACTTTTTAGACAGACAGGTCTCGCCATTGACACATACGGCACCGCCCTCAATCAGATGCGCGCAGGAAGAGCGCGTAGGGCAGCCGTCATTGGAGCCCAGATAGGCGTCAAGACGCTGACCAGCGGCATCGTCGGCAACAAGGATATGGATGTCGGCCATTAGCGCTCATTCCTTTCGCGAATCTTGCGGGCACGCTCCCCACGCTGCTGGGCCTTGCGCTTAGCGCGGGCCTCGTCACGGGCGTTAAGCTCGGCGGTCGCATCGACCTCACGGGCAGCGGGGCTCAAGAACATGTAACCGAAGAGGGCAAGCACGACGCCCAAGGTAATGCCGATATCGGCCACATTAAAGACGGGGAAGTCGACGAAGGTGGTGGCAATAAAATCGGTCACGAAGCCAAAGGCCAAACGATCGATAGCGTTGCCGATAGCACCGCCCGCAACCATCGCCATGCCCACAACCTCAAGATGGGCGAGCTGGGGTGCACGAACGAGGTACACGGCAATAGCGATAATGACCGCCAACGCCAGCACGGCAAACGCGATGCCATGCCCCTCGCCCATACTAAAGGCAGCACCGATATTGCGGACAAACATAAAGTCGATGACACCGGGGATGACAGTCACATGCAAAGCTTCGCCCACGGCACGAACCTCAAGCTTGGTCAGCTGGTCAACAAGCAGCACAACGAGCGCTACCCCACCAGCAACACCCAACCGCCAACGCAAAGGCGGCGTCATATCCGCAGAACGACCCAAAGAAATCCCCTACCCTCAGATAATCAAATTACATTTAACGCAATTAATCATCTTATAGTGACAAACGCCAAACGCGCAGCATATTCTCCAACGCTAGCGAAATAACCAGCACAAAACAAAAGCGACATCCCGAATAACGGAATGTCGCTTAATAGCTTTCGACTAAGAACGCAAGTCGAAAGAAAGCCTTTAGCTCCAGCAATGGAAACGCCGCGTTTTCGTCACCAACAGCGAAAACGTCCCTAAGCGAGCAAAGTGACGTGAAAGAGGAGGGAAGCGTACTTTGGTACGCGACCGACGATTGAACGTCAGATTGCCGCTTAGGGGCGTTTGCAGCGTCGGTAGGTTACGGCGTTCTAGGAACGCCGTAACCTACAAAGCGTCGGCGCAGCGCTTGCAAATATGCGCGTGGCCGTTGTACTCGCCGACGGTGGTGCGGTAGTTCCAACAACGGTCGCAGCACTCGCCCTCGGCAGCCTCGATAGCAACGGAGAGCTCCTCGCCCTGGGTCAGCTCAACATCGGAGACGATGTAGAACTCGGCCAGGTCGACGGCCTTGTCGCCGGTCAGCAGCGCATACATCTCGGCGGGAACGACCGCCTTGACGCGGACCTGCTGGCTCTTGGTGAAGGTGCCGGCAGAACGGGCATCCTCAAGGGCCTTGGTCACGGCGCTACGGAGCTCGAGCGAAGCTTCGAGCACGCCCTCAAACTCATTGGCCTCGTCGACCGTGATGGGCGACTTGTACCAATCGAGCAGCGCGGCGTACTTCTGGTGATCGACGCAGCCGGCGGGCGCATATGCCATGGCCTCGTCAACCGTGTAGGACAGGATCGGCTGCAGGTCGCGCATGAGCATCGAGAAGAGCTCGGCCAGCACGGTCTGGGCGCTGCGGCGCTCGAGCGAGCCGGGCTTGTCGCAGTACAGACGGTCCTTCAGGGCGTCGAGATACACGTTGGAAAGCTCGGTAACCACAAAGTCGTAGAGCGCACGGTAGGCGCGCGGGAACTCATAGCTGGCGTAGGCGTCGTCGACCTCGGCCTGGACCTGGGTCAGACGGGAAACCATAAGCTTGTCGAGCGGCAGCAAGTCGGCAAAGGCGACGCCGTCGGTCTCGGGCTCAAACTGACCCTCGAGCTCGGAGAGCAGGAAGCGCAGCGTGTTGCGGAAACGACGGTAGGCATCGGACGTACGAGCGAGAATCTCGTGGTCGATGGACACGTCGGAGCTGGTATCGACGGAGGCAACCCACAGGCGGATGATGTCGGCGCCCATCTCGTCGCAGACCTTGTTGGGGTCGATGACGTTGCCGAGCGACTTGGACATCTTGCGGCCCTGGCCATCGAGCGTGAAGCCCTGAGAGACGACCGCCTTGTACGGAGCATGGCCGTTGGCACCCACCGAGGTGAGCAGCGAGCTCTGGAACCAACCGCGGTGCTGGTCGGAGCCCTCGAGGTACACATCCGCCGGATACTCCAGCTCGGGACGGTACTCGCAGACGGCCTTCCAGGAGACGCCGGAATCCCACCACACGTCGAGGATGTCCTTATCGGCCTTGAGGTGATGGCCGCCGCACTTGGGGCAGACGCAGGCCTCGCCCAGGTAGCTCTCGGGAGCGTCGGTGAACCAGGCGTCGGAGCCCTTCTCGTGGAAGAGCTTGATGACGGCGTCGAGCGTGGCGTCGTTCATGACCTTCTCGCCGCAGTCGGCACAGGTGTAGCTGGGGATAGGCACGCCCCAGTTGCGCTGACGGCTGATGCACCAGTCGGGACGCTGCTCGACCATGGCGCCGATGCGGTTGGCGGCGTGAGCCGGATACCACTTGACGTTCTCGCGAACCTCCTTGCCAGCCTGCTCACGCAAACCGGTCTTGTCCATAGAGACAAACCACTGGTCAGTAGCACGGAAGAGCACCGGGTGCTTGCAGCGCCAGCAGTGCGGATAGCTGTGCGTGATCTTCTTCTCGAGGACCAGGGTGCCGCGCTCGCGCAGGAACTCGATGATGTGCGGGTTGGCCTCATCGGTATCCATACCGCTGAAGGGGCCACCGGTGCCAAACTCCTCGCCGGTGTAGAACTTGCCGTCGTCATCGACCGGCATGCAGATGTCGGTGATGCCCTCCTTGAGGCAGGCAAAGTAGTCGTCGACGCCGTGGCCGGGCGAGTTGTGGACGATACCGGTACCGTCATCGACACCAACGTAATCGGCCAGCAGCGCCACGCCCTCAACACCGTCAAAGATTGCCTGCTTGTAGTGGATGTGGTGGAAGGTCTCGGCGGGAACCACATAGGGCTTGCCGTCGACCATAACCGGGGTGTACTCCCAGCCAAACTCCTCGCAGCACTTGGGAGCCAGGTCCTCGAGCATGACCTCGGCACGACCATCGTGCTCAACGGCAACGTAGGCGGCGCCGGGCTTGAGGGAAACGGCCTGGTCGGAGGGGATGGTCCACGGCGTGGTCGTCCAGATGATAAAGTCAACCGAGCCGTCGAAGTTCTCGAGGCCGGCGGGCTTGGAAGTCATCTCGAAGCGCACGAAAATGGACGGGCTCGTCTCGTCGGAGTACTCGATCTCGGCCTCGGCCAGCGCGGTGTGGCAGTGCT
>CABURR010000007.1 GCA_902493985.1 uncultured Collinsella sp. | reverse complement strand
CATATTGTAGCGATACCCTCTACGTTTCCCCAAAATCGAAAGGCTTCCATGAATCCCAGGACTAAATCTCAGGACATTCGCGACTTGAGCCAAAACGATATTCGCGAGCTCGTGGCCGAGCTTGGCCAGCCCGCCTTCCGCGCGAAGCAGCTCATCGAATGGGTCTTCGAGAAGAACGTTTGTTCGTTTGACGATATGACAAACCTTCCTAAGGCTTTCCGCGAGCAGCTTAAAGAGGCTTTTGCCTTTGACACGCCGACTGAACTAACCAAGCAGGTTTCCAAAGATGGCTCGCGCAAGTATCTGCTCGAGTACCACGACGGCGTTTCCGTCGAGACTGTCGGCATGCCCCGTCGTAACAAGCTTTCCGTCTGCGTTTCCACCCAAGCTGGCTGTGGCATGGGCTGCGCCTTTTGCGCTACCGGTCTCAACGGCCTCAAGCGCTCTCTGACCGCTCAAGAGATCGTCGACCAGGTACTTCATGTATCCAACGACTTTGGCGAGCGCGCCACGAGCGTCGTCTTCATGGGCCAGGGCGAACCATTTGCCAACTACGACGAGGTTCTCAAGGCGCTGCGAATCCTCAACGACCCCGATGGCATTGGTATCGGTGCTCGTCACCTCACCGTCTCTACCAGTGGCGTTATTCCCGGTATTCGCAAATTTGCCGACATCCCCGAGCAGTTCACGCTTGCTGTTTCACTGCATTCCGCCATCCAGTCGACGCGCAATAAGCTCATGCCCGGTGTTAAGAAGTACACGTTGCTTCGCCTTCACGAGGCGCTTCAGCTCTACACCGAGAAGACTGGCCGCCGCCCGACCTATGAGTATGCCATGATCGAAGGCGTCAACGATACGAATCCCGAAATGCAGGCGCTCTGCGACTTCTGCGAGGGAACGCTGTGCCACGTTAACCTCATTCAGCTTAACGACATCGTGGGTAGCCCGCTCAAGCCGTCGCCGATTCATAAGGTTGAGGATCTTCAGCGTCGTCTTGAGTCCCGTGGCATCGAGACCACGATTCGTAACTCCCGTGGTAACGATATTGACGCCGCTTGCGGACAGCTGAAGCAGCGCTTCAAAGTTCAGAAGAACGCATAGGGGAGTCGCATCCCAAAACGTTTCATGTGAAACATCGAACGACCCCGGTTACAGAATATGCAACCGGGGTCGTTTCATTTATTGACCTTAATTTTGAATCAGCTGCTACCTGTCCCATTTTTTACGGCCAAAATAAGGGGTCCTTGTCTCATGAATCAGACAAGGACCCCTCAAAATATGCTGAGTAATTGTTAGGTACCTAATAGCCTACATTTTCCCATTGGTTGCTGACCCAACCTTGATTAATCTTGGGATTCTTCGTTACCTGAGCAGTACGCATGGCAACATCTTCCGTCATAACATCCATTTTCTTTTTGGAAGTATCGACGATATCTTGCGCGCCACGAAGCAAACGACCTCGAAGTTCATCGTCTGTCGCAATCTTATAGCCAGCAAAGGCACCAGCCGCGACAGTCGTCACCAATGCAATCGCTGTTAAAATCTTATTTCTCATCTTGGCCTCCTTGATCAAACTGAATCATTTCGCCAAGAATACGAGAGAGCTCTTCCTCGTCTTTAAACTCAATCTCAATCTTATTCTTTCCACGCGAGCTCTTCACACGCACGTTGGTATTAAATACCTGACGAAGCACACGGGCAGCCTTTTTAAAGGACTGAGGCGTTGCAGGCCTTGGCGTCTTAGGTGTCTCTCCGGCAGAAAACAACGGAGCAAGATTTTCTGTCGCTCTTACGGAAAGGCCCTCTGTAACAACTTTCTCTGCAAGTCGAATACGCGCGTCCTCATAGGGAACTGCAAGAATCGCACGTGCATGACCAGCAGTAAGTTTGCCCTCAAAAATCATCTGCTGAACTACTTCGGGAAGATCGAGAAGACGCAGCGAGTTTGTAATTGCAGAGCGTGACTTGCTTACTGCCTTCGACAATGCCTCCTGGGTCATCCCACTGGCATCAATGAGTTGGCGATAGCCCTTAGCCTCTTCGACGGGATTCAGATCAGAACGCTGAAGGTTTTCGATAAGAGCAAGAGCCAGCATCTCTTCATCATTTACCTCTTTAATGATGACTGGCAATTCTTCAAGGCCAGCAAGCTTTGACGCCTGGTAACGACGCTCACCAGCGATGATCTCATAGCCGTTTCCATGCTTGCGAACCAAAAGCGGCTGCAAAACGCCATGTTCTTGGATTGACTCGCTCAACTCGCGAAGTTCAGTTTCGTTAAAGTGAATTCGCGGCTGATTAGGGTTGGGAACGATATCCTCAATTGGTAGTTTTGTTTCAGATGCGGCATTTGAAGCCGATGCAGCCGAACCGCCGGTCTCATACTCGGCCTCTGAGACCAAAGCATTGAGTCCACGTCCCAATCCGCCACGTTTCTTTACACTAGGCACGCTTGATCACCTCTTTTGCAAGGTTCATATATGCTTTTGCACCCTTATTTTGAGGTGCATAGGTAATTACCGGTTCTCCAAAAGACGGAGCTTCGGAGATTTTAACCGTACGGGGGATTAGTGTCTTAAACGCCTTATCACCAAAGTACGATTGAACCTCCTCAACAACCTGATTCGATAGTGAAGTACGCGAATCATACATGGTCATAAGCACACCATAGGTGTCTAAGCCCTTGTTCAGCCGTGATTTGACCATCTTCATTGACTCAAGCAGCTTCGTAACGCCCTCGAGTGCGTAATATTCGCACTGGATCGGAATCAAAACGCTGTCTGCTGCGGTCAAAGCGTTGATAGTAAGCAGGCCGAGCGAAGGAGGACAGTCAATGAAAATAAAGTCAAACTCGTCCTGAATCGGCTCAAGCAAATCTTTGAGGCGGGTTTCACGAGCAATTGCGCTTACGAGCTCAATTTCCGCGCCTGCAAGTTGAATTGTAGCCGGAATAACGAATACTTTTTTACAATTTGTATCAAGAACAAGCGATTCTGCCGGCACATCATTCAACAATGCATCATAGATGCAGTGATTAAGGTCTTCTTTTTCAATTCCGAATCCACTGGTGCTGTTTCCCTGCGGATCAAAATCGACAATCAGTGTCTTACGACCCTGCTCACCCAGTGCTGCTGCAAGGTTTACAGCCGTCGTTGACTTACCGACGCCGCCTTTTTGATTGATGATTGCAATGATACGCGTGTCTTTTGCGTTCTTAGAACGCTTAACGTCGCGAAATCCCACGGTCCCTCCTGGTGTGTATTAAAGCTGTCAAACGGAGGATGTTTCACGTGAAACATTCCGAATCGATATCAACCGCCATGTTTCACGTGAAACACTGCAAGTTGTTAGTATCCATTATGTTTCACGTGAAACATCTAGGCAAGCGGATTCTTCTTTGCCACGCCATTTGCACGAGGCAATGAGACGGATGCTGGATGACTCTTCTTAAGAACAATGAACTCCCTGTGACCCAAGCCTTCAGGCAAATCAATTGCGTCATTCAGAAGCAAAGTGAAGCCGCAAATCTTAGCTGCTGACATGCCGGAAGCAAGCTCCTCATCCGAAGGATTGCCCTTGGTTATAACAAATAGCCCTCCATCCTTCAGATACGGAGCCGCATACTCAACAAGAATCGGTAGAGGGGCCAATGCGCGGGCGGTTACAACAGAGAACTGCTTCTTATGGCTTCGAGCATATTCTTCAAGACGATCATGAACCGCATGAGCATGTTTCAATCCAAGAGCATTGACAAAGAAATTAACCGCATCAACCTTCTTGCCAACAGAGTCAATATAAGTAGCTTTACGATGCGTGGTTATGGTTAATGGAATACCAGGGAAGCCCGCACCTGTTCCCATATCGAGCAAAGCTCCCTCAGGAGCCTTGTTGATATAGGGGAGCAAAACAAGTGAGTCGAGGATATGAAGTACTGCAGCATCTTCTACGTTAAGAATACGGGTGAGATTGGTTGTCTTATTTGTTTCTAGAACCAAATCCAAATGCTGAATACATTTCCTCAGCTCAACATCAGTTACGCTCAAGGAATACTCTTTGCAATAGGAAGTTAGACGACTCAACATCTCGTCAGCCTGCTGATCAGTAAGTACTAACAACGAAAGCTCCTTTCTGACAAAAATCAGTGTATCGAGAACTTTTGACAAAAAAAGGGGACGTGGAAACCACGTCCCCTTAGCATAAGCTCGAGAAGATTATCGAGCAACAATCACCACATGGCGATCAGGGTCAGAACCCTCAGAATGAGTATCGACGGCATCATTGCCACGAAGTGCAATGTGAACCAGTCGACGCTCGTAGGCATTCATGGGCGGAAGCGAAACACTCTTATGAGTGCGGATGGCACGCTCGGCAGCAGACTGAGCCATGGAAGCAACCTTGTCCTGACGGCGACTCTTGTATCCCTCTACGTCCACTACAACCGGATACCTAAAGCCAAGTTTGCGGCTCACCAGCAAAGAGAACATAACCTGAAGGGCATCAAGGGTGCGACCATGACGGCCAATGAGAACAGCAAGGTCGGGAGCCGTTACATCCAAAATCAGCTCACCCTCGTCGCCCTCATACTCATCGATAGGAGAGTTGGCGGCATCGAAGTGCGAAAGGATGGAACGCAGGATGGAAATCGCAACATCGGCAATGGTGTCGAGCTCCTCATCGGTCAGCTCTTCACCAGCCTTGTAGCGCTGTGCAATCTCGGGATAATCGCCCGCGACCTGCGGGGCAACCTCCTCAAGCATATCCTCGATGATCTCTTCAGACATAACGTACTCCAAAAGTTAGGTACCTAAATAAGATTGATATCCCGTTACTTCTTCTTGTGCGGGCGCGGCTTCTTCTCTCGACGAGTGACCTCAACCTGCAGCGGAGCGTTCTTAAGACGCTCCTCCTCATCGGCCTTCGCCTTGTCGATGACCTTCTGCGTCACAAAAATCTGCTGGATAACCTGCCAAGCAGACGAGACGTCGTAGTACAGCAGAACACCAACGGGAAGGCTCCAGCCCATCCAAAGCATCATGACCGTCATGACAACGGCCATCATACGCATGCTCTGAGCCTGCTGGCCGGTCTGGTTGCGCGACATATAGAGCTGCGGAATCAGGGTCAGGACGGCGAACAGGATCAGGCAAACCAGCGCAGGCAGTGCAACCATAAAGCCATCGGCAAAGGAAGCGCTCGGCGTGGTGGTCAGGTCGGGCAGGATGTTGAAGAACGAGAACGTGCCGTCGTTAAAGTACTGCGGCAGGTTGCGCAGCAATGTAAACAGGGCGAACAGGATAGGCATCTGAATCAGCAGCGGCAGACAGCCAGCCATGGGGTTGAACTTGTTCTCGCTGTAGAACTTCTGCATCTCCTCGGCCTGACGCTGGGGATCGTCGGCATAGCGCTCCTGGATCTCGAGCATCTTGGGCTGCAGCACCTGCATGCGAGCCGTCGACTTGGTCGACTTGAGCATGAGCGGCGTCAGCAGCAGACGGATGATGACCACCAGGATGATGATGGACAGGCCCCAGTCGACCGCAAAGGTCTGGATGAGCTTGAGCAGCTCGAAAAGGATGTTAACGATCCAATCCCACATGTAAGTTTTCCTCCGATAGCGAGTGCCCGCTAGGGCACAGGGTCATAACCGCCGACGTGCAGGGGATTGCAGCGAGCGATGCGCCTCACGGCAAGCCAGCAGCCTCTCAAAACACCGTGCTTCTCAATCGCCTGGATGGCGTATTGCGAGCACGTTGGGTAATAAATGCAGGCGTCAGGTAATAAGGGCGAAACAACCTGTTGATATATGCGAATAGGAGCGATGGCAACACGTCGCAAAACGTGATTGCTCATCGCTCCTCCCCGGCAACGCCGGCGCGTTTCATAAGCGAACGCAACGCCTTGTCCATCTCCTGCGGCGAGGAAACCCTCGTCTTGGGAGTTGCGAACAAGATGATGTCATAACCCGCAACGGGAAATCCGCAGCTGCGGGCGGCCTCGCGCATCACACGCTTAGATCGGTTGCGCACGACGGCACAACCGAGTCGCTTAGCACCAACGAAGGCGACCCTTCCGGAGTCGCCTTCGCCAACCGATTCACATATGGTCATTCGAATCAGAGGGTGATTGAAACGACGCCCCTGACTGAACACATGCTCGAAATCTTGCCGAGACTTAATAGTCTTCATGCGAGATGTGTGTATCGCTGCTAGACAGTGAGACGCTTGCGGCCCTTGGCGCGACGACGGGCGAGCACGGCACGACCACCCTTAGTGGCCATACGGGCACGGAAGCCATGGGTCTTGGCACGCTTACGCTTATTAGGCTGATACGTACGCTTCATCTTAAGTTCCTCCTGCTGCATTTCGAGTGTCCGCGGGAACGCGGACGCAGATATAGACACGTGAGCTTGAAGATTGTAGGGAAATCAATGTTCAAATGTCAAGAAATCAAAGGTAAAAGGTTGCGCAGTTCACACGGTTCCCCCATAAGCACAACCGAAATTTGCGCCTCATGGCAACCTTTCACGATATTTCATCGAGTTTTCAACAGGTCATGTTGGCAATGTTGAGAACTTTTCGCCCGTTTTCCAAAGTTTTCAACAAGTTTTGAAAAGTTGTCGAAAGATGAGAAACGTTGCACGGTGAGCTACTATTTGTTCGAAACCTTTTGAAAGATTGCGAGCGGCATGTCTGACGACTTTTACACCATGGTCGATTCCGGAGACCCGGCACCCGACAACGAGCACATCACCGGCGTGCGCGAAGAGCGTGCGGAAGGCGAGCAGACGACCACGCAGGCGCCAAAAGCCATGTACGCCGCGCGCATCGCCGTCTATGACGACATGCTGTCGACACCGCGGGTGATCGTCATTGATCCGCAAGATGTCCGCACGTATTTGGAAGAGACGACCAACACCGTCTACCAGTGCATGAAAGAACAAGGTGGCCATATCTCGCTCATGGTCATCCGCGAGATTGTCGAAAACTTTATCCACGCACACTTTGCCGAGCCCATCATCTCGATTCTGGACGGCGGAGACACCATCCGCTTTGCTGACCAAGGACCCGGCATCGACGACAAGGAACGTGCTTTCGACTTTGGCGTTACCAGCGCAAACAGCAAGATGAAGCGCTATATCCGTGGAACCGGAGCAGGGTTTCCCATGGTGCAGGAGTATTTGGAAAACGCCGGCGGTGCCGTATCCATCGAGGACAACATGGGCAACGGCACCGTGGTTACGGTAAGCCTGAATCCTAAACGCGTGCAGGAAATCGAGCGTGCCGGCGGACGCGGCGCTGCCGTGCGGCCCGAGACGGAGCAGCCCACATATCCCCTGCCGGGAGCTTTTGCGCAGCAGCCCGTGGCAACGCAGCAGATGCAGCCCCCCGTGGGACAGATGCAGCAGCCCGGAATGCTTCCCACACAAGAACCCCAGGCGGCATCTATGTCGATGCCGCTAAACATGCCAGAGGCCATGCCGCTGGCTGATCAGGATGCAGCAGCAATGCAGCAGGCGACGGGGGCGCCGGGTGGCCAGCAAATGGGCTATCAGCCGTACCAACAGGGATATCCATATCAGCAGATGCCGCCACTGGGGTATGGCCAGCAGTTCCCGCAGCAGTACCAGCAGGGATATCAGCAGCCGTACCAGCAGATGCCGCAGCAGCAGTACAACCCTTGGGCCCAGCAGACGCCTCCGCAGCCTTACCAACAGTGGCCTCAAAGTTTTCAACAGCAAATGCCGCCGACGCAGAGTTCTCAACAACCAGCAGCTCAAATGATGTATCCTAATGCAGTAAATCAGTATGCACAGCCACAACCGGACGTGTTCGTAAGCGATCGCGGCAACGCCGCGCTGGGCTATCTGGCGCAAAATCAAGCGTGCGGCGCAACCGATCTTGCGAGGGCGTTTGGAAACTCGGCCCCCACTTGGTCACGCACGCTCAATGACTTGGCGCAGGCCGGCTTGGTCATCAAGCATGGCCAGAAATACCATCTGACCGAACTCGGCGCCGCTCGCGTGCGAGCTCAGAGCTAAAGAACGGGAGAGACAGTGGACGAGGAAGCAAGCATCATCCTGGGGGATGCCATCGCCTTTTGCCAGCGCGACGGCCAAGATGCACGCCTCATCAACATGCTGGGGCAATCGCGCGCCATAAGCCTGACCGAAGATACGCTCACGATCGAGGCCCCCTCGCGCTTTGCCATCGCGCAGCTCAAAAAGCATCAGCCGACTATTGAGGCCTATCTGGAAGAAATCGCCTTTGCACCGATTGCTCTCGACATCGTGGCACCGCAAGGCGCCGCGACGGAATCCGCTGCCGCCACGGCGCCCGCCACGGCTCCCGCTGCTTCCCCGGCGGTGCCGGCCTCCGCAGGCGATGTGCCGACAATCGAGCACCAGCACAGCGATGTTTCCCGTGAAACAATGGCACCGTTGACGAGCGCGGCGGCGACGTCAACGAACGCACCCGTCACGCACATGCCCATCGCTCACGACGCAGCGGCGGGCGCGGATTCGGGCATTGCAATCAAGAACACGCTCTCGGCCGACGATTTTCGTCGCATGATGAACCAGATGAAGGGCGGAGCGCCGACTAAATCCACGCAAGCTGCGGCCCCCGCTTCACCCATGCCAGCACCGACCGTGCCGGCCGAGCAGAATACGGATGGAGCCCCGCTCGCTGCGAACTCAAAATTTACCTTTGAGAACTTTGTCTACGGCCCCGAGAACAGCCATGCCTATCGCTCGGCACTCAAGTTTGCCGCCCTCGCGGACGAGCGCGGCACATGCACATCCCTGTTCATCTATGGCAAATCGGGGCTGGGCAAGACCCATCTGCTGCTCGCCATCAAAAACGAGCTCGCCGAGAAGTCGCCCGAGATCAAGGTCAAGTATGCCAACTCCCAGGCATATCTGGACGACCTGATGACCGAGTTCGACCGTCAAAAGAAGAGCAACGCCCCCATCATGCAGGCGTACCACGGCGTGGACGTGCTCATCATCGATGACATCCAAAACATCATCGGCAAGCGCGCGAGTGTGGACTACTTTTTCCAGCTCATGGACGAGTTCATCCGCAACAACAAGAAGGTCGTCATCGCGGCAGACCGCGCCCCCAAGGACCTGAGCATGGACGAGCGTCTGACCAGCCGCTTCAACGCCGGAATGCTCTGCCTGGTCGCAGAGCCCAGCTACGAGATGAAATACAAGATCTTGCAGCGCTATTACGAGAACACCATCGTCGCCGCTCCCGAGGCGGGCGACGACTCACTGCTGGCGGCCTATGGGGGCGACGGCGGACACCTGACCGACGAGCACTTTAAACACATGGCCGAGGTCTCGGGCACCAACATCCGCGAACTCGAGAGCTTTTGCGAGCGCTGCGCCGGCGAGGCGGGCGACCGTGAGCGCGAGGGCGGGGAGCTCACCTTTGACGATATCGACGCCATCGCCAGCCAGTACTTCGACACATCGGCCAAAAAGATCAACGTCCAGACGGTTCAGTCCGTCATCGAAGAGCAGTACGGCGTGACGCACGAGGAGCTCATCGGCCCGCGTCGCAACGCCAATATCGCCAAAGCACGCCATATCGCTATCTACCTGGCCATCGAGATGTGCGAAATGACGACCACGGCGGTGGGCGCCGAATTTGGCAACCGCAACCACTCGACCGTCAGCACGAGCTACAAAAAGGTCCAGAAGATGATCCAGGAAGACCGCACCGTCACCGAAGACCTCAAGTCGCTGCGCGATAAAATTACACTGCGCTCGTAGGGAAATAGAGACACCTGTTGAAAACTTGTCGAAACCACGGGCATAAGGTGTCTAAAACCCAACCCGCGGTGATGAAAAGTTTTGCGCAGGTTTTGAACGTGGAAAACCACCCCTGTTGCACACAGGCTGCTGTCGATTCTCTTTCTGGGTCTGACCTGCGTCTTTGGGAGTAATCAACAGTTTCGTCAGTGCTATTACTATTATTAAGATATTTATATCTATAGAAAGGTATTAAAAGATGAAGTTCACCGTCAGCCAGAGCTCGCTTACACAAGCCATCGGCGTCGTTATGAAGGGTGTCGCTTCGGCATCCACCCTTCCCATCCTGTCGGGCGTGCTCGTCAAGGCGCAAGACGGCATCTTGGAATTCCAGACCTCTAACTACACCATCTCGATCCGTCATCGCATCGCGGCGCATGTCGAAGAAGAGGGCGAGATGGTTATCCCCTGTAAGATGCTCTCCAATATCACCAAGACCCTCCCCGATGCCCCGGTCACCTTTGAGCTGTCCGAGCGCCAGGTGCTGATTGGTTGTGAGAAGAGCTCTTTCCGCCTGAACACGCTTGATGCTAATGACTTCCCCGAGTTTCCGGCCTATGCCATCGAGAGTGCCGTGGAACTGCCGACCGATATCTTGTCCGAGATGGTCGGCCGCGTGTGGCGCGTCACCTCGACCGACAAGGCCCGCCCCATCCTGGGTGGCGTGCACATGAAGGTCGAGAACAACACCGTGCGCCTGGTGGCGACCGATTCCTTCCGTTTGGCCGTGTGCGATACGCAGGTCGAGACCTCGACCCTCGAAGGCTCCTTTGAGCTCAACGTTCCGGCTGACGCCTTTAACGACGCACTGAACATCATGGACAGCCAGGCGACCATCATGATCGGGGCTACCGACACCCAAGTCGTCTTCGAGGCCGGCAACACCACCTACGTGTCGCGCCGCATCGAGGGCGTGTACCCCAACTACAAGCAGCTCATCCCCGATTCGTGCGTGACGAGCGTCAAGATCGACGTCGCCGCCTTTAACGCCGCCCTCAAGCGCGTGGCCGTTATCGCGAGCGCCAACCCCGCCGTCAAGTTCGAGATCGATGTCGAGAACGGGCAGATGGGCCTGTCCTCCATTTCCAATGACCAGGACCTTGCGCAGGAGACAATCGATGTCGAGGCCGAGGGCGAGTCGGGTACCATCGCCTTCAACTACCACTACATCTTCGGCTGCCTCAATGCCCTGTCCAAGGAGAAGGAGATCACGCTGGAGCTCAAGAGCTATTCGCAGGCTGGCATCTTCAAGTCCTACGACAAGATCAACTACCTGTACCTGGTCATGCCGGTTCGCATCTAGCGCTGCGCCATGACCATGTTCGCCCGCGATCTTTCCGTCGCGCACTACCGCAGTTTCGAGAGCTATCGTCTTGCCCTGGACGAGGGCGTGACGATACTTGCGGGACCCAACGCGGCGGGAAAGACCAATCTCATAGAGGCGCTGCAGCTGCTGACGAGCGGCGCCTCGTTTAGGCATCCGACCGCAGCCGAGCTCGTCCATGATGGCGTGGGCTCGTGCAAGATCGAGCTGAGGCTCGAGGGCGACGGCCGCGTACTTGATATGGGATTGAGCGCGGAGGACGGTAAACGCTCGTTTAGCCGCAACGGCAAGAGATGCTCTGCCGCCGGTGTGCGCGGGGTTCTGCCGAGCGTGCTGTTTTGCCCCGACCATCTGGACATGGTTAAGCGAGGCGCCAGTGTGCGCCGCGCCGCCCTCGACGACTTTGGCATGCAACTGAGCGCACGCTATGCCGATCTTGCGAGCACCTATGGTCGCTGCGTGACCCAGCGTAACGCCTTGCTCAAGGAGGCCTGGTGCTGCCGCGAGATGCTCGGCGCGTGGAACGATTCGATTGCCCGCGCGGGCGCGGCTCTGCTCGTGCACCGGTTGGCCCTGCTCGACCGGCTGGCGGGCCATGTGCGTACTGCCTACGGGCAAGTGGCGTCCGGTGAAGCCGCCAACGTGTCCTATGCGTCCACGCTGGGGGATTTGCCCCAGGTCGATGATCGCGAAGAGCTGAAGGGCTGGGCGTACGAGCGCATGCTGGCTGCCCTTGATGAGCACGCCGACGAGGAAATTCGCCGCGGCGTGACGTTGGTGGGACCGCATCGCGACGAGATTGAGTTTGCTGTGGCGGGTCGCTCCGCCCGTTCATTTGCCAGCCAAGGTCAGCAGCGAACGTTGGTTCTGGCCTGGAAGGTGGCGGAGGTGGCCGTGGCTCGCGATGTCCTGGGCACCGCCCCACTGCTGCTTTTGGACGACGTGATGAGCGAACTCGACGGCGAACGCCGCGGTGCTTTCCTGCGGCTGATCGGCGATGATATCCAGACGGTCATAACCACGACCAACCTGGGGTACTTTACCGATGACCTGCTTGATCGAGCCAAGGTGGTGAGCATGGGTGAGACGTGCTAATTACGAGCGCGAGAGCGAAACGGTCGCCTTCAGTGGCTTTTTGAACGCAGAGCGCCAGCGCATCCTGGCGGCTGCGACCCCTGAGCGCCGTGCGCAGATGGAGGCCGCCGAGGAGTCGCGCGCGGTCTATCGCGCGTGGAACGCGGTGTGCTCGGGCACGCGCGAGGGGCGGCATGTGACGGGCCTGCGCTACCTGCCCGAGTCCAATGAGCTGCTGGTATATCTCGACTCGCCCTCGTGGACGCAGGAAATGACGTTGTTGCGCGAGATCATCCGCGCGCGCATGGAGCGCGCCGGTGCGCATGTGGATGGCCTGGTGTTCAAAACCACCGCGCCCGGTCACACGCCGCCCGCCGCCAAGGAGCGCCTTCGCCCAGCGGCGACCGAGCGCCCGCCGGCCCCACACGCCGACCTCAGCGATGCCGAGCGCACCGAGATTGAGCGCCAAGTGGCACCCATCGAGGACCAAAAACTGCGCGAGGCCCTCGAGAACGCCATGAGAGCCAGTGCCGAGTGGGCCAAGGGCGTGCAGAGCAAAAAAGAGCCTTAAATCGCATCTGGTGGCCTTGTAGAGCCAAATACCCTCGTCCCCGAGGGTATTTTTTTACGATAAACTAGTAAGGCTGTACACATTTTCTTAACTGAAGGAGGACGTGTGGCAAACGAAAACGATTACGATGGCGGCGAGATTAAGATTCTCGAAGGTCTCGAGGCCGTTCGTAAGCGCCCGGGCATGTACATTGGCTCGACGAGCGCCAGCGGTCTTCATCACCTGGTGTGGGAGATCGTTGACAACTCCGTCGACGAGGCCATGGCCGGTTTCTGCACCGAGATTCAGGTGACGGTCCACGCCGACAACTCCATCACGGTCGTCGACAACGGGCGCGGCATCCCCGTCGACGAGCATCCTATCAAAAAGATCCCGACGCTCGAGGTCGTCATGACGATCCTGCACGCCGGCGGTAAGTTCGATAACTCGGCCTACAAGGTCTCGGGCGGACTGCACGGCGTGGGCATCTCCGTCGTCAACGCCCTGTCCAAGCGCGTGGTCGTGCAGGTATGCCGCGATGGCAACATCTACGAGATGGAGTTTTCGCGCGGCAAGACCGTCAAGAAAATGGAGGTCGTGGGCACTTCGGAGACGACGGGCACCACTGTCAGCTTCTGGCCCGACGACGAGATCTTCGAGACCTGCATCTACGATTTCGACACGCTGCACAACCGTCTGCAGGAGACGGCATTCCTCAACAAGAACCTCAAGATCGTGCTGACCGACGAGCGCGAGGCGACTCCCCATGTGGAGGAGTTTTGCTATGCGGGCGGCATCATCGACTTCGTCAAGTTCCTCAACGAGGGCAAGGATGTCCCCGAGGCCTTTAAGGAGCCCATTTATATTGAGGGCAAATCGGATCCGGATGCGCCCGTGACCAAGATGGGCGAGGTCGAGGTGTCCTTGCAGTGGAATAGCGGCTACGGTGAGAACGTCATGTCGTTTGCCAACGACATCTACACCCCCGAGGGCGGCATGCACCTCGAGGGCTTCCGTACCGCACTCACCCGCGTGATTAACGATTACGCTCACAAGCAGAACCTGCTCAAGGAAAAAGACGCCAACTTGACCGGCGACGATGTTCGCGAGGGCCTATCGGCTGTTATCTCGGTCAAGCTGCCCGATCCGCAGTTTGAGGGCCAGACCAAGGCCAAGCTCGGCAGCTCCTATATGCGCGCGCTGACGCTCAAGATCGTGACTGACGGGCTTGCCGATTACCTCGAGGAGCATCCCAAGCCCGCTCGCGAGATCGTCAAGAAAGCCCAGCAGGCCTGCAAGGCGCGCAACGCCGCCCGCAAGGCGCGCGAGGCGACCCGCCGCAAGAGCCTGCTCGAGACGGCGTCGCTGCCCGGCAAGCTCGCCGACTGTTCGGTGCGCGACGCCGAGTTGACTGAGCTCTTTATCGTAGAGGGCGACTCGGCAGGCGGCTCGGCCAAGGACGGCCGTCGCCGAGACATCCAGGCGATCCTACCCCTGCGCGGCAAGATTTTGAACGTCGAGCGCGTGGGCGATCATCGTGCGTTCTCGAGCGACACCATCCAGTCGCTCATCACTGCGATCGGCTGCGGCGTCACGACGAGCGCCGGCGACGGCGGCGACTTTGATATCACCAAGGCGCGCTACCACAAGATCATCATCATGACCGATGCAGACGTCGACGGTGCGCATATCCGCATCCTGCTGCTGACGTTCTTCTACAAGTACATGCGCCCGTTGATTGATGCCGGCTACGTTTACGTCGCTTGCCCGCCCATCTTTGGCATCAAGGTGCGCAACAAGATTCACTACGTGTATCCCAACGGCCGCCAGCCCGAAGACGAGATTCTGCGCGACACCATCCAGAGCCTGGGACTGAACCCCGACGACAACGACGAGGACGGCAAGGCCAAGGACGGCAAGATCACCAAGAAGCGCAAGGGCTACACCGTCCAGCGCTACAAGGGCCTGGGCGAGATGGACCCCAAGCAGCTTGCCTCGACGACGATGGACCCCAAGACCCGCATTCTGCAGCGCGTGTCGATCGAGGACGCCGTGGTGGCGGACCGCGCCGTGCGCGAGCTCATGGGTTCCGAGGTCGGCTATCGCCGCGAGTACATTGAAAAACACGCGCATGATGCACGATTCCTTGATGCTTAAGAGGAGGTAACGTGGCAGACGATATCAACAATAACGAGGGTATGGGCGAGGCCGGCGACGCCGGCATGCCCGACGATCTGAAGCGCCTGCTTGCCCGTGCTGAGCAGGGCGAGGACGGCGACCCGGACGCCTATAACCCCGATGCCGATGATGATGAGGAAGAAGACGACGACGGTGAGCTCGAGGAGAGCTTTGGCGAAGTCGACCGCGGCGCCTCGGCCGGCGAGGATATCAACGGCGGCCAGCTCCAGATTTCGGAGTTCGGCCGTGAGATGAAGCAGTCGTTTATCGAGTACTCGATGTCGGTCATCACGGCGCGCGCCCTGCCGGACGTGCGCGATGGCTTAAAGCCGGTGCACCGTCGCATCCTGTACGCAATGAACGAGAGCGGCATCTACCCCAACCGTCCGCACAAGAAGTCGGCCTGGACGGTCGGCGAAGTTATCGGTAAGTACCATCCGCACGGTGACTCCGCGGTCTACGAGGCCATGGTCCGCCTGGCACAGTGGTTCTCCATGCGCACGCCACTCATTGACGGTCACGGCAACTTCGGCAACATCGACGGCGACGGCGCCGCCGCCATGCGTTACACCGAGAGCCGTCTGGCAAAGCCCGCCATGGAGCTCCTGCGCGACTTGCAGAAGGACACCGTCGACTGGCAGCCCAACTACGACGAGTCGCTCGCCGAGCCCCAGGCGCTGCCCGCGCGTTTCCCCAACCTGCTGGTCAACGGCAGCCAGGGCATCGCCGTCGGCATGGCCACCAACATCGCCCCGCACAACCTCACCGAGGCGATCGAGGCCACGTGCTACCTGATCGACAACCCCGACGCCACCGTCGACGAGCTCATGCAGATCATGCCCGGTCCGGACTTCCCCACCGGTGCCATCATCATGGGCAGTGCCGGCATTAAACAGAGCTACGAGACCGGCCGCGGCTCCATCACCGTGCGCGCCAAGGCCCATGTGGAGTCCACCAAGACCGGTCGCAGCCGCCTGGTCTTTACCGAGATTCCCTACATGGTCAACAAGGGCACCCTGCAGGAGAAGATCGCTCAGCTCGTCAACGACAAACGTATCGAGGGAATCTCGGATATGCGCGATGAGTCCAACCAGAAGGGTATCCGTCTGGTCATCGAACTCAAGAAGGGCGTCATCCCGCAGGTCGTGCTCAACAACCTGTACAAGTACACCTCGCTGCAGACGACCTTTGGTGCCAACAACCTGGCGCTTGTCAACGGCGTTCCCAAATGTCTGAGCCTGCGCGAGATGCTGCAGCACTACATCGACCACCAGGTCGACGTCGTCACCCGCCGCACCCGCTTTGACCTCAAGAAGGCACAGGCGCGTGCCCATATCCTCGAGGGCTACCTGATGGCTCTCGACCATATCGACGAGGTCATCAGCATCATCCGCTCCTCGCAGACCGACTCTGAGGCCAGCAGTCGCCTGATCGAGCGCTTTGGCTTTACGCCCGAGCAGACTACGGCCATCCTCGAGATGAGGCTGCGCCGCCTGACCGGCCTGGAGCGCGACAAGATTCAGGAAGAGCTGGACGGCTTGCGCCGTGCTATCGCCTACTACGAGGACCTGTTGGCGCACGAGGAGAAAATCCTGGGCGTCATCAAGGAAGAGATGCGCGAGATTTCCAAGAAGTTCGGCGACAAGCGCCGCACCGAGATCAGCCATGTCGAGAAGGACCTGGACGTCGAAGATCTGATTGCCGACGAGGACATGGTCGTGACCATCACCCACACCGGCTACGTCAAGCGCATCCCGGTGGCCGCCTATCGCGCCCAAAAGCGCGGCGGCAAGGGCGTGTCGGGCGTCAACCTCAAAGAGGACGACGTTATCGACGAGATGTTTATCGCATCCACGCACGAGTACGTGCTGTTCTTCTCGAGCAAGGGCAAAGTCTATCGCCTGAAGGTGCACGAGCTGCCGGTTGGCACGCGCCAGGCGCGCGGCACCGCGATCGTCAATTTGCTGCCTTTCGAGGAGGGCGAGAAGATCGCGAGCGTCATCAGCTGCCGCGAGTTCCCCGCCGACGAGTACCTGATGTTTGCCACCAAGAGCGGCATGGTCAAGAAGACCGTGATGAGCGCCTACGACCGTAGCCGCCGCGACGGCCTGATCGCCATCAACCTGAGGGAAGACGACGCGCTGCTTGCTGTACGTCGCGTGCGCGAGGGTGACAAGATCATCATGGCAACCACCGCGGGCAAGGCGATTATGTTCCCCGAGGACCAGGTGCGCGCCACCGGTCGCGATACCAGCGGCGTCCGCGGCATTGGCATGAAGGAAGGCGTGAGCGTTCTTGGTATGGAGATTACCAACGGTAACGGCGACCTGTTTGTCATTACCGAGCGCGGCTACGGCAAACGCACGCCGGTCTCGGATTACCCGGAGCAGAACCGCGGCGGTCAGGGTGTCTACACCATCCAGATGACCGAGCGCAAGGGTAACCTCGCAGCCATGAAGACGGTGGGCCCGCAGCATGAGCTGTTCATCGTGACGGAGGGCGCGACGGTCATTCGCGTCAAGACCGACGAGATCAGCCAAACCGGCCGAGCCACCCAGGGCGTCAAGATGATGACCGTCGACGATAACGACCGCATCTGCGCCGTAGCCCGCATGACAGCGGCCAAAGAGAAGCCCGAAGGCGAAGGTGCCGAGGCCGCAGCCGACGCCGAAGAGGCCCCAGTCGACCTAGGTGACGGCAACGACATGCCAGAAGATCTCCTCGACGAGTAAGAGGAACTAGCTGGTAGAAAATATCAGACCCCATATATCGGCGGTCGGCGCACCTGCGCGCCGACCGCTTTTTTGAAAACCTTGGGACTCGTGTTCGCCCCGGTCGCACGGCGGCATGTGAAGTCGATCGCGAGTTCCGCACGAGCCAGAGAGCACTTAATGTGCTCTCTGCGCGAGTCAGGACTGTCCGAGCAGGCGACTTCACATGCCGCCGTGCGACCGGGGCGAACTCTTCCCAAAGAATTTCAAAAAAGTTGTTGACGCGCGCGTAACGACTCGTCTAATATATCCCTTGCGCGATGGACCTGTAGCTCAGTTGGTTAGAGCGTCCGGCTGATAACCGGGAGGTCACAAGTTCGAATCTTGTCAGGTCCACCACTTTCTTTCGCAATAAACACCCCAGCGAGAGCCGAGTCGCCGCTGGGGTGTTTATTACTTTCTCCGTGGGGGTTTAGCTCAGCTGGGAGAGCGCGGGCTTTGCAAGCCTGAGGTCAGGGGTTCGATCCCCCTAACCTCCACCATGATGGACCTGTAGCTCAGTTGGTTAGAGCGTCCGGCTGATAACCGGGAGGTCACAAGTTCGAATCTTGTCAGGTCCACCATCAAAACGTTAAGAGCCCTGGGGCATTGCCTCGGGGCTTTTTTCTTATCCAACTAAAAGTAGTCAAAATAGCCCCGTCCCAAATTAACTACTTTGATTTTGTGTGCTGGGCGAAAGATTGGGTAGTATAGCTATTCAATGCGGCGACCCTGCCGTGTGTTAACCGCTACGTACCGGAGGTGTTCCATGGTTCGTGTCGACATAGAGACCATCGTCATGGCCGCCGGTCCCGTGCCATCGCTTATCGTGCTTCGCGAGCGCTGCGGCAAGTCGGATTCGCCAGCGCCCCTGCGTTCGCTTTCCATTCAGACCGGCTCGTTTGAGGCCGCGGCCATTAGCCGTGGCATCGATAGCGGTCGCGCCGAGCGCCCGATAACGCATGACCTGCTGCTTGACACCGTCGACGCCCTGGGCGCCAAGCTCGAGCGCATCGAGATCGTTCGTGCCGAGCCGCCGGTGTTCTATGCGACGATTGTCGTGCTGGTCGATGGTGACGAGCGCAAGATTGACGCCCGCCCCAGTGACGCCATTGCCCTTGCCGTGCGCAGTAATGCCCCCATGTTCGTGGAGGACGACATCATGAATCGCCTGGGTACCGTTTCTGCCCATGCCGAGGAAGTTGACGACGAGCAGGAGTTCGAGAAGTTCGACGAGTTCGTCCATACGCTCTCCCCCGATGATTTCTAAATGTCTGGCACGCGAGCGGAGAGGTCGCTGATGGGTACCCGCGTATCGGCTGAAGCGGCCGCCATCGCGCGTGAAGCCCAGATGCGCTCGGAGGCATCCGAGGCGGCTCGCATCGCCTATGTGACGCAGGCCCGCACGCTTCGCGAGCGCCGCGGCTCCTATATCAAGATGGTTATCATCTCCGCCCTTGTCGCGGTAATCTGTTCTCGTCTTCGTGGTACAGTTGGTGCGCTTGGGTTTTCGATTTCAACAGGCTTGGTAATCTGGGGTGTGGTCGATGCCGTGATGCTGACCAACCAGATTAAGGTACTCGACAAGCGCGCGATGGATATGACGCGCGCCCGCGATGCTGCCGCCAAGATTGCTACCGAGGCACAAGAACTGTAACGACGCCGGATTCGATGGGAAGGTCTAGAGATGGCACAGGATATGCAGGACGCCGGTAACGTCTCCGCCGAGCTCGACGCCATGGTGTGTGACCTGATTGGTGCGTTCTTGGACGACCTTGCCGCCGGCGAGAATCCGGGCGTAGTTGTGGCGATCGAGGACGCTGCTTCCAACCGCTATCTTGCCGCGCTCGACGAGGATGGCGAGGAGGCATGCCTGGAGGCTGCCACCAACTTTATCTCCGAGCACAAGATGGGCCTTAAGGACGAGGGCCTGGGCCGTATCGCCCGCTATGCCATCGGCTATACCGGCTGCGTCGAGATTGACGGCGGCTACCATGACGCTCTACTCGTGAGCTTCTTTGAGACGACGCTCGAGAGCGGCTTTTCGGCATATGTGCTGTATGAGGGCATGGGCGCCGGCGATGGTTTTATGTGGAGCGACCCTGAACCTGCAGGTGAGGAAACCCCTCTCATCTAAAATCGCTAAAATAAACGAGTTTTCGGTAAAAGGCTCAATATTCCCGCTGAGCGTTGTATCGCTGGGCGGGCCGCATACGCGTGCCGTTTGTATATGGATAGAAGATAGGGGAACTACATGCGCGTAGACAATCTGAGGAACATCGCCATCATCGCCCACGTCGACCACGGCAAGACGACGATGGTTGATAAGCTCCTGCGTGCCACGGACGCCTTCCGTGCCAACCAGCAGGTCGAGGACCGCGTCCTGGACTCTAACGACCAGGAGCGCGAGCGCGGCATCACGATTCTCGCCAAGAACATCTCTATCGAGTATAAGGACGTCAAGATCAATGTCATCGACACCCCGGGCCACGCCGACTTTGGCGGCGAGGTCGAGCGCGTGCTGCGTATGGCCGACGGCGCCCTGCTGCTAGTCGATGCCTTTGAGGGCCCCATGCCCCAGACCCGCTTCGTGCTGCGTCACGCTATCGACACCGGCCTCAAGATCATGATCGTCATCAACAAGATCGATCGACCGGGCGCCAACCCCGAGAAGGCCTACAACGACTGCCTGGACCTTATGGCCGACCTGGGCGCCACCGACGACCAGCTTGAGTTCGCCATGGAGCACGTGGTCTACGCCAGCGCCATGAATGGCTTTGCCCGCCTTGACCCCAACGACGGCAACATGGACATGTATCCGCTGCTCGATATGATCATCGACGACATGCCCGCGCCCGAGGTTGACGAGAACGCCCCGCTGGCCATGCAGTGCGTGACCATCGACCACTCCAACTTCGTTGGCCGCATCGGTATCGGTCGCGTGTACTCCGGCGCCATTCACCAGGGCGACCAGATCCTGGTCGTCAAGAACGACGGCTCCAGCGCCACCGCTACCGTCAAGCAGCTCTTTACCTTCGACTACCTGGGCCGCACCGAGTGCCAGGAAGTCGGCGCCGGTGACATCGCCGCCGTCGTGGGCATTGACCGCACCGATATCGGCGATGTTTACACCGATATCGAGAACCCCGTCGAGCTCGAGCCCATCGAGATCGACCCGCCGACCCTGTCCATCGTCTTTGAGGCCTCGACCTCCCCGCTCGTCGGCCGCGACGGCGATATCGTGGGTGCCCGTCAGCTCAAGGAGCGCCTGTTCAACGAGGCCGAGAACAACGTGACCATGAAGATTGAGGAGCTCGAGGACAAGAGCGGTGTTGAGGTCTCTGGCCGCGGCATTCTGCACCTGTCCGTCCTGATGGAGTCCATGCGCCGCGAGGGCTTTGAGTTCCAGGTCGGTCGTCCCCGCGTTCTGTTTAAGAAGGACGAGAACGGTAACAAGCTGGAGCCTGTCGAGCAGGCCGTCGTCGAGTGCCCGGACGAGTACTCGGGCAAGGTCGTTGAGGTCTTCGGCACCTCCGGCGGCATCATGACGAGCATGGACACCTCGGGCATCGTGACGCACCTTGAGTTTAAGATCCCGACCCGCGGCATCATGGGTCTTAAGAACCGCATTATGAACGTCACCCACGGCGAGGGCGTGTTCTACCACACCTTCCTGGAGTACGGCCCCTACGCCGGCGAGATCGGCAACCGCCAGAACGGCGCCATGATCTCCATGACCACCGAGAAGGCCGTTGCCTACGCCCTGGGTACGCTGCAGGAGCGCGGCCAGCTGTTTGTCGAGCCGGGTACCGAGTGCTACGAGGGCATGATCGTGGGCGAGCGCAGCAAGGCCGGCGACATGGTCGTCAACATCGCCCGTACCAAGAACCTGGGCAACCAGCGTTCCTCGACCTCCGACATCTCCGTCCAGCTGGTGCCGCCTCGCACCTTCTCGCTGGAGGAGGCGCTGGAGTACATCGCCGACGACGAGCTGGTGGAGATCACTCCCAAGAACATCCGCCTGCGCAAGCGTCTGCTCAACGCCACCGACCGCAAGAAGGCTGCCGTCCGCGCCGGCCAGGTCAACAAATAATCGCTGGGGCTTATAACCGCCAATAAGAAAGGGCGTCGACCGCAATGGTCGGCGCCCTTTTTGGTACACAGGGGTTGAGTTGGTCTGCACCACTACAAAGGTGCCCGTCCCCTTTGTGGTGGTTGGCGGCTAGGCGGTGGGGACTCCTGGCGTGTTGGAGGCTTGTTGGGGCTTGAGGCGGGCGTTGCGCCAGATGATTTGGATAACGTAGCCGAGCATAAAGACAAAGGCCACGCCGCTGATGAAGTCGCCGATGAGGGGAAGTCCCGTGAGGGCGCCTGCGGCCACACCGCCGACGGCTGCCATGGCGTAGCGGTTCTGGTTGTGTCCGACCATGCGGGCGATTGCGCATCCCGCAAAGGCACTCGACACCAACGCGATGCCGATAACGCCGCACAAGAGGGTTCCGGCAAGCGACAGGCCAGCGATAGAGATAATCAGCAGCAGGACGGCGGGGACGACAGCAATCGTACCCAGAAGACCGCTCACCCACAGGGGCGTGGCGCGCTGGTGGAGCATGCCGGCGGCACTGGCGGTCGCACACGGAAAGACGAGCTCGAGCAACAGGGCGATAAAGCAGGTCGACAGGGCTGCGGCCACGATGCCGCCGACGATATCATTAAGGGTGGAAGTATCTTCGTTCTCGGTGCGGTCGATCTTGAGCGCACCGACCTCGGCTCCTGCGGCGCGCTCGGGGTCCTCGGAAACATGTGCGCTCACGGTGCCGGTAATGCGGGCATTCTTGCCCAAGACGAGCTTATCGGCCCAAACCTCGACATCGCCCTCGACGGTGCCGTCGATGGTCACCGTATCGCCTGCAAGTGCTGCCGACTTGGTGGAGCCTCGTAGGGCAACTGTCTCACCCATCGCGTAAAAACAGTTGGCGGTGCTACCAGTGTTGAGCACGACATGCTGACCGGCTACCGTCACGCTGCCATCGATTGCGGTTTTGGAGATATCGATGGTGCGCGCCGCCAGGCGAACGGCTCCGCCTACGGTGCAGTCGCGAATCGACAGGCTCTCGCCTGCCGCGATAATATCGCGGCCGATGGAGGCGTCGTCTAGGTTAAGGCTTTGGCCAGCCCAGTACAGGTCGCCTTCGACGCCAGACGGATTTGAGTCAACTTCGGTTGCGAGCACGTTGCCCGCGGTGTCTGTGCCGGCGAACGACGTCGTGGGAAGTACGGTTAGCGCAAGCGCGATCAGTGCGAATAGGAGGGCGACGCGGGCCTGCGTTTTACGGCGTCGGGACGACGGTGCTAGGTTGCAAGGCATAGTGAATCCTTCGTTAGATACTCGACATGTATCTAACAGGGTACCCAACGCGCGGGCGCTCTAAAAGAACCTCTCAGTTGCATTTCGGGGACGAGCCCGCGCCACCTACTTTTTGCGATGCAAAAAACGTGCGATGTCTTCCTCGGTGGGGCTTTTGATATCAAAGCGCAGCGAGAGCCAGCGCAGACCCATGGTCACCGCGACGCATACGACCAGCGCGGCGACATTGCTCATGATGCCGCTCATAACGAGACACACATAGCTTGTCGATCCGGCGATGGCGGCGATGGCATAAAAGTTAGTACGTTGGAAAATGCCCGGAACCACGCCCATAAAGCCGTCGCGCAACATGCCGCCACCCACCGCGGTGAAAAAGCCCATCATGATGCATACGGCCGGCGCAAAGCCATAAACCAGTGCTTTGTCCGCTCCGGTGGCGGCGTAGATGCCGACCGAGATGATGTCGAGCAATGGGATGAGTTTCTCGGGTTTATCGACGATTGCCGGGAAGATGTAGATGATGGCCGCCGTGGCAATGGAAAGCGGGAGTGCCATCGGCTGGTTGAGGATGTAGACGTTGCCCACCTGCAGCGTCATGTCGCGTAAAAGACCGCCGCCCAGGCCACAGACCACGGCGAGTGCGACCGCGCCCACCAGGTCGAGCTTGTGTTCGCGCGCAACCAGCACACCCGAGATCGATGCAGCGACAACGGCGAACATCTCGAGCCAAAAGGGGATAGCGACCATGGCATCCGAGGCATGTGAGGTAACGGTTATAGCGGCGACGACGGGCAAAATGGGGTCCTTTGAGTTACGGGTTTGGACAATGCCCGTACATAGTACATGGTTGGCGGCCATCGCGTCCTCATTCCTCGGCAAACGGTCGGGACTGGGTGCGGCCATAGATTCCAAACATGTACATCAGCCTCCAAAGATGTCGAAAAATGCCGGTTTTGGAGGGTGGTGTACATGTTTGGGGGAAGCGCGGGGTGAGTGGGTTCGTCGTTACTCAGAAGGCGACTCTTCGGCTTGATCGCTCTTCCAGTTACGGATAAGCACCTTGCGCAGTTCGTTTTGCTTTCGCTGATACTCGGCATCTACGCAACGAGGCATGCCGAGTGCTTCGCGGATATTGTTCATGGCACGGTGGAAAGCGAGTTGGCTGGCAAATTGCGTTGAGGTGAGCGTGACGATGCGATAGCCCATTTGGGCGAGTACGGCCTCTCGCTCCGCATCTGCTCCCTTGCGTTCGGCCTCGTCGTGAAAGCCGCCCTTATATTCGATGCCGAGCTCTCTGCGCTTATAGGTAACAAGAGCGTCGATTTTGAGCGTTCGAACTTTGGTGCAATGCCAAAGTCGTTTAGGGATTTCGAGCGGCTTGTTGAGTTCGACACCTCGGATGCCAACGCCGCCTTCGCTCGTCGGGAGTGAAAGGGCGATAGCGGATGCGGTCTCCATGGGTGAGGCTGAGTGGTCGTAGATATGCCTGGGCGCGAGTCGGGCGCGTGTGGCACCGGGTTTGCCGGGGTGCCGATCGAGCAGATCGACAATTTCGTTCTTGGAAGCGGTAGCCGGTTGATCGGTGTAAGGGTCATCGGGATTGAGCCCCATGCGATAGTCACCGCAAACTTCGTAGCCGTATTCGAGGTATTCGATTCTGTCCATCCACTCGGCAGCAAATACGAAGGTAAGGGCTTCGTCGGTGATAAAAATACCAGGGGACAGCTCGTCAATATGGTCGTAGGGTAGATTTTGGCCAAGAACGTGGCAATTTACACCGTTGGCGCGGATTCGCTCGAAGGCAAATACAACGGAGATATCGATAGTCTCAAGCATGCTAGTGGGCATACCGCAGTCGGTAAGAGCCTGTCGAATGCGCGTGATACGCTGCTGGGTGGAGAGGCCTCTTGCGCCTATCTGGTAGTCGTGTTGCGCGATCGCTTGAACCAGGTCTTGTGGCGCATGATGGACGAGCCACGCCGTTTTATGCGAAATGAGAACAGGAGTATCCATTGGGGACCTCTCGCTTTATGCCGATATGCAGTCCTTATGTCCGTTGAAGTGAGGAAATATACCGAATGCTGGCAAAACGGCCAATCGTGCGCCGAGTGCGATATGCAAACATGTACATCAGCCTCCAAAGATGTCGAAAAATGTCGTTTTTGGAGGGTGATGTACATGTTTGGTTGGGATGTGCGGCCGAGAGGGGATCCGATAACAAAAAAGCTCCCGTTGCTGGGAGCTTTTTCAAGCAAAATGGCGGAGGAGGAGGGATTCGAACCCTCGTGACCTTATACAGGCCAAACGGTTTTCGAGACCGCCGCATTCAACCACTCTGCCACCCCTCCGCGTGGGGTAAAAACAAAGCAGGCTCGAAGGCCTGCTTTGGAATTAACTGGCGGAGAGTCAGGGATTTGAACCCTGGAGACGCTTTTGACGCCTACACGATTTCCAATCGTGCTCCTTCGGCCACTCGGACAACTCTCCGTTAAATGCGAAAGTCAGTATACACGAGGAATCGCAAAGTGCAAACAGAAAAGTTGGCATTTTTTGAAACGTTTGGCTTCGTGATGGGATCCAGGAGGCCGAAAACGGGCTCTGACCAGCAGGGCTGCATGCGGCAAATTGTTCAAAATGGGTATCTATAAACAACGTGGCAGCAATTTTAAAAATCTTTGAACGGTGTTGTGAACCACTGGTATGCATTTCGCGACCACAGCCTTGCAATTGCTGACCTGCGATTTGATTTGGTTTGTCCCCGCAGCGCCGTATCTTGTCCACAGATCCGTCAAGCATTTGGTCAGCATTTGGTTGGAAGACGCATGAAATGCCGTGTGAGTATGGACATATGTGGAGGTCATGAGGTTGTAGCTGCATATTCTTGCGGCCTGGGAGGTTGAAAGATATTATTACCAAGTCTTTTCCTGCTTCAGGCGCACCTTCACGACCTGAAGCCACATTTGCCCAGAGGAGGTGACAATATGAAGGCTTATGAACTGCTGTTCTTTGTTGACCCGTCGCTCGACCCCGAGACTCGTCTCGCTGTTATGAAGCGTATCGATACCACGATCGCTGAGGGCGCTGGCAAGGTCGACTCCGTTGACGAGTGGGGCAAGCGCAAGCTCGCCTACGAGATCAACGACCTCACCGATGGTGACTACACCCTCATCAACTTCCACGCAGATCCTACCCAGATCGCCGAGCTTGATCGCGTCCTGCGCATCACCGACGCTGTGGTCCGCCACATGATCGTCCGTCGCGACGACCAGGAGTAAGACTGTCGTTTTGGACTGGGCTTGTGCCCCAAGAGGAAGTAGTGAGTTATGAGCATCAATCGAGTGAACATCACCGGTAACCTCACGCGTGATCCCGAGCTGCGCGCCACCGCTGGCGGAACCCAGGTTCTGTCCTTTGGCGTCGCCGTGAACGATCGTCGCCGCAACCCGCAGACTGGCGAGTGGGAGGACTATCCCAACTTTGTCGACTGCACTATGTTCGGCACGCGCGCCGAGGCCGTGAGCCGTTTCCTGGCAAAGGGAAACAAGGTCGCGATCGAGGGCAAGCTGCGCTACAGCTCTTGGGAGCGCGACGGCCAGCGCCGGAGCAAGCTTGAGGTCATCGTCGATGAGATCGAGTTTATGAGCTCCCGTGGTGGCCAGGGTGGCTACGATCAGGGCGGTTACGCGCCCGCAGCCCCTGCAGCGCCCGCACCGCGTCCTGCCGCACCGGTGGCTACGCCGCCCGCGGTCGACGTCTACGATGAGGACATCCCGTTTTAAGGGCTGTTCACCTATTTTTGAGTGAGAGGCGGCTTCGGTTCGCCGAAGTTGCCAAACGAAAGGTATTTTGACATGGCTAATGATTTTTCTGCACGTCAGCCGCGTCGTAAGTACTGCCAGTTCTGCAAGGAGAACACTGAGTTCATCGACTATAAGGACACTCAGCTTCTCCGTAAGTACATGACCGACCGTGGCAAGATCAAGCCCCGTCGCGTCACTGGCGCTTGCACGCAGCATCAGCATGACATCGCCAACGCCATCAAGCGCGCCCGCGAGATGGCTCTCCTGCCGTACACCGTCCCCGTGGTTTCCTCTCGTGGCAACCGCGACCGCGGCTAAGAAGGGAGACGCATCATGAAGGTTATTCTTCTCGATGAGATCAAGGGCAAGGGCGGCGAGGGTGACGTCGTAGAGGTCGCTCAGGGTTACGCTGAGAACTTCCTGTTCCCCAAGAAGCTCGCTGTTGCCGCCACCAAGGGCAACCTCAAGCAGCTTGACGAGCGTCGCAACAACATCGCCAAGCGCGAGGCCGTCCGTCTGGCTACCGCCAACGAGACCAAGGCTGCCTTCGAGGGCAAGACGGTCACCGTTGACGTCAAGGTCGGCGACGAGGGCATCCTCTTTGGCTCCGTTACCGCCGCCATGATCGCTGACGCCATCAAGGCTCAGCTCGGTATGGACATCGACCGCAAGCGCGTCGAGCTCGGTAAGCCCATCAAGGTTGCCGGTGCCCACACCGTTGCCATCTCGCTGTACCGCGAGATCAAGGCCGAGGTTGTCGTTCTCGTTGGCGTTACCGCCGAGGAGCTCGCTGCCGAGGCTGAGGTTGAGGAGGCCGCTGAGGTCGCCGAGGCCGAGACCGCCGAGGTCGAGACTGAGGCTGCTGCCGAGTAGCATTTGCTGCAACGCAACAATCTTGTTCTAAGAAGGGCGCTCTGGGAGACCAGGGCGCCCTTTTTGCTTTTTAGCGCGATGCGAGTGCCATGGCAGGCGTTGTGGTGAAGTCCCACATGCAGGACCGTTCATCCGTTTCGTTCGGTGATGATTGCCGGGGCGCGGCCCGTTTTGAGGCTGTGGCTGATACTATGGATGCTCGCAAGCGATATGAATGAGGATGCTCATGGCATATGACGAAAGGGAGACGGGGCTGACGGTCGAGGACCGTGGCTCCAAGTTGGGTCTCCCTCAAAACCAAGATGCAGAGGCCAATGTACTGGCCGCCATGCTGCTGTCGCCCGAGGTGGTCGAGGAGGCCCAGGTCGAGCTGCAGCCCGATGACTTCTACCGGCCCATCCATAAGACCATCTACACCGCGATGGTCGATATGTACAACAGCCGCATTCCCATCGACTCTATCTCGCTGATCGATTACCTGCGTAGTATCAACAAGCTTGATGCCGTGGGCGGCGAGGCCTACATTTTGGAGCTGATGGGTCAGACCCTGTCGCTCGTGAACTGGCAGCACCATGCCGCCATCGTCCGTCGCGACTCGATGCTGCGCGAGCTGATCGGTGCCACCAACGAGATCAACGCGCTGGCCTATAACGCCCCTACCGACACCAAAGAGGTCGTGGAGCTGGCCGAGAGCAAGCTGCTCAAGGTCACGGCGCGCGAGGTCAAGTCGAGCTATAAGACGCTGACCGAGTTTATGGTCGAGGCCTATAACGAGGCCGAGGAAGTGTGTAAGGCCGGCGGACAGGCCGCGGGCGTGCCCACCGGCTTCCCGTCACTCGACCGCATGCTTATGGGTTTCCGCGAGGGCCAGCTCATCATTATCGGCGCCCGCCCTGCCGTGGGTAAGACGTCGTTTGCTCTGAACCTGGCGCTCAACGCCGCCGCTGCGGGCTATACCGTCGGCTTCTTTTCGCTGGAGATGTCGGGCAAGGAAATTGCCCAGCGCCTGATTTGCGCCTACGCCATGATCTCGATCAGCGACTTCCGTACGGGCCGCATTAGCCCCGAGCAGTGGGCCAATATCAACGAGGCCACGCAGACCTTGTCTAAGCTCGACATTTTGATTGACGATACGCCCGGCACCACGGTGACCGAGATCCGCGCCAAGAGCCGCCGCATGCTCCACAACAAGGAGAAGGCCATCATCATCCTGGACTACCTGCAGCTGGTGAGTCCTCCGCCGGGACGTCGCTCCGAGAGCCGTACCGTCGAGGTCTCCGAGATGTCGCGTGGCTTAAAGATCATGGCCAAGGAGCTCAAGATTCCGTTGATCGCGCTGTCGCAGCTGTCGCGTCAGGTCGAGTCCCGTACCGGCAAACGCCCGCAGCTGTCCGACCTGCGTGAATCGGGCTCCATCGAGCAGGACGCCGACATCGTTATGTTCTTGGACCGCTCCGCCGATGAGGCCGAGGCCTCGCGTGACGATCGACCCGACGAGGGCGTTACGCGTATCGTCGTGGCCAAGAACCGTTCGGGCCCGATCGGTGACGTCGACCTGATGTTCCTGCCGGCATCCACCAAGTTCTATGAGCTTGATGGGGCGCATACCGAGGAGTAGGACAGGCGCCCGTTGCACGGGTATACTGGGAATGTTTTGTGCTTCTGCGTGCCAGCGTGGCGCGTAGACAGTCCATGAATGTAAGGAGTAAACATGCCGTCAACCGTTTTGGTCGGTGCCCAGTGGGGCGATGAGGGCAAGGGTAAAATCTGCGACCTGGTCGCCGGCGACTTCGATGCCGTCGTGCGCTATTCGGGCGGTAATAACGCCGGCCACACCATCGTCGTCAACGGCAAGAAGTACGGCCTGCACCAGGTGCCCTCCGGCATCATGTATTCCGACCATATGTCGGTGATCGGTAACGGCTGCGTCGTCAACCCCAAGGTTGTCCTTGAGGAGATTGACATGTTCGAGGCCGACGGCATCACCACCAAGAACCTCAAGATCAGTGGCAACGCGCACATCATCATGCCGTACCACATCGATCTGGATGGTGCTTTTGAGCAGAAGCTCGGCAAGAAGAACATCGGTACCACCAAGCGCGGCATCGGTCCGTGCTACCAGGACAAGATGGCCCGCATCGGCCTGCGCATGCAGGACATGCTGGACGAGGCGCTGTTCCGCGACAAGCTGGAGACCGCTCTTGCCCGCGTGAATCCCGAGCTCGAGCTCATCTACCACCTGCCCACCTACACCGTGGACCAGATCTGCGACGAGTACCTGCCCATGGCCGAGCGCCTGCGCCCCTACATCACCGAGACGAGCCTGCTGCTCAACAACATGATCGACGAGGGCAAGGACCTGCTGTTCGAGGGCGCCCAGGCAACGCTGCTCGACATTGACCACGGCACCTATCCGTACGTGACGTCTTCCAACTGCACCGCCGGCGGCGCCATCACCGGCTCCGGCGTCGGTATGAAGAATGTCGACCGCGTGCTGGGCGTCATGAAGGCCTATATCACCCGCGTCGGTTCGGGTCCCATGCCCACCGAGCTTTCCTATGAGTCCGAGGCCGGCCATACGCTGACCGAGGAAGGCTATGAGTACGGCGTGACCACCGGCCGTCGCCGTCGCTGCGGTTGGTTCGATGGCCCCATCGCCAACTACGCCTCGCGTGTCAACGGCCTCACCGATATCGCCATGACCAAGCTCGACGTGCTTTCGGCCTTCGATACCATCAAGGTGTGCGTTGCCTACGACGTCGACGGCGAGCGTTACACGAGCGTGCCCGAGCATCAGGTGCGCTTTGAGCATGCCAAGCCCATCTACGAGGAGCTCCCGGGCTGGAAGTGCGATATCACCGGTTGCCGCAGCTTTGAGGAGCTGCCGCAGGAGGCTCAGGACTACGTGGCATTTATCGAGGATCTGGCACACACCCGCGTGACGTTCATTGGCGTCGGCGCCGGTCGCGAGCAGATCATCAACCGATTCTGGAAGTAATCGGCACTATTCGGTTATTGCGATATACCCCTTTGCAGCCCGGACGGGCGGCTGAGGGGTATATTTGCTTGCAAAGGGCTCGCGCGGAGCGGGCCGTTCATCCATAGAGGAGGCACCCTTGAAGGCGGACACTCAAACCATCGACATCCTGTTGTTGGGCAGCGGCGGCCGCGAGCATGCTCTGGCAGCAAAACTCGCAGCATCACCGCGCGCCGGCAAGCTCTACATTGCGCCGGGTAACGGCGGCACCGCGAGCTGCGGCGAGAACGTGGTTCTCGACGATTGCGATCCTGCGGCCGTGGCGGCGTTTGCCCAGAGCCACGGATGCGGACTCGTGGTGATTGGCCCCGAGGCTCCGCTCGTGGCGGGCGTGGCCGACGCCGTGCGCGCGGCGGGTATTCCCTGCTTTGGCCCGGGTGCCGAGGGCGCTCAGATGGAGGGCTCCAAGCTGTTCTCCAAGCAACTCATGGAGCGTGCCGGCATTCCGACGGCAGCCTACGGCTCGTTCACCGACGAGGCTTCGGCTCTCGCCTACGTGCGCGAGCAGGGCGCCCCGCTGGTCGTGAAGGCAGACGGCCTGGCCGCAGGCAAGGGCGTTATCGTGGCGACTGAGCTTGCGCAGGCCGAGGAGGCCGTGCGCGAGTGCTTTGGCGGCACCTTTGGTGATGCCGGCAATACCGTTGTCATTGAGGAGATGCTGGTTGGCCCCGAGTGCTCGCTGCTGGCCTTTACCGACGGCAAGACCGTGCGCCCCATGGCCACCTCGCAGGACCACAAGCGTGCGCTCGAGGGCGACCTTGGCCCCAACACCGGCGGCATGGGCGTTTACAGCCCGGTGCCCATCGTGACCGACGAGGAGCACGCCACCATGGTGAAAGTCATGGAGCAGACCGTGGCCGAGCTTGCTGCCGAGGGCATCGACTACCGCGGCTGCCTGTATGGCGGCTTTATGCTCACCCCCGCCGGCCCCAAGGTGCTGGAGTTCAACGCCCGCTTTGGCGACCCCGAGACGCAGGTCGTGCTGCCGCGCCTCAAGAACGACCTGGTCGAGGTTATGCTCGCCTGCGCCAACTGCGAGCTTGATCAGATTGAGCTCGATTGGCGTGACGAGTGGGCCGTGGCTGTTGTCCTGACGAGCGCGGGCTACCCCGGCAGCTACGAGAAGGGCAAAGTCATCACCGGCATCGCCGACGCCGAGTCCATGGAGAACGTGACCGTGTACCATGCCGGCACCGCCGTGGTGGACGGTCAGCTCGTGACCAACGGCGGCCGTGTGCTTGCCGTGACCGCGCTGGGCGATACGTTTGAGAACGCCCGCAACCTTGCCTACGAGGCCTGCGAGAAGATTGATTTTGAGGGCAAGACCCTGCGTCATGACATCGGCCTGCGCGCGCTGCGTGGCCGCGACGCCTGGGATGCCTAAAGTCCGAGAGGGATGAGACGGATGGACGAGAAGAACGAAGAGCTCGTGGACGCGCAGATCGTCGAAGAGGACAGCCGCATGTATGGGCACGCCGAGGGCGAGCCTGGTGGCGAGGTCGCTGACGAGCCGGCGCTGGTGCTGGGCGACGACGACCCGCACGATGCCGAGCTGCACGAGAAGATTCTTTCGGAGGAGTGCGCCTGGAAGGGCAAGATCCTCGACGTCCACCGTCTTGAGGTTGAACTGCCCAACGGTCGCCGTAGCGCCCGCGATATCGTTCGCCATCCGGGTGCGGCGGCCGTTGTGGCACTGACCGAGAGCGGCAAGATCGTACTGGTGCGTCAGTACCGCACCGCCATCGACCGCGTGACGGTCGAGGTTCCCGCCGGCAAGCTCGACCCAGGCGAGGACCCGCTCGATTGCGCCAAGCGCGAGCTGCATGAGGAGACGGGCTTTAGGGCTGGTCGCATTCGCTTTTTGACGTCGATTGTCACGTCCTGCGGTTTTTGCGACGAGATCATTCACATCTACCTGGCCACCAAGCTCGAGTTCGATGCGCCCAACCCCGATGATGACGAGTTCGTCAACGTGGATTTAGTGCCGCTGCACGAGCTGATCGATGCTGTGCTCGACGGCAAGATCGAAGATGCCAAGACCGTCGTGGGCGCCTTGGCCTGCGATAGCATCGCACATAGGTTGGGCGGAGCCGAACTCTAGGTTACGCGGTTTTACCAAACCGCGTAACGAGTCGACGCTGCAAACGCCCCTAAGCGGCAATCTGCCTTTCAATCGTCGCTCGCGTACCGAAGTACGCGTCGCTCCTCTTTCAAGGCACCTTGCTCGCTTAGGGACGTTGTCGCTGACGCTGCCAGATCATTGGCGTTATGTTTGTTGGGACGCTTTGTTTTCAGCCCGACCGGTTCAACCGGATTTCTCACGCTATTTATTTCTCTCCGAGGACTGCATGTTTAGAAGGTTTTTGTCTTATTACAAGCCCCAGATGGGGCTTTTTGTTGCCGATACTGTTTGCGCCCTGGTGCTTGCCGCCATCGACCTGGCGTTTCCTATCATTCTGCGCAATCTGACCGGCGGGCTCTTTACCCAGGGTCAGGCTGCTATTATGCAGGCGATCGGTATGATCGCGGTTGGCCTGGTACTGATGTATGCCGTCCGCTGCGCCTGCCGCTACTTTGTGAGCTATTGGGGCCACGTGATGGGCGCGCGCATGGAGTCCAAGATGCGCGAGGACCTGTTCGATCAGTACGAGCGCTTTAGCTTTGCGTACTTCGATCGCAACAGCTCAGGTGACATGATGAGCCGCGTGGTCAACGACCTGTTCGATATCTGCGAGGCGGCACACCACGTGCCCGAGTGGATTATCATCTGCGGCATCGAGATCGTCGGCTCGTTTGTGATCCTCTTTGCTATTGCCCCGGTGCTGGCGCTTGCCATGGCCGTGGTGACGGCGGTGTTTGCGGTCATCATGTTTTGGCAGAACATGCGCATGCGCGAGGTCTTCAGCGACAACCGCAAAAAGATCAGCGGTATTAATGCTCAGCTGCAGGATTCGCTGGCAGGCATGCGCGTGGTCAAGAGTTTTGCGAACGAGGAAGCTGAGCGCTCCAAGTTCCGCGCCTCGAACGACCGCTATCTTTCGTCCAAAGAGAATATGTATCACGCCATGGGCGTCTACACTGCGACGTATGGCCTGCTCTCGGGCGTGTTGTACGTGATCGTGGTGCTGCTGGGTGGTTGGCTGGTGGCGCAAGGTCAACTGCAGGCGGTCGATATGGCGACCTTCGCGCTCTATATTTCGCTGTTCTGTACCCCGCTCGAGACGCTCGTCAATTCGGCCGAGACGTATCAGAAGGCCATCGCCGGCTTTAAGCGTATGGACGAGGTACTTTCGACCGCCCCGGATATCCAGGACAAGCCGGATGCCGCGGACCTGCAGGTGACGGCTGGCGCGGTTGAATATCGCGATGTGTGCTTCAGCTACGAGGATGTTGAGCTGGGCAGCAGCGAAGAGGCTCGTCCCGTGATCGACCATATGAATCTGTCCATCAAGCCCGGCCAGACCATTGCCCTGGTCGGCCCCTCGGGCGGTGGCAAGTCTACGACTTGTTCGCTGCTGCCGCGCTTTTATGACGTGGCTGCTGGATCTGTCAGCATCGACGGCCAGGACGTGCGCGACGTGACGCAACAGAGTCTGCGCCGCGCCATTGGCCTGGTGCAGCAGGATGTCTATCTGTTTGACGGTACGATTGGCGAGAACATCGCTTACGGCAAGCCAGGCGCCACGGCAGAAGAGGTCGCCGAGGCCGCCCGCCGCGCCAATATCGATGCCTTCATTGAGTCGCTGCCGCAGGGCTACGACACGGTCGTGGGCGAGCGCGGCAGCCGTCTTTCGGGCGGCCAGAAGCAGCGCGTAGCCATTGCACGCGTGTTTCTCAAGAACCCCAAGATCCTGATCCTGGACGAGGCGACGAGCGCCTTGGATAACGAGAGCGAGGAGGCGGTGCAGGAGTCGCTCGAGCGCCTGGCGCGCGGCCGCACCACGATCATCATCGCCCACCGTCTCTCGACCATTAAGCATGCCGACGAGATTGCGACCGTCGAGCATGGTCGCGTTGTGGAACGTGGCACGCACGAGCAGCTTCTCGCCCGTGGCGGCACCTATGCCCGTTACTATCGAATGCAGTTCGAAGGTGCGCGTGCGCACGAGCTCGACTGATTGATATGACAGGAAGTATATGGCTGAGAAGAACCCTTTGACTCCGGAAGAAGTGACGGAGTTATTCTCCGAGATCGACGCATCCGGCGTTTTGGATCCGACGCTTGCCAAAAAGCGCACCGAGCGCATGCGCGAAAAAGAGGCAGCGGCCAAGCGCGGCGACAAGGCGGCGCTGGCGCAGCTTCGCAGCGAAGATCGCGCAAGCCAGACAAAACAGATCGACCCGCTGTCCGAGGACGACCCTTCGGGCTCGCAGGTGAGCCATACCATTACGAAGACCGCTATGGCTGTGGTCATCGGCATCCTTGTACTGATCGTGGGCATGCAGATTGGCTACGGCGTGATGCGCCGCCTGAACACTGCCAACCTGTCCGAGAGTGTTTCGGTGGATACCGTTTCCACGGCACTGAAGGGCGGCCTTGAGTGGGGTAACGGCTTTACGCAGTTCCCGCTCGACTTTACCGTCGACGAGGCGGACGAGCGCACAGGCACGGTCGAGGTAACGGTGTTGGACACGTCGTCTGCCAACGAGCTCGAGCTGCTGTCCAACGGGCAGATTCAGGCTGCGGCACTTGCGACCAACGCGTTGCTCAACGATAAGATCGACCGCGTGGTGTACAACGTGCATGCCTATATCGATGAGGACAGCAACATCCAGCATGATTCCTTCTTTGGCATGTTCCCCGCGAGGGGTCATCAGAGCGCCATTCTGACGTTCGTGTGGACCAAGAGCTCATCGACCGCTACGAACATCGACTGGAAGATGCATATCGTGAGCATGGACGACACGATTGCCGAGCGCATTCAAAAGCAGGTGAACTCGGTGTCGTCGCTGATTGAGGACCCGTCGGTGAGCCAGACCAAGATTGACGAGGAAAAGGCCGAACGTGACCTGGAGCATCGTCTGCATGGCCGCGAGATCTTCCGCGGTGGCAAGCCCGATCGCACGCCGTCCGATCTGCTGGAGCAGGACAAATAAGACGCCATCATCCCGCGTGAGTTACAAGCCCACGCGGGATGATTTTTCTGGGACGGGGATTAAATAATCATTCTGTTGTGTATGCAGTTGGCGACAAAGCCCCGCGCTCAGAATGATTTTTTAATCCCCGTCCCAGAAAAATCAATATGCATAGAAAGTCATAATTATCATTCCGTAAACATTTCGATGAAATTAACGCCATGGCGCATACTTGCGGTTAAAATACCGCAAGGCCTAACTACCAACCTTTAAGCCGGTCCGGAGAGACCGGGAAGGAGAATTATGGCGAACAACCATACTGCGGGCACTGCTGTCCGCACCTTCGCGCCCAGCGAGCTTTGCCAGCGCATGCTGGCCAAAACCAGCAAGGGCACCTGCGGTCCCTGCATCCTGTACCTTGAGGATGGGACCATTTTTTATGGCCGTGCATGCGGTGCCGAGGGTACTGCGACCGGCGAGGTCTGCTTCAACACCTCGCTTGAGGGCTACTTTGAGGTCATGACCGACCCGAGCTATGCCGGCCAAATTGTAACCATGACCTATCCGCAGATCGGCAACTACGGTATCGACGAGACCGACGTCCAGTCGGCCTTCCCCGGCGATACCGCTCGCCCCGTGAGTGCTCCCGCCATGCGCGGCATGATCGTCCGCGACATGTGCGCCACGCCTTCCAACTGGCGCTCGGCCGTCAGCGTGCCGGAGTACTTACGTGCCCACGGCATCGTCGCTATCGAGGGCGTCGACACCCGCGCTCTTGTGCGCCACCTGCGCGACAACGGCTCCAAGATGGGCATTATCTCGACCGAGGTCTTTGACGTCGACGAGCTTGCCGAGCGTCTGGCCGCCGCGCCGACGCTGGTGGGCGAGAACCTGGTCAAGACCGTGAGCTGCTCTGAGCCCCACGCTTTTGCCGCGAGCGATCTGCCTGCTACGCATGACTTTGCGCTTGCCCCTGCCGCTCCTTCCCGCCACAACGTGGTCGCCTACGACTGCGGCGTCAAGCGCGGCATCCTGGAGGGTCTGGTCCGTGCCGGCTGCGACCTTACTGTCGTGCCGTGGGATACGCCCGCGAGTGAGGTGCTCGACATGAATCCCGACGGCGTCTTTTTGTCCAACGGCCCCGGCGACCCCGATGCCGTGGTGGAGACCTATGAACAGGTGCAGCAGCTGATCGGCAAGGTGCCGGTCTTTGGCATTTGCCTTGGTCACCAGATGATCAGCTTGGCGTGCGGCGCCCAAATGGAAAAGCTTAAATTCGGTCACCGTGGCGGTAACCAGCCGGTTATGAACCTGGTGAGCCGCCGTGTGGAGATCACCGCGCAAAACCACGGCTTTGGCCTGCTGTTCCCCAGTCTGGGCAAGCTGATCCCGGAGCTTTCCGGCGGCGAGACCGAGCATGCGGCCGATGGCGACCCGCGCGCCTGGGTGCGTCGCGGCATCGCGCCGGTCGTGATGAACGAGCGCTTCGGCCGCATTCGCCTGACGCACGTGAACCTCAACGACGGCACCGCCGAGGGCATCCAGCTGCTCGACGCCCCGTGCTTCTCGGTCCAGTACCATCCCGAGGCCTCGCCCGGCCCCACCGATGCCCACTATCTCTTTACCGCCTTTACGCGACTCATGGACGGCGAGGAGAACTACCTGGACATCGACACCGCGAAGGACCGCCTGCAGGGCTGGAATTTCGCCGAGACCGCCGCGACCGAGACCGAGGAGAACTAACATGCCGAAACGTACTGACATCAAGCGCATCCTCGTCATTGGTTCGGGCCCCATCGTTATTGGCCAGGCCTGTGAGTTCGACTACTCCGGCGCCCAGGCCTGCAAGGTGCTCAAGGAGGATGGCTTTGAGGTCATCCTGGTCAACTCCAACCCGGCGACCATCATGACCGACCCGGGTCTTGCCGACCGCACCTATGTCGAGCCCATCACCGCCGAGTTTATCGAGCGCGTAATCAAGAAAGAGCGCCCGGACGCGCTGTTGCCCACACTGGGCGGCCAGACCGGTCTGAACGCCGCCGTCGAGCTGGCGAAAGACGGCACGCTCGACAAGTACGGTGTCGAGATGATCGGCTGCGACCTGGCCGCTATCGAGCGCGGCGAGGACCGCAAGCTCTTTAACGAGGCCATGGCCGAGATTGGTCTGGAGGTCGCGCGCTCGGGCTATGCCTACAGCGTGGCCGACGCCGAGGCTATCGCCGAGCGCGTGGGCTATCCCTGTGTGCTGCGCCCGAGCTTTACCCTCGGCGGCGCCGGCGGCGGCATCGCTCACACCCACGAGGAGCTCGTCTCCATCGTGAGTCAGAGCCTGGAGCTGTCGCCCGCCCACGAGGTGCTGGTCGAGGAGTCCATTGAGGGCTGGAAAGAGTATGAGATGGAGGTCATGCGCGACCACGCCGGTAACGGCATCATCGTGTGCTCCATCGAGAATCTCGACCCCATGGGCGTGCATACCGGCGACTCCATCACCGTGGCGCCGGCGCAGACGCTCTCCGATCTTGAGTATCAGCGCATGCGCGTGGCCTCGCTCGCCATTCTGGAGAAGATCGGCGTCGAGACCGGTGGCTCCAACGTGCAGTTTGCCGTGAACCCCAACACCGGTCGCTTGATCGTCATCGAGATGAATCCGCGCGTGAGCCGTTCGTCCGCGCTGGCCTCCAAGGCCACGGGTTTCCCCATCGCCAAGGCCGCCGCGCGCCTGGCTGTGGGCTACACGCTCGACGAGATCGTCAACGACATCACCAAGGCCACGCCCGCCTGCTTTGAGCCCACGATCGACTACTGCGTCGTTAAGGTGCCGCGCTTTGCCTTCGAGAAGTTCAAGGGTACCGACCCCACGCTCACCACGCGCATGAAGGCCGTGGGCGAGATTATGGCGATTGGCCGCACCTTCGAGGAGGCCTTCGGCAAGGCCATGCGTTCGCTGGAGGACGGTCACCAGGGTATCTGCGCCGGTGGCAAGGAGGGTGCCGACAAGCTGAGCGACGATGAGCTCGCTCAGGCCGTGGCAACCCCGACTGAGCACCGCATTTTCTTTGTGGTCGAGGCCCTGCGCCGTGGCTGGGACATCACCCGCATCCATGCCGTCTGCGGCATCGATCCGTGGTACCTCAACCGTATCAACGACATGGTGCAGGTTCAGGAGAGCATCCGCGGCCTGCGCGTGGAGGACATTGACGCCGACGCGATGCGTCTGCTCAAGCAGTACGGCACGAGCGACGCCGAGATCGCCGCGCTGACCGGCTCCGATGAGCGCTTTGTGCGCGCCTATCGCAAGGGTCTGGGTGTGGTTCCCAGCATGAAGACGGTCGATACCTGCGCTGCGGAGTTCTCGAGTGCCACGGAGTACCACTACAAGACGTACGAGAACATCTACCGCACGAGCCCGGATGCCAAGAAGTGCGTTGCCCCCGACGAGACCACGCCGGCGGACAAGCCCAAGGCGATGATCCTGGGCGCCGGCCCCAACCGCATTGGTCAGGGTATCGAGTTCGATTACTGCTGCGTGCACGCGAGCTACGCGCTGGCGGCCCGCGGCTTCGAGACCATCATGGTCAACTGCAACCCCGAGACCGTCTCGACTGACTACGACACCTCGGACCGCTTGTACTTTGAGCCGCTCACCTACGAGGACGTCATGGATGTCATCGATGTTGAGCGACCCGACGGCGTCGTGGTGACGCTCGGCGGCCAGACTCCGCTTAAGCTGGCGCGCATGCTCGAGGAGAGCGGCGTGAACATTATGGGCACCAAGCCCGATGCCATCGACTTTGCCGAGGACCGCGAGCGCTTCGCCGCTCTGCTCGATAAGCTGGGCATCATGTACCCGCCGGCGGGCCAGGCCACCTCGTTTGAGGAGGCCGAGGCCGTGGCCGCGCACATCGGCTACCCGCTGCTGGTGCGTCCGAGCTACGTGCTGGGCGGCCGCGGCATGATGATCGCTTACGATGCCGAGCATCTGCGTGATTACATGGCCGAGGCTGCGCGCATCAGCCCCGACTACCCGGTGTACCTTGACCGCTTCCTGGAGGGTGCGATCGAGTCCGACGTCGACGCCCTGTGCGACGGCGAAGAGGTCTACATCGGCGGCATTCTGGAGCATATCGAGGAGGCCGGCATTCACTCCGGCGACTCCGCGACCTGCATCCCGCCGTTCAGCTTTAGCGAGAGCCTGCAGGCAAAGCTTCGCGAGACCACGCGCCGCATCGCGATGGCGCTGGGCGTGCGCGGCCTAGTCAACGTGCAGTACGCCATCAAGGGCGAGACCGTCTACGTGATCGAGGCCAACCCGCGTGCCAGCCGTACCGTGCCGTTTATCTCCAAGGCCACCGGCGTGCCGCTGGCCAAGTGCGCGGCGCGCATCATGGCGGGTGATTCTATCGCGAGCCTGGGCCTGCCGAGTGACGAGCGTCAGCTCGATTGGTTCTGCATGAAGGAAGCCGTTATGCCCTGGGGCCGTTTCCCGGGTGCCGACGTTATCTTGGGGCCCGAGATGAAGTCGACAGGCGAGGTCATGGGCATTGCCAAGAGCTATCCCGAGGCGTACGCCAAGACGCAGCTGGCGATCGACTACAAGCTGCCCGATCCCAGCAGCGGCAAGGTGTTCATCAGCGTGTGCGACCGCGACAAGCGTCACATCCTTTCGGTCGCGCGCATCCTGCGCTACCTGGGCTTTGACATCTGCTCCACCGAGGGCACGGCGCGCGTGCTGCGCGGCGGAAACGTGACCTGCGAGGTCGTGGAGAAGATCAGCGGCCCGCACGATGGCGAGCGTCCCAACATTGGCGACCTGATCGCCGATGGCAAGATCGCGGTGATCGTCAACACGCCGTACGGCCCAGGTTCGCGCGGCGACGGCTACCTGCTGCGCACCGAGGCCGTGCGCCGCGGTGTGACCTGCGTGACTGCGATGTCCGCGGCCAACACGTACGTGAGCGCCATCGAGGCGGTGCGCGAGGACCAACAGGGCCACGGCAGCGCCAACGACATGGGCATGGACGTCATCGCCCTGCAGGACCTGCCGCAGCACACGGTGTAGACTGACCTGTCCGGCCGGGGCGGGAGGGGCCGAGATTTCCCCCTTTCGCTCCGGCTGCAAGCAGAGTCGCTCAGTGGGAAATTCGGCTCCCCCGCCCCGGCCTGCGGTGACTTGGCTGTACCGTGTACTGCAGAAGGGGCTTTGTGCGTCCGGTGGCAATCAGGGTTCCGGCAACGGTGGGCAGACATCCGGCGGTTCGAACGATGGCGCCCAGGCGGGAAAGCCCGCTGGTGACAAGGCTCAGGGTGGCAAGTCCGCTAACTCACTTGCGAGCACCGGTGATCAAACGGTGGCGACCGTCGCCGCGATCGGCGGCCTGGGTGCCGCGATCGCCGCAATCGGAGTCTTTCTTGCTCGTTTCCGCCGCAAGGAAGACTAGCGCGAGCGATTGACAATCGCACACGTTTCTCAAGAGGGCCGCGGTAACCGTCGCGGCCCTCACTTTACCGGAGCGGTCTGAGGACTCGCGTCTTTCGCTTCGGACTGCTGCGCAGGGTCAATCAGGCGGAGATCTCACCCGTGTCGGGTTTGCGATAGCTTGGCGAACATAATTACGCGAAATCTAGGATTTCTCAAAAACGCGAAGTAGATGATATATTGTACTTCGCGTTTTTCAGTTAATCTTAATTTTGCGAAGTGGATTGCCATGAGACTTATTAATCGCCCGTTCTACATGAGCAAGCTTTCCAAGGTGGCAGGTACGCCTGATATCAAGGTGATCACCGGAATCAGGCGATGCGGAAAATCGAAATTGCTTGAGGCGTTTGCCAGCCAACTTCATTCAAACGACCCCTCGGCCAACGTCATACACGTCAACTTCAATCTACTTGAGTTCGAGCCGTTGGCGGAATACCATGCGCTGCATACATATGTGGAAAAGCACTATATTGAGGGTTGCCGGAATATCGTCATGATCGACGAGGTCCAGATGTGTGAAGGGTTCGAGCGGGCTATCAACAGTCTTCATGCGTCAGAGAAATATGACATTTACATCACGGGGTCGAACGCCTTTCTTCTCTCAAGCGACCTCTCGACGTTGTTCACGGGAAGAACGGTGGAGATCGAGGTCTTTCCGTTTTCACTTGCGGAGTTCTCGGCGTATCACGAGATCACTTCTCCAGCCGAGGCCCTTGCTCGCTATGTCCGCGAGGGAGGAATGCCGGGTTCCTATATCTACCAGGACGAAAGGATGCGTTTCTCATACATCTCGGATGTGCTTGAAACTCTTATCCTGCGCGACATCAGACAAAAATATCGTATACGTAATGCGGAGCAGCTTAAACGTTCCTGCGAGTTCCTGATGGATAACGTCGGAAACATCTCTTCTCTCAAGGGGATGGCGGCCGAGCTTTCACGAGCGAACCTTAAGATAAGCGACAAGACGCTGGCTGTGTATATCGACTACCTGTGTAATGCGTTTGCGTTCTACCGGTTTCGTCGCTTTGACGTCTCAGGAAAGAAATACCTGTCGACGGGAGATAAATACTACCTGGCCGACCATTCGTTTCGCTACGCCGCGCTTGGCACGAAAAAGCTCGATTTTGGCCATGTTTACGAGAATATGGTGGCAATCGAGCTTATGCGCCGCGGATGGGAAGTCTACGTCGGCGTTCTCTACCAAAAGGAAGTAGACTTTGTCGCCATCAGGCGCGACCGCCGTGTCTATATCCAGGTGAGTGACGACATTTCCCAAGAAGCGACGCTGGAGCGTGAGCTTGATCCGCTGCGACGGATTCGAGACGCCTATCCCAAGTGCGTCATCGCCCGAACAGGGCACGAAACGACTGATTGGGATGGCATCAAGGTCGTCGACCTGGCACGATGGCTTATGGGTGAATCAGGCGAGCTGGCCGTCTAGCACGCGATGACGCGGGCTGAAACGAACGAGCGAGAATTTCGTCCCGCGAGGAGGCCAATACGGCCCTCTTCGAAGGACGGAATCCTCGCTCAATCTCTTGGCGGGATATTTTGCTCGGTCGATGATCAACGGTTGGTGGAAAGCGATGCCTCGTCCGTGTCACCATTCCGTGATTGCTGGTATTTTCTGCATGCTAAAATGAATGCATAAAAGACTTTATATTTGGAGGTCTCGATGCCTGCTTTAAAGATGCTCGACAATCTTGTTCCCATCAGCGATTTCAGTCACGGTAAGGGTTCGGCTGCTTTTTCGAAGGTTGGGGACGATAATCCCGTTGTGGTCCTTAAACACAATAAGCCGGCATTCGTTATTGTGACGCCCGATGAATACAGGGAGGCGAAGCAGGCGGAGGAGGACCTCGCCTTGTTGACGTTGGCCCTTAAGAGGACGGCTGCGACAAGCGATGATGAACTCGTTTCCCTATCTGATGTTATGGCAGAGTTGGGTGTGGGCCAGGACGAACTCGATCAGATGGATGAGGTCGAGTTTGAATGAGCGGGTACGAAGTCGCTTTCTACCCGGATGCTCTCAAGGATGTTAAGCGTCTGGACGGCTCCCAACGAAAGAACGTGCTTAAGGCCATCGAGAAAATCAGAGCGAATCCATTGTCGCAGAACGAAGGCGGATTCGGTAAACCCCTTGGAAACAAGGCCGGTACAGATTTGACAGGCTTTATGAAAATCAAGCTCAGAGGAAGTGGCATTCGGATTGTGTATCGCCTCATCAAGATAAAAGGGAAAATGGCCATCGTCGTGGTGGGCGCTCGCGAAGACATGGAAGTGTACCGAACTGCCCAAAGGCGAGCGGTTGATTTTGAGAAGTGGGCGGAAGAAAATCTCTAGCTTCATGGGTGAAAGACTGGTATGCGGCGATGTGCTCCAGACACACGGGTTTTGGCAAGGCTCTGGCGATTAGAGGATTCGCCAGAGCCTTTTCCTATCCGTGGGGCACTCCTCTTGGACAGTTAGTTCAGATTTGTATTTATTTGAGGCCGCGTGGAGGGCGATTTGGGCTCGATTGAGCTGTTTTAGGTGGTCTGAACTGATAAAGGCGTACGGGCAAGAGCGAGAAGGACCTATTATCGGGTCTAAAGCGGCCCAAACCAGTTTGTTAGCGCCAATTAGCACCGCCAAAAAATACATATCTGAACTAACTGTCCACCACCCTCTGTCGATTGCTCATTTAAGCCCAAAGTCAGCCAACGTACGTAAAGGTATGGTCTATGTAATACCAGATAAACAGTACATTTTTGCTTAATTGGTATTTGGTTGAAGAACCAATTGGTATGGCTTTTGGACCCCACTTAGCCGTCTACGTTCATTTTAATGCCGCTGGGAGAATTTCGAACTTGGTTGCGCAACTGCTCCCGTATGCTGATTCAACCTAATAGGTGGCTATCTGGTTACTACCAGTTGACCCCTTGGTAACGGGTGGGCCAATTGTACGGAATGTACCGAACACCCCCCCCGTTTGATGCGTTCGCCCATGCTGCAGGGCGCGCGTCCGCGACACTTCCGCATGTCGGAGGGAAGGAGTCCAGGTGCGTAGGAATTCCATTTTCACGAAACGGTGGGTGAAGGGAAGCGCGGTTCTCGTCGCAACAGCGGCGACTCTCGTGTTCGCCAGCCCCCAGCAGGCGATTGCCACGCCGCTCAAGGGCGTCGACTCGGCGACCGTTTCCCAGTCAGCCTCGAACGTCGTCGACATCGATTTCGCCGACGGCATTAAGGGGCGTATCACATTTCTAGAGGACGGCATTTTCCGTTACAACGTCGACCCCAAAGGCGAGTTTTCCGAGTACGCCACGCCGCGTAGCAAGTCCCACACGGCTAAGATTCAGGCCCAGCCCGACACCTCGGACACCTACAGCAAGCCGAGCGCAACGGTTGTCGACAAAGGCGACGCTATCGAGATCACCGGCGGCAAGGCGACCGTGGTTCTGGACAAGGCGACCGGCAAGATGAGCATTAAATCGGGCGACCGCGTCGTGGTCTCCGAGTCCGCATCCCTCGACCTTGATAAGAAGGGTACTGTCCAGACACTCGCCAAGGAGAAGTCCGAGAACTTCTTTGGCGGTGGCACCCAGAATGGGCGCTTCTTGCACACCAACCAGACCATCGCCATCTCCAACACTAATAACTGGACCGACGGCGGCGTCGCCTCGCCCAACCCGTTCTACTGGACGAGCGACGGCTACGGCGTGCTTCGCAACACCTTTGCCGAGGGTTCTTACGACTTTGGCTCTACGGACTCCTCGACGGTCACGACCTCGCACAGCGAGAATGAGTTCGATGCCTATTACTTCGTGGCAACCGAAACGGGCGCCTCGAACGTGGCGACCGAGATGCTGCAGGACTACTACAAGGTGACCGGCAATCCGGTACTGCTGCCCGAGTACGGTTTCTACCTGGGTCACCTTAATGCCTACAACCGTGATGGCTGGTCAACGACCTCGGGTCAGAAGAAGTGGGAGACCAAGGGCAGCAAGCCTTCGAGTGAGAAGGGCAACGTTAAATACGAGTCCGGCATGTCGACGGGCTACAAGCTCGACGGCACGCTTGCCGCCGAGACGCTCAACGGAGAGGGCCCCACGGTCGATACCGAGAACATAAAGGCGACCGATTTCGACCGCCAGTTCTCCGCCCAGCAGGTTATCGATGACTACGAGGACAACGACATGCCGCTCGGCTGGTTCCTGCCGAACGACGGATACGGTGCCGGCTATGGCCAGAACGGTTATTACAAGACCGGCGGCGTCAACTCCGACGGAACGAGTTCAGCCGAGCGCCTCAACGCCGTGCGTGCCAACGTCGACAACCTTAAGAAGTTTACCGAGTATGCTAACTCCAAGGGTGTGAGCACGGGTCTGTGGACCCAGTCTAACCTGGAGCCTGACAGCAACTCCGAGACCCCGTGGCATTTGCTTCGCGATTTCGACGCCGAGGTCAAGACGGGCGGCATTACCACCCTCAAGACCGACGTCGCTTGGGTGGGCTCTGGCTACTCCTTTGGCCTCAACGGCATCAAGACGGCCTACGATACGGTGACGACCGGTGCCAACAAGCGCCCCAACATCATCACGCTTGACGGTTGGGCCGGCACGCAGCGCTTTGGTGGCATCTGGACCGGCGATCAGTACGGCGGCAACTGGGAGTACATCCGCTTCCACATCCCCACGTATATCGGTCAGAGCCTCTCGGGCAACCCCAACATCGGCTCCGATATGGACGGCATCTTTGGTGGCGACCCCATCATCTCCGCGCGCGACTACCAGTGGAAGACGTTCACGCCCTCTATGCTCGATATGGACGGCTGGGGCACCTACCGCAAGTCGCCCATGACGCACGGCGATCCCTACACGGGCATTTCGCGCTTTTACCTCAAGCTCAAGGCGCAACTCATGCCCTATATCTACACGAGCGCGGCCTCGGCGGCCAACATCGACACGGGCAACGGCGATACCGGCCTGCCCATGATCCGCGCCATGCTGCTCTCCGACAACTCCGAGTACGCCGCAAGCACCTCGACGCAGTATCAGTACATGTTTGGTGAGAACTTCCTGGTGGCACCGGTGTATCAGGATACCCAGGCAGATGAGAACGGCAACGACGTTCGCAATGGTATCTACCTTCCCAACTACGGCACCGACGAGAATCCCACCATCTGGATTGACTACTTCTCGGGTAAGCAGTACCGCGGCGGCCAGGTCCTCAACAACTACGATGCGCCGCTTTGGAAGCTGCCGCTGTTTGTGAAGGCCAACGCCATCGTGCCGATGTATGCCGAGAACAACAACCCCGAGGCCGTGAGCGACACCAACACCAAGGGTACCGACCGCAGCCAGCGTATCGTCGAGTTCTTCGCCACCGAGGGTGACGGCACCTTTACGCAGTACGAGGACGACGGCTCTTCCATCCAGAACAACACGACCGAGGACGATGCCTACGGCACGATCGACAATATCTCCTACGGCGAGCATGTGAGTACCGTCTACAGCTCCAAGGCCACGGGCGGCACCGCGACCTTTACCGCCGAAGCCTCGCAGGGTGGCTACAACGGCTACGACTCCAACCGCACCACGACCTTCGTGGCCAACGTGTCCGCCAAGCCCACGAGCGTCGTCGCCAAGAACGGTGGCTCCGCGCTCAACGTGGTTGAGGTCAACTCGCAGGAGGCCTTTGACGCCGCGAACCCCGAGGCCGGCCAGGCGGTCTACTTCTACAACGAGACCCCCAACCTCAACCACTACGGCAGTGATGCAGACAGCACCGAGGCCGAGCAGGGCGAGAGCTTCAACAACACCAAGATCACCACGAACCCCAAGGTCTACGTCAAGTTCGCGAAGACCGATGTCGCTGCAGCGGCGCAGACGCTCGAACTCGGCGGCTTCGTGAACGCCGATGCCACGCTGGCCGTCGACCGCCTCAACGAGAACCTCTCCGCACCCGCGAACCTTGCCGCTCCCGAGGATGCCACCACCCCCACGAGCATCAAGCTCACCTGGGGAAAGGTCGATGGTGCTACCTCCTACGACCTTAAGGTAGACGGTACCGTGTTCGCCGTGGGCGATGCGGCGGAGTTTACGCATGCCGACCTTGCCTACAACAGCAAGCATACCTACCAGATTCGTTCGCGCAACGCCGATGGCTACTCCGCCTGGAGTGACGTGCTCGAGGCGAGCTCCGCGCTCGACCCGTGGCGCAACGTCCCCACAGCTGAGAAGATCACTTGGGAGGGCTCGCTCTATGGCAGCCACAAGGCCGATCTCGCCTTCGACCATGAGTTCCAGTCGGGCGACGGCGGTTTCCACTCCGGTGGCAACGATCTGGGCAAGGCCCTGACGGTCGATTACGGCAAGGCCTACAAGCTTGACAAGCTCGAGTACTATCCGCGTGACGACGCCGGCAATGGCACCGTGACCAAGATGCGCATCGAGACGAGCCTCGACGGCACGCATTGGACCACCCAGGAAGTCGATTGGGAGCGCTCCGCCGCCTGTAAGACGGTGGCGTTCGACGGCGCCGTGGCCGCACGCTACGTGCGTATGACGCCGCTCGCCTCGGTCGGCAATTTCTTCTCCGCGTCCGAGATCGCCATCTACAAGACCGACGGCACGGATGGCTTCGCCGTGGGCTCCAACCTCAACAAGGCAACGATCTCCGATGGCGACTACTCCAACATGAAGAACTATCTGGGTCTCGAGAACCGTGGGTCCGATGCCTCGACGTTCAACTCGCAGATCCGCGACCACTTTGCTGACCTCAACAATAACGGCGTCTACGACGTCTACGATTACTCGTTCACCATGGCGGGGCTCGACGGCGGCACCAAGCAGAAGGGCAAGGTCGCTGGTACCCTTGCGGTGATTCCGAGCAAGACTGAGGTCGAGGCCGGCGATGAGATCACCGTCGATGTCTATGCGGCCGACGCCAAGAACGTCAACGCCCTGGGCGCGCTCGTCAACTTTAAGAGTGACCAGTTTGAGTTTGTGTCCGAGAGCATCTCACAGGATGGTTCGACCGCCGGCATGGAGAACCTGTCGCGCGAGAAGATCCAGTTTGAGGACGGCACGCAGACCATCAACCTCGCTTTTGCCAACCGCGGAGATGGCAAGCTCTACAACGGCACCGGCGCGGTGGCGAGCTTCAAGCTCAAGGCCAAGACCGCCGGCAAGGTTGAACTGCCCTCGACATCTTGGCTCATTGGCCCGGCGTGCGACGCACTTGAGTTTGCGAGCGATGGCACGGTGACGATGCCGGACGTTCCGCAGCCCACGGTCGCCGAGTACGGCCGCGACGCCTTCGACATCACGATGACCAACGACGAGCTCACTACCGATGACGGCACCAACGTCGAGAAGCTTATTCAGCAGAAGAGCTATAACGCGCTGTTCGATAATAACGAGGGCGACAACGGCTTTGAGTTCCTGTGGGACTGGAGCGGCAACTGGGACAGTGAGGGCAAGCTTCCGAGTTACGTGAAGCTTCCCACCACGATGACATTTGCCTTTAAGACGCCATCGAAGCTCGATGCCGTCGAGGTTGTCAACCGCAACGGCGGTAACGGCACCGTGCAGAAGATCAAGGCCGTCGTGACGTTCGAGGATGGCTCGACCCAGGAGTTCGCGGGCGGGGAGTACGATTCCTTCCAGGCTCGCTACGCCTTTGGTCTCTCTGCCGAGAACAAGGGCAAGAAGGCGACCAAGGTCGAGATCACGCCGCTTGAGGCATCGGGTGACCAGATGCTCACGCTGCGCGAGATCAACTTCAACTACACGCAGGGTGTCGAGGCCATCGAGGGCGTCGAGCTGGGCAAGAACCAGACCGAGTTCTTTGAAGGTGATGTTACGCTCGTCGACGCCAAGGCCACGCCTGAGAGCGCCGGCTACCCCTACGTGACGGTCGAGAGTTCCGACCCCTCTGTGGTGAGCGTCTCCGCTGTCCAGGCCGGCGATAGCGTGAACTACTACCTGCGTGCCAACAAGGCGGGCAAGGCAACGATCACGGTGGCATCGGTACTCGATCCCTCCAAGACCGCATCCTATGAGGCCGAGGTCAAGGCTGGTGTCGACACCTCTGCACTCATGGCAGCGCTTTCCAAGGCCGCGGGCTACAGCGAGTCCGTCTACACCAAGGATTCTTATGCAGCTCTCACCGCTGCGGTCGAGGCGGCTCAGAAGCTCCTCGACGGCGGCCAGGGCAGCTATAACAAGAAGGATGTCGCAGACGCCACGGCCAAGATCGAGAAGGCAATCGACGGCCTCAAGATGCGCCCCGTCGATGAGAAGAGCCTCATCAACACGCCCGAGAACCGCGAGAACGTCAAGGTGACCGGCTTCTCGAGCGAGGCCGACTACGAGGGCAGCAACGCCGTCAACGCTCTTGACGGCGACGAACAGACGCTCTGGCACAGCGACTATGCCTATAATGCCGGTATGCCCCAGCACCTGACCGTCGACCTGGGCCGCGACTACGATCTCACCGACGTCACGTTCCTGCCGCGCCAGGACGGCGGCACGAACGGCGATATCTTTGAGGCCGAGGTGCTGGTCTCCGATACCGCCGACGGTTATGAGATGGGCACCGCCACGTCGATGGGTACGTTTACCTTCGACAACGACGGCCGCGTGCTCACCGACCGTGGCGACTGGAAGCAGATGAGTTTTGGTGTCGCGCGCGGTCGCTACGTGACCGTCAAGGTGCTCCACGCCGGCGGTGGCAGCGTTGACGCCTACTGCAGCATGGCGGAGCTCAAGTTCTACGGTACGGCCGTTCCCGATCCGGTGGCGAAGGACGACCTCACTGCCGCGATTGAAAAGGTTGATGCCGAGGTTGCAGCCGGCGACCTTAAGGCCAGCGACTACACCGAGGCTTCCTGGACCGTGTTCCAGAACGCCTTGGCGAGCGCCCGCGCCATCTTGAGCGACGAGAACGCCACGCAGGACGAGGTCGACCAGGCACTCAAGGCACTCGAGAGTGCTCGCAACGCGCTCGAGAAGACCCCGGTGACCCCGGTCGAGAACCCGACCAAGAAACAGCTCAAGGCCCTGGTCAAGCAGGCGAAGGAGACTGACACCAAGGGAAAGACGGCCGAGTCCGTCAAGGCCCTGACGGACGCCATTACCTACGCCGAGGATGTCTTGGGTGATGAGAATGCTTCCGACACCCAGCTCCAGGCGGCCTATGACCAGCTCAAGCTGGCCATCGAGGGCCTCAAGGATGCCGACTCCGGCAACCAGGGCGGCTCGGGCAACACCGGAGGTTCGGGCAACCAGGGTTCCGGCAACGGCTCGAACGGTGGCGGCCAGACGAGCAAGCCCGCAGGCGACAAGGCCCAGGGCGGCAAGAAGAACGGTTCGGCGATCCCCAACACTGGCGACCAAACGGTGACGACTGTCGCGACCGTCGGTGGCCTTGGAGCCATCATCGCCGCGATCGGTGCCTTCTTCCACCGTCGCAATAAGGCTGAGTAGTCCCAGCGATAACTAAGCAAACGTGCCCGCCGCTCCACCAAGGACGGCGGGCATTGCTTTTTTATTTCAGCCAACGTACGTCATAGCAATCCCCGGTAGGTCCCCGGGTGCCCCGCGGCGGTCTGGTGTTTTCATCTGAACGACTTCGCGAAGCAACCGGAGCTCATTTATTTCAGCAAACGTACGTCATAGCAATCCCCGGTAGGTCCCCGGGTGGCGGCTGAGCCTTTCCCT
>CABURR010000006.1 GCA_902493985.1 uncultured Collinsella sp. | reverse complement strand
GACCAGCTTAAGGCTGCCTACCAGGAGTGGCCGTTCTTCCGCACGTTCATCGACAACATCGAGATGTCGATCGCTAAGACCGATCAGCGCATCGCCAAGATGTATCTGCACCTGGGCGACCGCCAGGATCTGTCCGAGAAGGTCTTCACCGAGATGCAGCTCACCCGTAAGTGGGTCCTTGCCATCGTCGGTGATGAGTGGCCGCTGCAGCGCCGTCGCGTGCTCGGCTGCGCCGTTCGCGTGCGCAACCCCTATGTCGACGCCCTGTCCATCGCCCAGGTCCGCGCCCTTCGCGAGGTGCGTATGAACCAGGACGAGATGGCCGAGGAGAAGAAGGCCGAGTACATGAGCCTGATTCTTTCGACTGTGACCGGCGTCTCGGCAGGATTGCAGAACACGGGGTAATCGATAGACCTGAAGTCGTCCGGGCCCGCCATCAGTTTACTTTTAGGCACGTCCTCGGACATGCAAGAAGCCCTCGCTGTGCACTTCGTGCGGCGAGGGCTTCTCGCGTCCTGCGGAGTGTGCCTAAAAGTAAACTAATGGCGGGCCCTGCGATGTCCGGTCTTCGGCGGATCAGCTGCTGGGTGAGGGTGGTGCCTGGGGCGACGTGCAAAAAACGGAGTTTTCAGCAGCAAAAGATTGATGCATAAGGCCATAGCCGGCTTTCGCTGCCTTTGTTGATGCCTTTGCACGCTAATTGGGGCCTTGGCGATGCCCGTATATGGCTGGTTTCTCGCCGCATGCTATCCAGATGGGTCGAGTCATGAGGACTATCTACTTTTTGAAAGACTTTTGACACCAAAATCTTATCCCGCGATGCTGAATACTCGCAAAAATGCACGCTCCGGAGGGTACTACCCTGTTACGGCTAGAAATCCATGCGTCATTATATGCAAATTATTGACGTATTTATGCAATATGACTTACGCGCGCATGCCATCGGGGTAGATGTTTGCCTCGGCGCTGCGTAAGTCATCCTGTCTATAGTGTCTTTGACAGGCGGCCACGGTCCCGTTTGGGATCGCGGCCGTTTTGTGGTGGGTCAAATATGAACGTTGTGTTAATGAGTCGGTGGACGGTGGTGTTTTTCGGTGAGCGGCGTATCCTTCCAACGGTTTATCTAGTGTGTCAGTTGAAAGGAAGAGGGCGCTCGTCATTGTTTGAATGTGAACTGCCGTTTGACCACAAGACGTTGCATCTGGAGCTCGAGGATAAGAACTTCGCGGGTGTGATGGAAGGTCATCAAAACGAGTTTAAGACCACAAAATCGCAGGAAGAGCTGGTAGAGGAATCGCTTGCCAACCCTTATGGCTCGCCTTCGCTCGAGGAGCTTTGTGCTGGCAAGAAGGATATTGTCATCATTAGCTCCGACCATACGCGCCCCGTTCCCTCGCGTGTGACGATGCCTATTCTGCTGCATCACATCCATTCCGCTGCGCCCGAGGCTCGCGTGCGTATTTTGGTTGCTACGGGTATGCATCGTCCGTCGACGCACGAGGAGCTCGTCAACAAGTACGGCGAGGAAATTGTTGCCAACGAGGAAATCGTTATGCACGTCGCGACTGACGACAGCATGATGAAAAAGATCGGCACCCTGCCTTCTGGCGGCGAGTGCATCATCAACAAGATTGCCGCCGAATGCGACTTGCTGCTTGCCGAGGGTTTCATTGAGCCGCACTTCTTTGCCGGTTTCTCCGGCAGCCGCAAGTCCGTCCTGCCCGGCATCGCCAGCTACAAGACCATCATGTACAACCACAACGGTCAGTTTGTGAATGATTCCCACTCGCGTGCCGGCAACCTGTGCCACAACCACGTGAGCGAGGACATGTTTGCCGCTGCCGAGATGGCTCACCTTGCCTTTGTGCTTAACGTGGTACTTAACGGCAAGCACGAGGTCATCGGCTCCTTTGCCGGCGACATCCACAAGGCGCACGAAGCTGGCTGCGAGTTCGTGAAGAGCCTTGCCGGCGTTGAGCCCGTCGAGTGCGAGATTGCCATCACCACCAACGGCGGCTACCCGCTCGACCAGAACATCTACCAGGCTGTAAAGGGCATGTGCTCTGCCGAGGCCACGCTTCCCGAGGGCGGTGTGATCATCGACGTCGCCGGTTGTGCCGACGGCCACGGTGGCGAGGGCTTCTATCACAACATCGCCGACAACGATCCGGCGGAGTTTGAGCGCGCCTGCATCGATCGTCCCAAGGACGAGACCCTGCCCGACCAGTGGACGAGCCAGATTTTCGCCCGCATCCTGGCACATCACCCTGTGATCATGGTCACCGACCTGTGCGATCACCAGATGATCAAGGATATGCACATGACGCCGGTCAACACCCTCGAGGAGGCGCTCAAGCTCGCCTTTGAAATGAAGGGTGCCGATGCCAAGGTTGCCGTCATTCCCGATGGCCTGGGCGTTGTCGTCGCGCAGCACTAGTGCGTGGCCCAAACGAATCGTTTATAACCGACAAGAAAGATAAGGTTTTATGCTTACCAAACTCCTCTGCGAATTCGGCGCAACGGCCCTCATGATCATCTTTGGCGTGGGCGTACACTGCGATACCGTGCTTAAGGGCACCAAGTATCAGGGCTCCGGCCACATGTTTGCCATCACCACCTGGTCTTTTGGCATCTCGGTTGCTCTGTTTATCTTTGGCGGCGCCGTGTGCATGAACCCCGCCATGGTGCTTGCCCAGTGCATCGTAGGCCTGGTGCCGTGGAGCAGCTGCATTCCCTTCATGATTGCCGATATGCTCGGCGGCTTTGCGGGTGCCGTGATCGCGTGGTTGATGTATGCCGATGAGTTCAAGGCTTCCGATGGTGTCGTCGATCCCATTGCTCAGCGCAACATCTTCTCGACCAACCCCACCACCGAGGGCACCAACTATGCCCGCAACTTCTTCTGCGAGGCTATCTGCACCTTCGTGTTCATCAGCGCCATCCTTGCTGCTGCTAACCGTGCTGGCGAGAACGTTTTGATGCTCGCTATCTGCGTCGGTCTGATCGTTTGGGCTGTTGGCATGGGCATGGGCGGCATCACCGGCTTCGCCATGAACCAGGCTCGTGACCTTGGTCCTCGCATGGCCTATCAGGTGCTGCCGATTAAGCACAAGGCTGACAACAACTGGAAGTACGGCCTGCTCGTTCCTGGCATCGCTCCGTTTGTCGGTGCCGCTCTGGCCGCGCTGTTTGTGCATGGTTTCTTGGGCATGTTTTAGTCCAAGGCTACATAGTTGTCCGCTGCCCGCATGGGGTAACTTCCCAGCGCGTCCTCGGACATGAAAGAACCCCCGCTGCGCACTTCGTGCGGCGGGGGTTCTTTCGTCCTGCGGAGTGCGCTGGGAAGTTACCCCATGCGGCCAGCTGCGGGGTCTTTGTTGCGTTCGTACAAGCAACCCAACATATATATCTGAATTTGGATGGGAGGGGCTTGTTGCTGGTAGGGGCGTTGGGTAGCTGTTGACACTTTGGGATGGATTGTGCTTTGGGCTGGGGCGGGGCTTTGAGATGAGGGGTTTACTTAGTTGAAGAGAGGCTTAATAGCTGCTAGGTAGTCTTTGGCTACTTCGGCCTTATCTGCTTGGAAGTTGTGCCAGGCCCACCATTGGACGGTGGCAACGAAGCTTGAGGCTATGTGATGTAGTAGGAAGCTTCGGTCCATGGTTCCGGCGGGGCCTGCGGGGTCGACGGGGACGGTTTCGGCTGCTCGTGACATGATGGTCTTGCGTAAGCAGTCGGCGAAAACGCGTGAGCCGGCGCCGGCTACGAGGGCTCGAACGCCCTGGCGGCGCGCCCAGAGGTTGTTGAGGATATGTTCGACCTGCACGAGTGGGTCGTCGAGCGGTGTGCCATCGTCGTCGAGGGCGTGGGTGCAGATGTCGCTTACGAGCTTGGACAGTAGGTCGTCTTTGCTCTTAAAGAGGCCGTAGAACGTGGCCCGACCCACATGGGCGCGCGCGATGATGTCGCCGACGGTGATCTTGCCGTAGTCCTCCTCGCGAAGGAGCTCGGAAAATGCTGCAACGATGGCGGCGCGGCTTTTGGTTTTGCGGGCATCCATGGTTATGCATCCACGTGAACGAGCAGGCAACGGAGCGTGCCGGAGCAGCCCTCGTAGGGGCGCTTACCGGCGCCGTAGCCGACGGCTTCGATGCGGTAGCGGGCCGGCAGGTGCTCGGACGTGCGCAGTGCAGCGACGATGGCGGCACCCGTGGGCGTCACGAGCTCGCCGGCGACCGGTGCGGGCGTGAGGGCGATATTGCCTGCTTGGCATAGGTTGACGACGGCGGGCACCGGGATGGGCATAAGGCCGTGGGCACAGTGGATGGTGCCGTGACCCTCGGAGAGCGACTCGACGACAATATCCTCGATGCCCAGGTCATCGAGGCAGATGGCGACAGAGCAGATGTCAACGATGGAATCGATGGCGCCTACCTCGTGGAACATGACGGTCTCGGGCGTTTTGCCGTGGGCCTTGGCCTCGGCGGCGGCGAGCGCGGCAAAGATGGCGAGCGCGCGACGCTTGGCGCCATCGCTTAGCTGCGAGCCATCGATGATGGCGGTGACGTCCGCCAAAGAACGGTGGTGATGGTGATGGGCGCGATGGTGGCCCTCGTGGCCATGACTGTGGCCCTCATGGTCATGCTCGTGGCAGTGCTCGTGCTCGCCATGATCATGATGGTGGTGCTCATGCTCATGCTCATGCTCATGCTCATGTGTGTGCTCGGCAGCTGCTTCGTTGCCGTAGAGCCAGGCCATGTCGTGGTCGTGGTTCTCGAGCTCCTCTGCCAGCTGAACGTCAAAGTCGCAGGCGTCGATGCCATGCTTGTTTACGCGTGTAACGGCAATCTCAAAGCCGCCGACCGGAAGCGTGGCGAGCTGCTTGCGCAGATGCTCCTTGCTGGCGCCCAGGTCGAGTAGGGCCGCGACGGTCATGTCGCCGCTGATGCCCGAGGTGCCGTCGATGATAAGCGTGTGCTGATGGTTGGACATGGAATGCTCCTTAACGGGCGCGGGGTGTGCTGGCGCTCAGATGATTGATAAGACTTGCCTGGTAGGCGGCGCCGAAGCCATTGTCGATGTTGACGACCGAAACGCCGCTGGCGCAGGAGTTGAGCATGGCGAGCAGCGCGGCTACGCCACCAAAGCTCGCGCCGTACCCCACGCTGGTGGGAACGGCGATGACCGGACAGCTTACCAGACCGCCGATAACGCTCGCCAGCGCGCCCTCCATGCCGGCGATGGCGATGACCACCTGTGCCTGGGCAAGTTCCTCGGCATGCGCGAGCAGGCGGTGCAGGCCGGCGACACCTACGTCGTAGAGGCGGTCGACCTCGTTGCCATAGAACTCGGCTGTCAATGCGGCTTCCTCGGCGACGGGCAGGTCGCTCGTGCCGGCGCAGGCGACGACGATGTGTCCGTTGCCGGTGGGGGAGGGCTTGCCACCCACCAGGGCGAGCTGGGCGTCCGGGACATATCCCAGGTCGATGTCGTTGCCAAGAAGCTCAGCGGTGCGCGCGGCTTTTTCGGCATCCAAGCGTGTGACCAGGATGCGCTCCTGGTCTGCATCGAGTAATGCTTTGATAATGGCGGCAATTTGCTCGGCGGTTTTACCGGCACCGTAGACAACCTCGCCGGCTCCCTGGCGCACTCCGCGCGAAAGATCGAGCTGCGCAAAGCCCAAATCGGCAGTCGGAGCCGTCTGGATGCGCGTAAGGGCGTCGGCGGGGGTGACTGATCCGCCGGCAACATCGCTCAGCAGCTGCTCTAGATCTCGCTTATCCATATATGTTCCCTTCGACGGCGCAAAGTCTAGCACTCAAAGGGTATGTTTCCGAACACTAAGACAAAATTGTTCGGAAACTATAGGACAGACTGATTCTATTGTTAGAAGGATCGACTAGTCGCGCAGGATGATATCCATGGCGAGTGTCAGGTTGCGCTCGTCGATGGCAAACGGGGCGGCTTCGCGCGTCTTGGGCTTGGCGCAAAACGCGATGCCCGTGCCCGCGGCCTGAATCATGGGGATGTCATTGGCGCCGTCGCCGATCGCGACGGTGTGGGCCATGTCGACACCGCACTCAACCGCCCAATCCAGCAGCTGAATGAGCTTGGATTCCTTGGTCACAATGTCTGCCGCCAGCTTACCCGTGAGCTTGCCGTCCACGACTTCCAGACGGTTGGCCAGGCAAAAATCGATGCCCGCGGCGGCCACGATCTTGTCGGCGACCTCGTGGAAGCCGCCGCTCACCACGCCGACCTTCCAGCCCTTGCTGTGCGCCGAGCGCACAAGCTCCAGCGCGCCGGGAGTAAACGTCACGCGCTCAAAGGTGCGCTCGAACACGCTCTCATCCAAGCCGGCAAGCAGCCCCACGCGCTCCTCGAGCGCCTGCTTAAAGTCAAGCTCGCCGCGCATGGCGCGTTCGGTGATCTGTGCCACCTGCTCGCCCACGCCGGCTTCCTCGCCCAACAGGTCGATGACTTCCTGGTTGATGAGCGTGGAGTCGATATCCATAACGATGAGGCGTGCAGTCATGGCGGGCCTTTCCGAGTGCAGTTGTATTGGGGCACATTGTCGCACGCGGCGCGCCTGGGCGACGGCCAGGCCGCGTCAATTGTTTCGTCTCCGTCAAGTCTTTGGGCAGGAGCTACTTTTTCGCGGTACATCGGCGCAGGTGCGATAACATAGAACGCCATGTCTGGCTGCGCGGTTTACGCAGGCTGGGCAAATCTGTACGACGCCGCCCGGAACGACACGGGGCGGCACAGATCCATAAAGGAGGATCACTGGTATGAGCCAGACCCGTCCCATCGATGAGCATTCTATGCACACCCGTACCTGCGGCGAGCTTCGCCGCGAGAACGTGGGCGAAGAGGTCACCCTCACCGGTTGGGTGAGCCGTCGCCGCGACCACGGCGGCCTTATCTTCTGCGACCTTCGCGACCGCGAGGGCATCACGCAGCTCACCTTCGACCCCGAGCACTCCGACGGCGACGCCTTTAAGATCGCCGAGACCATGCGTCCCGAGTGGCCCATCAAGATCCACGGCGTCGTGCGCTCCCGTGGCGAGGAGACCACCAACACCAAGCTCGCGACCGGCGAGATCGAGGTCCTGACCGACCATGCCGAGGTGCTCAACACGTCCGTTACCCCGCCGTTCCAGATCGAGGACGGCATCGAGACCAGCGAGGACACCCGCCTGCGCTATCGCTATCTGGACCTCCGTCGTCCCGAGATGATGGCCAACCTCAAGCTGCGCTCCGACTTTACCTTTGCCATTCGCGAGGCGCTGCACAATCGTGAGTTCATGGAGGTCGAGACGCCCTCCCTGTTCAAGTCCACGCCCGAGGGCGCCCGCGACTTCATCGTCCCCAGCCGCATCCAGCCGGGCAACTTCTACGCCCTGCCGCAGTCCCCGCAGCTTCTGAAGCAGCTGCTTATGGTCGGCGGCGTCGAGCGCTACTACCAGGTTGCCAAGTGCTTCCGCGACGAGGATCTGCGCGCCGACCGCCAGCCCGAGTTCACTCAGGTCGATATCGAGATGTCTTTCGTGGACCAGAACGATGTTATGAGCGCGCTCGAAGAAGTCCTGTCCGATGCCTTCGGCCGCATGGGTGTCGAGATGCCCACGCCGCTGCGTCGCATGAACTACTGGGATGCCATGGACACCTATGGCTCCGACAAGCCCGATACCCGCTATGGCATGCACCTGGTCGACCTGACCGACATCTTTGCCAACTCCAAGTTCAAGGTCTTTGCGACCGCCGCAAATGAGGAGGGCTCTGTCGTCAAGGCCATCAACGCCAAGGGCGCCGGTGCCTGGGCACGTGCCAAGATCGATAAGCTCGCCGGCGTGGCCTCCACGTTTGGCGCCAAGGGCCTGGCATGGATCGCCTTCCGCGAGGACGGCTCCATCAACAGCCCCATCGTCAAGTTCTTCTCGGACGAGGAGATGGCGGCTCTGCGTGAGCGCATGGACGTCGAGCCCGGCGACCTTGTGATGTTCGCCGCCGGCCCGCGCCTGCTCTCTGATGAGATCCTGGGCGGTATGCGTTCGCACATGGCCAATGCGCTTGAGATCAAGCGCGAGGGTCACGACTTCCTGTGGGTCGTCAACTTCCCGCTGTTCCATTGGGACGAGGATCGCAAGGCCTATGCTGCCGAGCACCAGCCCTTTACCCTGCCGACCGAGACCGACATCGCCAAGATCGAGGCCGATCCCCTGGCAGCCGGTTCGTGCACCTACGACTTTGTCATGGACGGCTTTGAGGCCGGCGGTGGCGGTATGCGTATCCACAACGCCGAGATGCAGATGTCCATGCTCAAGCTCCTGGGCTTTACCGAGGAGCGCGCCGAGTCTCAGTTCGGCTTCCTCATGGAGGCCCTCAAGTTTGGTGCGCCCCCGATGGGCGGTTTCGCTCTGGGGCTGGACCGCGTGTGCATGCTGCTTACCGGTTCCGACTCCATCCGCGACGTCATGGCGTTCCCCAAGACGGCCAGCGGCTCCGACCTTATGTCGGGCGCCCCGAGTGCCGTTAGCGGTGCCCAGCTCAAGGACGTCAGCCTGCGCCTGATGTAGGCGAGCGGCTACATATTGCCCGTAACGAGGGAAGGACGCGTGCCTTCCCTCGTTTTTTATGCGCCGAGGTTGAGAGGGCTTGGGATGACCGGGCGTCGCGGAAAGCGTGCCCCAGAATTCGGCAAAATAATGGGGCACAGTTTCCGGTTGAGCTGTCTAACGGAAACTGTGCCCCAGAACGAGCGCTCAAAACGGGACAGGCTTTCCGCAACAACTGTCTGGCGAAAAGCCTGCCCCAGTTTCTTATAGCGAGTCTCTCTGGATCAGCTGCATGTGCATCACGGAGGTGGTGGGCTCGGCACCCTTGATCATGTCGAGCGCAATGTTGGCGGCCATGTGGCCTTCTTCGCGCAGGGGCTGGCGCACGGTCGTGAGCGCGGGGACGCAGCGCGTCGCAATCTCGTGATCGTCGAAGCCGACGACAGAAACGTCCGCCGGAACGGATAGGCCTGCCTCGTTGAGTGCGGTGATGACGCCAGCCGCGATACGGTCCGATCCGCAGAGCACGCCATCGAAAGCGATCTCGCGCGCGAGGATCTGGTGCATGGCCTGATAGCCGTCTCCGTTGTTCCAGCCGGTATAGATAACGTTTGCGTCTGGGAGGTCTTCGCCCAAGACGGCGCGGTAGCCGCGCAGGCGGTCGACAACAGCGGGGTTGTCTTGCGGTCCCAACACGGCGACGATATCTTTGCGCCCGCGCTCCTTCATGGCGAGTGCCGCAAAGTGTCCGCCCTCTTCGTCGTCTGAATAGACCGTCGAAAACACATCGCGATAGGGGTGGCCCTCGAGCTGGCCGCACAACACGGTGGGTACGCCCAGCTCGCGCAGTACCTCGAGCAGCTCGCTGCCCTTGTAGGGGGAGACGTCGATCACGGCGTCGAACGAGCGGCGCTCAAAGTGCTCGCGTGCGCGGTTGCGCTCATGCGTAGAAGACGCCTGCAAGATAACGGGCAGATAGGACGACTCCGACAGTTCCTCGGTAATGCCGCTCAAAAACTCGCTATAGGTGGGGTCGCTGAAGAGTTCACTCAGGGGCTCGGTCACGAGTACGGCGATGATTTCCGTGCGCCCGACAGCGAGCGCTCGGCCACGAGCGTTGGGGACAAAATTGACTTTCTTGGCCGCCGCGCGGACGCGCTTTTTGGTTTCCTCGCTAATGCGGGGCGAATCGTTGAGAGCGCGCGATGCCGTGGAACGCGACACGCCGGCAGCTGCGGCAACCTCGGCAAGCGTAGGTGCGGTGCGAACTGGTTGGGTCATGGCGTCTCCTGGAAAATGCGGTCGATGTTGTCACTGATGCGGGCTGGTGCGGATACAGCTTACTATAGTGCGCCTGAACAGCGTTCATGGTATCCGGTGACCGGTGTCGTTTTGCAACCAAGCCGAAATCGAATACGTCTCGTGTGGGTGAGATATCAGCGGGCGTGGAGGTTGCCTACGAGCTTAAGAACGATGTCTTGTGCTGAGTTTCGATACTCAGGGTGACATAAGTGTTGCGATTGTACAACCGGTTGCACCGTTAACCCGGCCAAATCGACCGTTCAGCGGACAACCGGTTGCACAGTTTTTTGCATCGCCCGTAAGATAAGGACAACCGGTTGCACAAGAATCACTACGATGACGAAGGAGCATCACCATGGACGCCATTAACGATTGGGAAAACCAAGCGCTCACCCACAGGAACCGCCTGGCACCCCATGCGTACTTTATGGGTTACGAGACCGCCGATCTCGCCGCTACGTACAGCCGCGAGCTGTCGCGCGGGTTTGTCCAGCTGTCCGGCTCGTGGCAGTTCCGCCTCTTTGAGGGACCTGCTGCCGTTTCCAACGAGGAGCTCTCCACGTACGAGCCCGAGTGGGATCACGTGGAAGTTCCGCACCTGTGGCAGGTAGATGGCTACGGCAACCTTGCCTATACCGACGAGGGCTTCCCGTTCCCGGTGGATCAGCCGTTTGTTCCCTCCGATGACCCCACGGGCGTCTACCAGCGCATCGTCAACCTTCCCGCTGTTCCTGCCGGCGCTCGCGAGATCATTCGCTTCGACGGCATCGAGAGCTATGGCGAGCTGTACGTCAACGGTCAGTTTATCGGCATGACCAAGGGTTCGCGCCTGTCTGCCGAGTTCGACGTGACCGACGCGCTCGTCGAGGGCGACAACCTGTTTGCGGTCAAGGTCCTGCAGTACAGCGATGGCAGCTACATCGAGGATCAGGACATGTGGTGGGCCTCGGGCATCTTCCGCGATGTGTACCTTATGCAGCGTCCCGCCGCGCACCTGGTCGACTTTAGGTTCCGCACGCACCGCGAGGGCGATGCCGCTCTGATCACGCTCGATACGGTTGCCGAGGGCGCTTCCCGCGTTGTGTTTACGCTCAGCGATGGCGAGAACGTGGTGGCTACGGGTGAGTGCGTCGACAGCCATGCCGAGTGCAGCGTGACCGATGCCCACTTCTGGAATCCCGAGGACCCCTTCCTCTACGATCTTACGTTTGAGGTCTACGACGGCGACAAGGTGAGCGAGTACGTCCCGCATCGCCAGGGTCTTGCCGAGGTGACGGTCGAGGGCAATCATATCTACCTCAACGGCACTTACTTTAAAATGCATGGCGTCAACCGCCACGATCACGACGATCACAAGGGCCGCGCCGTGGGCCTCGATCGCATGCGCCGCGACCTGGAGCTCATGAAGCAGCACAACATCAACGCAGTGCGCACCTCTCACTATGCCAATGACCCGCGCTTCTACGAGCTGTGTGATGAGTATGGCATCATGCTGGTCGCCGAGACCGATATGGAGAGCCACGGCTTCGAGAATATCGGCAACATCGCCCTGGTTACCGACGACCCGGCATGGGAGCCGGCCTACGTCGACCGTATTGAGCGCCTGGTGATGCAGGAGCGCAACCACGCGTGCATCATCATGTGGTCGCTGGGCAACGAGAGCGGCTATGGCTGCAACATCCGCGCGATGTACGCCAAGGCTCACGAGCTCGATGGTCGTCCGGTCCACTACGAGGAGGACCGCAACGCCGATACCGTCGACGTCATTTCCACGATGTACTCCCGTGTGTCGCAGATGAACGACTTTGGTGAGCATCCGTTCCCCAAGCCGCGCATCAACTGCGAGTATGGCCACTCCATGGGTAATGGCCCCGGAGGTCTGTCCGAGTACCAGGAGGTCTTCGATCGCTGGGATTGCATCCAAGGCCAGTTTATCTGGGAATGGTGCGACCACGGTTTGGCTGCTGTGACCGAGGACGGCGTTGCCTACGATATGTATGGCGGCGACAACGGCGATTACCCCAATAACAGCAACTTCTGCATCGACGGCATGGTGTTCCCTTGGCAGCAGCCGAGCCCGGGCCTCACTGAGTATGGTCAGGTCATCTGCCCGGTTCGCATGGCCTACGATGCCGAGGCGGGCGAGCTGACCGTCACCAACAAGCGTTGGTTTACCACCCTCGAGGATGTTTGCCTGTCGGCGGAGACCCTGGTGGACGGCGACGTGGTTTGCCGCAAGACGCTCATGCCCGGTGCGGTTGCCCCCGGCGAGTCCGTCCAGCTTCCGCTGGCGATTCGCGAGGCCGCGGTAGGCGAGACCCTGCTGACCGTGCGCGCCTACACCATGGCCGCTCACGTCTGGTGCGAGCCGATGTTCCAGCTGGGTGCAAGCCAGTTTGCCATCGCAAACCATCCGGCGCCGGCCATCGCCGCCCCAGCTCGTCCTGAGCTTACGGTCGAGGAGACCGAGCAGGAGATTCGCATTCACTCCCTCAACGGCGGGCTGACCTTCAGCAAGGTAAACGGCACCGTGAGCAAGTGGAAGGCATCCGGCCGTGACGTCATGGCCTCCGGTCCCCAGGTTGGTTTTTGGCATCCGCTCGTCGATAACCACGCTCAGGAGTACGACTCCCTGTGGAAGGATAACTTCATCGATGTAATGCAGACGTCCACCCGCAAGGTTTCTTGGAAGCAGGACGGCAATGCGGTCGTCGTTACCGTGAGCCAGCGTATCGCTCCTCCCGTCCGCGCGTTCGGCATGCGCGTCGAGCTCGTCTATACCGTGCTTCCGAGTGGCCGCGTCGACCTCAAGGTTTCCGGCGAGCCTTACGGCGACTATTCGGACATTATCCCGCGCATCGGCATCTCCTTCGAGGTCCCCGGTTGCGATCGTGCCGTCGAGTGGTATGGCCACGGCCCGGGCGAGAACTATCCGGACTCGCTGCGCGCCAACCCGGTCGGCCATTACCGCACTACGGTCGACGACATGTTCACGCCCTACGTTATGCCTCAGGACTGTGCCAACCGCGAGGGTACCCGCTGGGTTGCCCTGCGCTCCAGCCACGGTGACGGCGTGCTGGTGACTCGTCCGGCTGACGCTGCCTCCAACCCGTTCTCGTTCTCGGCATGGCCCTATAGCTGCGAGGCCATCGATAACGCCAAGCACGTCTACGACCTTGTCAAGGGCGACACGGTCACGGTCAACATCAACGACCAGTTGCTCGGCCTTGGCTCGAACTCTTGGGGTTCCGAGGTGCTCGATTCCTATCGCACCCGTTTTGAGAGCTTCAGCTTTGAGGTGTCCCTGCGACCGCTGACGTCTGCCGATCTGGCTCAGGCGCTGGCACCCATTAAGGAGGCATAAGCCATGCATGTCTTTATCTCGCGTGCCGACTTCGATGCTCAGATGAAGTCCGTCAAGAAGTGGATGCGTACCGGTCAGGCACTCGACGGCGTTTCTGAACTGCAGCACGATGTGGCGTACTCCATCGGCGACTCGCTGGTGTACTGGTGGGTCTATGCCCGCGAGGCCGCAACCGCCGATCTGGTCGGTCACCGTCGCTACCATGCCGTGCTCGCCCCGCTCGACGGCGACCTGACTGTCGAGGTTGCCCCCAAGGCAGGCCTCACCTGCACCCGCGCCTACAGCGATATCGATGATCGCGAGCGCTTTGAGGGGGCGGGGGAGACCGTGACGATTCCCGCCGGCGGCGTTGCCGTCGTCGAGATCGACGAGGCTTACCGTGTTATCGCCGAGGCTTCGGATCCCCGCGTCGTGGTACTGCACGTGACGGTCGAAGGTTATTCCTTCCCCAACAAGTAGTATTCGTCCGTTTGGACGTTTGCTTCGCGCCGTTAAGGGGGATGGCTTTGTTGACTTCCTTTTCCCCATTCCCCTTAGCAGGTGCGCCGTCCGCGATTGCACTTGCAGCTCGGACGGTTTTGGATGACATTTAATAGATGATTGGGAGGGCTTATGAGCTCTGAAAAACGAGGAACGATCGGTTCGTTCGCTCTGCTGGGCATGACGGTCGCCGCCGTGTTCGGTATCAAGAACATCATCAACAACAACGCGGCCATCGGCTTAGCAGCCGCGCCGTCGTTCTTCTTCGCCACGCTTTTGTACTTTGTCCCCTATACCCTGGTTACCGCCGAGTTCGTCGGCCTCAACAAGGACTCCGAGTCGGGCGTGTACGCATGGGTTAAGACCTCGATGGGTGGTCGCTGGGCGTTCCTGACGGCATTTAGCTACTGGTTCGTTAACCTGTTCTTCTTTGCGTCCGTCCTGCCCAACGTAATCATCTACGCGAGCTACGTGTTCTTTGGTGCCAACGCCGAGCTTTCGCAGCTGTGGATCACCATTATCGAGATCGTCGTCTTTGCTATTGCCACGTGGGTTTCGACCAAGGGCGCTAAGTGGATCGGCTCCATTTCCTCCTTCGGTTCGACCGCGGCTCTCGGCCTGACCGCCGTGTTCATCCTGCTGTCCCTGGCTGCTGCCTTTGGCGGCGTTGAGTTCGCTACGGCTCCTACTCCCGCTAACATGGCTCCCGACATGAGCAACTTCGCAACTGCGTGGGGCTTCTTCGGTACGCTTGCCTGGATCATCCAGGGCGTTGGCGGCGCTGAGTCTGTCGGCGTGTTCCTTAACGACCTTAAGGGTGGCGTCAAGGCCTTCGTGCGCACCGTCGTTATCGCCGGCCTGACCATCGGCCTTCTGTATGCAGGCGCTTCGCTGCTGGTTAACCTGTTCATCCCCGAGGGCAGCGTTGCCATCTCCACCGGCATCTTCGACGTGTTCGGCGCTGTCTTTGCCCACTTTGGCATTCCTATGGAAGTGTCCACGCGCGTCATCGGCTTGATCCTTCTCGCCGCTACGCTGGGTTCCCTCATGATGTGGACCTCCGCTCCCATCAAGGTCTTCTTCACCGAGATCCCCAAGGGCGTCTTTGGTAGCAAGATCGTCGAGCTCAACGAGCATGGCATTCCTGCCCGCGCCGCTTGGCTGCAGTTCGCCATCGTCGTCCCCATCCTGATCATCCCGGCCCTGGGCTCCGGTAACCTCGACGACCTGCTCATGATTGTCACCAACATGACGGCTGCCACCGCTCTGCTCCCGCCGCTGCTGATTCTGCTTGCCTACTTTATGCTGCGCAAGAACTTCGATGCTGCTCCCCGTGGCTTCCGCATGGGCTCGCGCAGCTTTGGCCTGGTCGTTGCCGCATTCCTGCTTGTGGTCTTCTGCTTCGTGCTTATCTGCGGCACCATTCCGCTCGATCAGCCGCTGTGGCTGACGCTGGTCTACAACGTTGGCGGTGTGGTTGTCTTCCTGGGCCTTGCCGTGATGTGGTACAACCGCTATATCAACCGTCTGCGCGAGACCGATCCCGAGGCTGCCGAGAGCGAGCTGCGCCCCTCCGTCCTCGACATGATTGAGTAGCGGCTAGGATTAATCTGCGGCTGTGGAATAAATCGATCCCCTTTCCTAGGGAGGGGCCTTACGAGGCCTCTCCTTTTGTGTTTTGGGGCATGGTTTTGGACCCTGTGGGCAAAAAATGCCAAATTTGAGTACTGTTGCAAAAGAGATGTCATATTTTTCGGCCTGTTCTGAGTAAAAATGGGCTCACAATCAATTTATCTAACCCCCTTTAAAGGGCGTTTGACGGCTTTCAACCTCTTCGAATCGCTTAAAGTAAGCAATTTGCTCTCGATTTTGCTGCTACTAAATTGGTGGCAGTACTCATATTTGCCACTTTTTGCCCACGAGGTGTTCAGAGGAGCTCTCGACAAGCATCTAACGCTACAATAGCTACCACGTGGCTGGGTTTGCCGGCCGAATGTGCGATGTCGTGGGAGGGGACATGGTCGAATTTACGAAGACGATTAAAGATCCGTTGGGATTGCATGCCCGCCCGGTTGCGCTGCTTTATGACATTATCGCCAAGCATCGTAGTGACGTGTCGGTTTCGATTGGCAATCGTCATGTCGATGGCCGCGACGTTATAGGGCTCATGGCACTCTGTGGCGAATGTGGCGAGGACATCGTGTTCCGCGTTTCGGGCGTGGATGAGGCCTCCTGTGTCACATCGATCAGAAATCTTTCGCTCTAAGCATGATAGGGCGCGGTAAAGGATGGTCCTTTGCCGCGCCCTTTTGTTTCGTATAGGAAACTTTTTCGAAATCTGAATGGGGACCCTTTCCAAAAAGTTAACCACGTGTTAGTTTACTAAAGCGAACATAGGCGTGGTTAACTTTTACCGCGTCGATGCTGAGGACGAACTGACGTTAGGAGCCACTCATGTCTTGCGGACCGCAGATGCCGGCAATGCCGCTTTCGATGGTAAAAGCGGGCGAAACCGTGCGCGTGTCTCGCGTAAAGGGCAATGAGGATATGAAGCACCACCTCAAGGACCTCGGCTTTGTCGAGGGCAACGAAATCCACGTGGTGAGCTCGAGTGGCGCCAATATCATCGTCACGGTGCTGGGCGCACGCTTTGGTATCGATTCCAAGGTTGCCATGCACATCATGACCGTCGGTTAGTCTGCAGCATTTCATAAAAACCGAAAGGGGGATAAGAGGATGAAGACGTTGGGTGACGTTAAGGTGGGCGAGAGCTCCACCATCGTCAAGCTTCACGGTGAGGGTGCGCTTCGCCGCCACCTTATGGACCTGGGGCTCATCAAGGGCACTTCGTTCAAGGTCGTGAAGGTTGCACCGCTCGGTGATCCGGTCGAGATCAACGTGCGCGGCTACGAGCTTTCCATCCGCAAGGAGGAGGCGGCCGTCGTCGAGGTCCAGTAAGGGCTCGCGACGTATATTTCTGCAGATAAAGTTAGGTTTTTCTAACTTAATGCTGCAACTTTGAAGCACATTATCCAGCCTGCGCGGAGAAAGCAGCGCGGGCAAACAAGGAAGAAGGATTGAATGGCGGATTCTCAGATCCATGTCGCGCTGGCGGGTAACCCCAACTGCGGCAAGACCACGCTTTTCAACCTGATCACCGGCGCCAACGGCTACGTTGGCAACTGGCCCGGCGTCACGGTTGAGAAAAAGGAGGCCAAGCTCCTAAGCGACAAGAACGTTACCATCACGGACCTCCCCGGCATCTACTCGCTTTCCCCCTACAGCCCCGAGGAGCAGTGCTCGCGCGATTACCTCATGAGCGGCGAGCCCGATGTGGTCGTCCAGGTTGTCGATGCCACCAACCTCGAGCGCAACCTATACCTGGCGCTTCAGGTCATCGAGACCGGCCTGCCTGTGGTCGTTGCCCTCAACATGGCTGACCTGGTCGAGAAGAATGGCGACAAGATCGACACGGACAAGCTCTCCAAGAAGCTCGGCTGCCCGGTTATGATGATCTCCGCTCTTAAGAACAAGGGCATCAAGGAGCTCTTCGAGCAGGTTAAGAAGTCCGCTGCCACCAAGGGCCAGGTGCCGGAGCACAAGTTCGACTCCTCCATCGAGGACGTTCTGGACCACATCGAGAACAACCTGCCGGCAAGCGTCCCCGCCAACAAGCGCCGCTACTATGCCGTCAAGCTGTTCGAGCGCGATGCGGACGCCTGCAAGCTCATCAACCTCACCAAGGAGAAGGCCGCTCGCGTGGAGCAGCTGGTCGCTCAGTGCGAGCAGGACTGCGATGACGATGCCGAGTCCATCATCACCGGTGAGCGCTACGGCGTGATCGCCCACATCATCGACGAGTGCCTCACCAAGGCTCCGGCCAAGATGAGCACCTCCGAGAAGATCGACCGCGTGGTTACCAACCGTATCCTGGGCCTGCCGATCTTTGTGGTCATCATGTTCTGCGTGTACTACATCGCCGTCTCCACTCTGGGCGGCACGGTGACCGACTTCACCAACGACCAGCTCTTTGGTACCGATGGCTGGTACGTGCTCGGTCAGGGCCGCGATGCCTATGACGCAGCTGTCGAGGCTGCGGGTGACGCCGCCGATTCGGTTGACCCGGCGGAGTATGGCCCGTATGTTCCGGGTATTACCACCATGGTCCACGATGCCCTCGTGGCGGGCGGCACCGAGGACGGCGGTCTGGTCGATTCGCTCGTCTGTGACGGTATCGTCGGCGGCCTGGGTGCCATCTTCGGCTTCGTGCCGCAGATGTTCCTGCTCTTTGTGATGCTGTCCTTCCTGGAGGACTGCGGCTATATGGCCCGCGTCGCCTTCATCATGGACCGCGTGTTCCGCCGCTTTGGTCTGTCCGGTAAGTCCTTCATCCCCATGCTCGTGTCCTCGGGCTGCGGCGTCCCTGGCGTCATGGCTACCAAGACCATCGAGAACGAGAAGGACCGCCGCATGACGGTCATGACCACCACGTTCATCCCTTGCGGCGCCAAGCTGCCGATCATCGCTCTGCTCATGGGCTCCATCATTGGCGATTCTTCCACCACTGCCGCTTGGATCAGCCCGCTGTTCTACTTCCTGGGCGTCTTTGCCGTCATCGCCTCGGGCCTCATGCTCAAGAAGACCAAGCTCTTCGCCGGCCGTCCGACGCCGTTCGTTATGGAGCTTCCTGCTTACCACTTCCCGGCGATCCGCTCTTGGGCGCTGCACGTGTGGGAGCGCTGCTGGGCCTTTATCAAGAAGGCCGGCACGGTCATCTTCGCGTCCACTGTCGTGGTGTGGTTCCTGTCCAACTTTGGTAGCTACAACGGTTCCTTTGGCTTCCTGCCTGCGATGGACGGCATCCCCGAGGAGTTCATGGACTACTCCGTGCTCGCCATGCTCGGCAACCTGGTCGCTTGGATCTTCGCCCCGCTCGGCTTTAGCACCTGGCAGGCAACCGCACTGACCGTCTCTGGCCTCGTCGCCAAGGAGAACGTCGTCGCCACCGCCGGCTCGCTGCTGTCCGTCGCCGACGCGGGCGAGACCGACCCGAGCCTGTGGACCGCGTTTGCCGGCATGTTCCCCACCATGGGCGCTTGCGTTGCCTTCGGCGCCTTCAACCTGCTGTGCGCTCCGTGCTTTGCCGCCATTGGCACCATCCGCAACCAGATGGACTCTGGCAAGTGGACCGCGATTGCCATCGGCTACGAGTGCGCCTTCGCTTGGGTGATCGCCCTGTTCATCAACCAGTTCTACAACCTGCTTGTCCTTGGGCAGTTTGGTATCTGGACGGTTGTGGCCATTGTGCTGCTGGTTGCGATGCTCTTCCAGATTTTCCGTCCCATGCCCAAGCATGCATGGACCGATGAGGACGAGACCAACACTGCTTCCGCCGCAGTTTCCGCTTAAGTCCGAATAAGGATTAACCCCTTTCCACGAGCCCGGGTGTCCCAGCGACACTCGGGCTTTTTGGTGGGGGAGATGTGGCGTTTCCGCAGATAAAACCGACCAAAATAAACCTGTCCCTTTTTGGTAGGTGGAGAATGGGGTAAAGTAAGTGATGGTTAACTAGAGGAGGCTTGCTATGGCACCTATCGATATTGTTGTACTGGCTGTTATCGGTATTGCGTTTGTCGCGGTATGTGTGCGCATCTACCGCAAGGGCACCTGTGCCGACTGCGCTCAGGGTGGCGTTTGCACGGGGCATTGCTCCAACAAAAAGACCTGCGCCGCACTTAAGGGCGTGGACAAAATCGCTGAAGACTTGGGCCGCGGTATCAAATAAGGCCCGGACATCCAAGCGCCCCGCGGGCATCCGTTCGCGGGGCGCTTTGTGCATTTGGGCGCGAGCGCGGCGAGTTGAAGAGTATTTTTGGGGTATCGTTAACTGAACTGTAAATTGGCCACTTATCTATAACGGAGTAATCCCATGAGCGCTCGTGTAACCATGAAGGACATAGCCGCCGAGCTTGGCGTTTCCATCAATACCGTGCACAAGGCCCTGACGGGAAAGGCCGGCGTGAGCGAATCTGTGCGCGCCAAGGTGAACGCCAAGGCCGAGGCCATGGGCTATCACCGCAACACAAGTGCCTCAAGCCTGCGTCGCAAGGATATCAATCTGGTGTTTTGCCTGCCCCGCGCATCGCGCGAGGGAGCGTACTTTTTCCGTTACCTATGGGAAGGCTGCAATCGTTTTGAGCAGGAGGTCATCGACCAGGGCATTACGGTTGAGCGTGTTGAATTTGGCGTGGGCGGCTACGCTGATGCGCTCGAGCAAATCGACGAGCGTTTGCAGGTGGGCGAGAAGATTGATGGCTTGCTTGCCTATGCGCCGGGCGACGATCGTGCAACCGAGCTGTTGGGGCAGATTGCCGAGGCAGGCGTGACGATCGAGCTCGTCGACGGCGACCGTCCGCACCTCGACCGTCTGGGCGCCAGTCTGGCTGATTATTCAACGGCGGGCAGCCTGATGGCCGAGCAGGCGGTCAACTTGGTTCACGCCGCTGGTGTCGATGCCCGTGTGCTCCTGCTAGCGGGCGACCCCTATACCGATTCACACTATTTGACCGCTCGCGCCTTCCATACGTACCTGCGCGAGCATGATGTTCCCTGGCAGGTCGAGGACCTTACCGGCGCTCATGCCCAGGTCAAGCAGCTCGAGCGCGAGCTCAAGAATCGTCTCAAGGCTCCGGACGCCCCCGAGCTGATCTGCAGCGTGTTCGCCGTGGGCTCCGAGCTGGTTGCCGATGCACTCGTTTCGGCCGGCAAGGCGGGCGAGGTCATGGTGATCGGCAACGACCTGTTTCCCGAAAGTGCTCTGGCCTTGCGCCGCGGTATCTTTACCAATATTGTCTATAAGGACCCGACGAGCCTGGCGTATCGCGGCGCTAAGACGCTGGGCAATTATCTGCTGTGGGGAAGGACCCCGACGGTGCCCGTCCAGAAGGGCGCCGTCGAGATGGTATTTGCCAGCAATGTCGATCGCTACTGCGAACTTGCGGGTATTTAGCCGATTGAGCAGGTACCCCCTCTTGCGACGTGCATTTTTGGGAGTATTCAGCATTGGCATGCCCTGAATGAGGCGCAGAACGACTGTTTTAAGTGCCGCCGGGGTGGCGTATTTCGCCATCGGCGGCACTTTTTATGCCAATCGGACGCAATGTGCGCATCAAATGGGGCGCCGAGGACGGCGCGCGGCGCGCTTCGATGCTGAATACTCCCAAAAATGCACGGCGGGATATGACCCACCTGAGCAAAAGCGCTCAAGTTCGGTGTTCGGGGACGCCAACCAGTCCGCAATACATGCAAGTCACATCTCCAGCAACCGTTGAACGGGCAAAATCTACCGTTCACCCCGTGGTGGTTAGGTGAACGTTCACCTTTTGAGGTGCAATGGATTAGTATAGTGAACGTTCACCTAAAGGATAACGAGCGCGCCGTGCGCCCGCCTTGCCAGCAAAGGGGCTGTTTGATGAAAAACTTTATGGACGATCAGGATTTCCTGCTGAGCACCAAGACCGGCGAGGAGCTGTTCCACAACTTTGCCGAGGGCATGCCCATCGTCGACTATCACTGCCACATTTCTCCTAAGGAGATTTGGGAGGACAAGCGTTTCGAGAACATCACCGAGGTTTGGCTGGGCGGCGACCACTACAAGTGGCGCCTGATGCGTGCCAACGGCGTCGACGAGCGTTTTATCACTGGCGACGCCCCTGCTCGCGAGAAGTTCCAAAAGTGGGCCGAGACCCTGGGTCGCTGCGTCGGCAACCCCGTCTTTGAGTGGAGCCACCTGGAGCTTAAGCGCTACTTTGGCTACGAGGGCGTCCTCAACGGCAAGACCGCCCAGGAGGTCTGGGACCTTGCCAACGCCAAGCTCGCCGAGGCCAGCTTCACCTGCCGCAACCTGATCAAGCAGTCCAACGTCCGCATGATCTGCACTACTGACGACCCCGCCGACAGCTTTGAGTGGCACAAGAAGATTGCAGCCGACGACAGCTTTGACGTTCAGGTCGTTCCCGCCATGCGCCCCGACGCCGCCCTGCGCATCGAGCGCGGCCAGGAGTTTGCCGACTACTGCAAGCGCCTCTCCGAGGTTGCCGGCGTTGAGGTCAGCGACTTCGAGGGCATGAAGGCTGCCATCTCCAAGCGCTACGACGTTGCACACGAGCTGGGCTGCCGCGCCTCCGACCACGCACTTGACTACGTTATGTACGTCCCGGCTACCGCCGACGAGATCGAGGCCGTCTTTGCCAAGGGCCTGGCTGCTGAGCCGCTCACCGAGGAAGAAGTCCTCAAGTACAAGACTGCCTTTATGCAGTTCGTTGCTGGCGAGTATGTCCGTCTGGGCTGGGCCATGCAGCTGCACTTTGGCTGCAAGCGCGACAACAACCGCGCCATGTTCGCCAAACTCGGTCCCGACACCGGCTACGATTGCATCTCCAACTACACGCCGTCCGACCAGCTTGCCGATTTCCTCAACTCCATCCAGGAGACCTGCGGTCTGCCCAAGACCATCCTGTACAGCCTGAATCCCATCGACAACACCATGATCGATACCGTCATGGGCTGCTTCCAGGAGGCTCCGACCGCCGGCAAGATCCAGAACGGCTCCGCCTGGTGGTTCAACGACAACGAGGTCGGTATGCGCGAGCAGCTCACGGCTCTGGCTAACGAGGGCGTCCTGGGCAACTTTGTCGGCATGCTCACCGACTCCCGCTCCTTCCTGTCCTATCCGCGCCACGAGTATTTCCGTCGCGTGCTGTGCAGCGTGATCGGCGAGTGGGTTGAGCAGGGCAAGTACCCGGCCGACATGGAGCTGCTGGGCAGTATCGTGCGCGACATCAGCTACAACAATGCGGTCCGCTACTTTGGCTTTGACCTGGACACCGTCGAGGCCTAAGCCCGCATCGAATCACATCGAACCCTGGGCGCCGTTGCCACACGCGGAGCCCCGTTTTGCTTGCACGCTAACAGCTATCTAAGGAGAGACACAGATGGAGAACATCAGCTACGATGCGCTCGAGAAGATCGGCTACAAGGGCTATTTGCTGCCCAAGGACGCTCCCGAGAAGGTTCTGCAGTTTGGCGAGGGCAATTTCCTGCGCGCCTTCGTCGACCGTTTCTTTGACATGGGCAACGAGGCCACCGGCTGGAACGGCAAGGTCGTCATGGTGCAGCCCATCAGTGGCGCCTTTGGCTTTGCCGACGGTATCAATGCCCAGGACGACCTGTACACCGTGCTGGTGCGCGGCAAGGAGAACGGCAACACGGTTGACGAGTCTCGTGTGATCAGCGCCTGCAGCCGCTGCCTCAACCCGTATCGCGAGGACGACTATCGCGCCATGATGGAGGTCGCCGTTTCCGACGACCTGGAGATCATCGTCTCCAACACCACCGAGGCCGGTATCGCCTACGACCCGTCCTGCAAGGCCGACGACATGCCGCCCGCGAGCTTCCCTGCCAAGCTTGTCCAGGTCCTTCACGCCCGCTGGGCCGCCGGTAAGTCGGGCGTTATCGTGCTCGCGTGCGAGCTCATCGACCATAACGGCGAGGAGCTGCTGCGCATCATGAACCAGTACGTGAGCGACTGGGGCTGGGAGGACGAGTTTTCGCAGTGGATGGCCAACGACTGCACCGTCTGCACCACGCTCGTCGACACCATCGTTCCGGGTCGCATCCGCGATCCCAAGGAGGCCGCTGCCGTGGCCGAGCGCTTGGGCTATGAGGATCCATTCTTGGCCGTGCGTGAGCCCTTCCAGATGTGGGGCATCCAGGGTGACGAATCGCTCAAGGAGCGTCTGTCCTTCGTGAAGGCCGGTCTGCCGGGTGTCTTTGTGACCCCCGACGTCACCCCATACAAGAAGCGCAAGGTCCGCATCCTCAACGGTGCCCACACCGCTTTCGTTCCGGGTTCCTGGGTTGCCGGCTTTGATATCGTGCGCGACTGCATGCATGACGAGACCATTCGCGGCTTCATGAACACCATGCTCTACGACGAGGTCATTCCGACGCTTGCCGCCGACTTGGATGTCGAGGACTGCAAGGCCTTTGCCGCCGCCGTCGAAAACCGCTTCGACAACCCGTTTATTGATCATGCGCTGCTCTCCATCTGCCTCAACTCCACGGCTAAGTGGCGCGCTCGCGACCTGCCCACGCTCAAGGACTACGTTGCTGAGACCGGCAACCTGCCCAAGTGCCTGGCGACGAGCCTCGCTACGCTCATCTCCTTCTACACGCAGGAGCTCGTGTCCCGCGAGGGCGACGGCCTGCACCTGCGTCGCTCCGACGGCACCGAGTACACCGCTCAGGACGATGCCTTCGTACTCGATTTCTACGCTGCCCATGCCGGCGCCGACGATGCCCAACTGGTGCACGACGTGCTCACCAACGAGCAGATGTGGGGCGAGGACCTTACGCAGATCGCCGGTCTTGAGGAGTTTGTCGTCAGTGCGCTCGCCGTCGTGCGCACCGAGGGTGCCAAGCAGGCCTTCGCCAACGCTCAGGCGTAAATATCCGGCGCGGGCGCGGGACGGCGTGCCCGCGCCTCGACTTCTGCTCAACCTGTAGGGTTAGGACCATTTGCAATGAACACTATCCAGATCAATCCGGCAGACAACGTGATTGTCGCGCTGTCGCCGCTTGCCAAGGGCACCGCCGTCGCGGTTCCCGGGGTAGGCGAGGTCGTGGCCGCGGAGGATATTCCGCAGGGTCATAAGATGGCCGTGCGCTCGATTGCCGCGGGGGAGGACGTCATCAAGTACGGCTTGCCCATCGGACACGTGACGGGCGATGTCCAGCCCGGTCAGTGGCTCCACACGCACAATGTGAAGACCAACCTTTCGGGCGAGGTCGAGTATACCTACAACCCCACACATCCGGTCGTGGATCCCGTTGAGCCCGAGACCTTTATGGGGTTCCGCCGCGCCGACGGTCGTGCCGCGACGCGTAATGAGCTGTGGATCATCCCCACGGTCGGCTGTGTCAACGAAGTCGCCCGTGCCATGTGTGAGCAGGCCCAGGATCTGGTCGATGGCTCGCTGGAGGGTGTCTACTACTTCCCGCATCCGTTCGGTTGCTCGCAGACCGGCGCCGACCATGCCCAGACGCGTCGTCTGCTGGTGGCGCTCTCGCGTCATCCTAATGCGGCCGGCGTGCTGTTCCTGTCGCTTGGTTGCGAGAACTGCACGCATCAGCAGGTGCTCGACGAGCTCGGTGACTTCGACCACGAGCGCGTTCGCTTTCTCACCTGCCAGGACGTCGCCGACGAGCAGATCGAGGGGCACAAGATTCTGTCCGAGCTGGCTGACCTGGCCAAGCAAGCAAAGCGTGGGCCCATTCCGGCCTCCGAGCTGGTCATTGGTCTTAAGTGCGGCGGCTCTGACGGCCTTTCGGGCATTACCGCCAACCCCACGATCGGTCGCGTGAGCGATATGGTCGTCGCCCGCGGCGGCACGTCGGTGCTTACCGAGGTGCCCGAGATGTTTGGCGCGGAGAGCATTCTGCTCGACCGTTGCGAGAACGAGCAGGTCTTTAACGCCGCTTCCGACATGCTCAACGGCTTTAAGGATTACTTTATTAGCCACGGCGAGGTTGTCTACGAGAACCCGAGTCCCGGCAACAAGGACGGCGGTATTACCACACTTGAGGACAAGAGCTGCGGCTGCGTGCAAAAGGGCGGATCTGCCCCCATCGTCGACGTGCTGCCGTATGCCGGCCAGGCAACTAAACACGGCCTGAACATGCTGTGCGGTCCGGGCAACGACATGGTATCCACCACGGCGTTGACGGCTGCCGGCTGCCACGTGATTCTGTTCTCGACTGGCCGCGGCACACCGTTTGGCGCGCCGGCGCCTACGCTCAAAGTGTTCACCAACCAGCGTTTGTGCGACCACAAGGCCAATTGGATGGACTTTAACGCCGGCGTGATTGCCACGGGTGAGCGCACGCTCGACGAGGCCGCCCACGATCTGTACCAGCTGGTGCTGGAGACGGCGAGCGGTAAGCTCACGAGTGCCGAGCGCCGTGGCTGTCACGAGATCAGTATCTGGAAGGACGGCGTCTGCTTGTAGCGGCAAGTGCGCCCAAGCATAGCGCGATGTCATCGGCCCCGTCGGGAGTGTTCCCGGCGGGGCTTTTTCGTTTCGTGGTTAAGTGAATATGTTGGAAAATCTGATAAACGTTCACCTATCTCATGGCTGTCCAGCATGGCACCCTTACCAGCAGAAAATAGGTGTGAGGATCTCAATTGTGTCCGTTCAGCGGTAAAAATCGACCGTTCAAGGATATTATTCAAGTGAACGTTCACCTGTCGTAAACAATCGCGCATAATCTAACTAAACGTTCACCCTGAACGCTGGGCAGACAGATGTCAGTGTGGACTCAAATGTCTTGTTACAAGACAATCGAGAAAAGAGAGGGAGCTCGATGACTAATAAGATCGGAAAAAAGCGTAAGATCACATTCTGGACGCGCTTGGGCTTTGGTATGGGCGGTATGCTCAATTCCGGTGCCCTGACCTTTACGCACAGCTACATGGTGCTGTTCCTGTCCACGGAGTGTGGCCTGTCCGCAGGCGAGGCTGCACTGATCAGCTCGTTTGCCATCTATGTCAACGCCATTCTTTGCCCGCTGATGGGCTTTGTGGCCGATAACTTCTATGCCACCAAGATTGGCCGCATCTTTGGTCGTCGTCGTTTCTGGATCTTGCTGGCCATCCCGATGATGATCGCCGAGCCGCTCATCTTCGTGGCTACGCCGTTTGGCTTCCCGTACTACTTTGTGCTGTACCTGATCTACAACGTCGCGTACACGTTCTGCACCGCCAACCTGTCGCCGCTTACCATCGAGATGACCGATGACTTTAAGGAGCGTACGTACCTCACCGGCTACAAGCATCTCTTTGGTAACGCCGCCGGCTTCCTGATGGCTGCACTTGTGGGCTTCGGCTTTGGCACCTTCGGCGAGACCAACCCGTTCAGCTACTTCATCATCGCTACGGTCAACGCTTCGGTCATGGCAATCTCGCTGCTCTGCGTGTACCTGTCCACGTGGGAGCACACCCCCGAGGAGGTCGCTCAGGAGAAGATCGAGAGCGTCGGCGAGGGCATCAAGAAGTTCTTTATCGACGTTATCTCCACCTTCCGCAACAAGTCCTTCCGCAAGGTCCTGTATGCACAGGTCTCCACGAAGCTCGCTGCTGCCTGCTGGTCTGCCTGCCTGTCCTTCTTCATCGTCTACTGCCTGCAGATTCCTAAGTCCTACGAGTCCGTGATGGAGATGCCTGGCAAGGTCGTCGCTATCGTCTGCACCGCCATCTGGGTCGCCCTCATGGCCAAGAAGGGCTTCCACAAGTCTTGGTACCTGGCCAACGTCGGTTGCGCTGCGTGCATCATTGCCTACAACTACTTCGCCTTTGGTCAGATCAGCGGCACCTCCACGGTCGCCATCGCCATGATCGCCTACCCCATCATCTTCGCCATCTGGAAGTTCTTCTACGTCGGCTTCCAGTACCTGCCCGATGTTCTGCTCAACTACATCCCCGATGTCGATGAACTCATCACCCTGCGTCGTCGCGAGGGCATCTACAGCTCCGCGCAGCAGCTCTGCCAGCAGATCGCCCAGGCTATCGCCGTCAACGTGTGGGCTATCGTCCTTGCTGCCTCCGGCTTCATTCAGACCGCCGGCAATAGCGACGCCGTGACCCAGCCCGCTACCGTGCCTCTGTATATCTGCGGCTACATGATCATCGGCTGCGCCGGCTTCTTCCTGCTTGCGGCCGTCCTTGCCCGCGGCATCAAGATCGACAAGGAGCAGTGCGACGTCCTTTGCGACGAGATTCACCGAGTCAAGGAGGGTGGCAAGATGGCCGACGTCAAGCCCGAGGTCAAGGCGCTTTGCGAGGAGCTCTCCGGCTTTAAGTACGAGGACTGCTTTGCCCACAACAACGTTGGCTTCCAGGACGGTAGCGTAACTCCCGCCGAGTAAGGCCGACATATCGTCCAAATCACAGGGCCGTGCCACCGGAATTCCGCCGGCAGGCACGGCCCTTTTTCAACAGCGTACAATTTGCCTTTAGAGCATCTTTTTGAGGGAGAAACCCATGGAGACGAACGTTATCTGGCGCAACGCGCGCGCGGCGGTTATCGAGCTTGACGACGGCGGTTACTTTACCTGCGCCGATACGTGGGAGATCTTTGTCAACGACGAGCCCGCCGGTACCACGAATACGGTCGAGACCTATGTCGACGGCCTGACCCCCGGCAAGCGCAACCTGGTTCGTTTTGTTTGTGGCGAGCGTGAGCTGAGCGTAGGTGTCACCACGCCGGCTGAGCCCTTTACCATCAACGTTCGCGACTGTGGCGCCAAGGGCGATGCCGAGCATGATGACACCACCAACATCCAGGCTGCCATCATGGCCTGCCCCAAGGGTGGCCGCGTGCTGATTCCCGCCGGCAGCTACCGCATCAAGTCGCTCTTCCTTAAGAGCAATATCAACATCGAGCTCGCCGAGGGGGCGGTGCTGCTGGCCCGCCACGATCGTGCCGCGCTTGCCTACATTCCGGGTACGGTCACGGGCAACGAGGGTGCCGGTTATGCCGGTACCGATATGCTGCCCCTGGGCCGCTGGGAGGGGGAGAGCTTCTCGACCTACTGTTCTACCTTTACGGGTCTGGGCGTGCACGACGTGTGCGTCTATGGTCGCGGCGCGATTGACGGTCAGACCGATTTTGCCGAGGACAACTGGTGGAACAAGGACTTTAAGAACATCTTCCGCCCCGAGGAGGGCCGCGAGATCGCCCGTCCGCGCATGATCTTCCTGTCCGAGTGCCAAAACGTGAGCTTGGCTGGCTTCACCGTCCGCAACAGCCCGGCGTGGAACATCCACCCCATCCTGTGCGAGCACATCGATGCGCTCTGCCTGTCCATCGAGGGCCCCAAGAACTCCCACAACACCGACGGTTTCGATCCCGAGAGCTGCGGCTTTGTCCGCATCCTTGGCTGTCAGTTCTCGGTGGGCGACGACTGCATCGCCATCAAGAGCGGCAAGCTGGGCATTGAGCCCGAGCTTCGTCCCGCTACGCACGACGTGCTGATCTCTCACTGCTACATGCACGATGGTCACGGCGCCGTGGTCCTGGGTTCAGAGGCTGCCGGCGGCATCAAGGACCTTACCGTGAGCAAGTGCCTCTTTGAGCGCACTGACCGTGGCCTGCGCGTCAAGACCCGCCGTGGACGCGGCAAGGATGCCGTCAACGAGGGCATCACCTTCGAGCACATTCGCATGGACAAGGTGCTCACGCCCTTCGTGGTCAATTCGTTCTACTTCTGCGACAAGGACGGCAAGACCGATTACGTGCAGTCTCGCGAGGCGCTGCCCGTCGACGACCGCACGCCCGGCTTTGGTGCCACGACGTTTTGCGATATCGAGGCCACCAACTGCCATGCTGCCGCTGCCTACATCACGGGCCTGCCCGAGAGCAAAGTAACGCGCCTGACGTTCCAGGATGTCCACGTGACCTTTGCCGACGATGCTGAGCCCTTTGTTCCGGCCATGGCCTGCGGCGTTGAGCCCATGGTGCGTCAGGGCATCATTGCGCAAAACGTCAAGGTGCTCGACCTGCAAAATGTGGTGATCGAGGGCCAGGACGGCGAGGAGCTGCAGCTCCAGAACGTCGACAGGGTTATCCGCGCGTAGGCGTTTGCTCCTAAACAATTAAATTCGGTATGTCGCGACGCGCGATGGGCAGGGCCTTCCCGACCCATTGCGCGAACTTTTTATATGCCGAAACTGCAACGTAGACGGTCTACGACGAAAGGACGCGGTGGCTGATGATGAGTGAGAGACGATTTTTTGAGGTTTCGCCCGAGCGTGCGGGGGCATATCACAGTATCTCTAAGGCCTTGGAGGCAATTGACGAATCCTGTCCGAATGACGGACGGCCGGTGACAATCCATATCGAGCCGGGTGAGTACCGCGAGCGGGTCGAGATTCATCGCTCGCATGTGACGATTGAGGGAGAGACGGCCGACAGCGTGCGTATCGTGGGCAGCCTGGGTGCCAAGATGCCTTCGGAGGACGGCTCGGGCGTGGACGGCACGCTCGGCACGTTTAGGACCTATACCGTTTTGGTCGATGCCGACGACGTACGGCTCGAGAACCTCACGATCGAAAACGATGCGGGCGATGGGCGCGAGGTCGGTCAGGCGATTGCCCTGTATGCCGATGGCGACCGTCTGGTTGTCGATGCCTGCTGCATTAAGGGACACCAAGACACGTTGTTTTTGGGTCCGCTGCCGCCGCATGAGGCCAAACCGGGCGGGTTTATAGGACCCAAACAGTATGCGCCGCGTCGGGTGGGGCGCCAGTATTTTCGACGTTGCCGGATCGAGGGCGATGTCGACTTTATCTTTGGCGGCGCGCGTGCCTACTTTGAGGGGTGCGAGATTCGCTCGCTCAACCGCGATATGGATGTCAACGGGTATGTAACGGCAGCCTCCACGCCTAAAGGCGAGCCGTACGGATTTGTGTTTCATGGTTGTTCGTTTACAGCTCCGGATGGCGTGGCGCCGGATTCGGTCTACCTGGGTCGTCCGTGGCGCGAATGGGCGCAAACTGTGCTGATCGATTGCTGGCTGGGGCGACATATCAAGCGCGAAGGCTGGTGGGATTGGAATAAGCCGGCGGCGCACAGCTGCGCGCAGTATGCTGGCGCAATCCTGCATGGGCCGGCGGGTGATACTACCGACTGGGTACCGTGGGCAAATAAACTCGATGTGATGGCTGCCGCCGGGTACGCCCGCGAACAGGTGCTTGCCGGTGCGGACGGCTGGGATCCCGAGGGCGGCGACGGTGATGCGGTGGAGACGGCTGGGCTATCTGCCAATGGCCGCACCGTGCACATCGAGACGTACTGCGAGGACGAGTCTTCGCTACGCGCCCGACTGAAGCGCGAAGGGCGCTCGGCCGCATTTACGGGCAAGACCCCTGCAGACTTTGAGGCGTGGAAGGTTGCGACCAGGGCTCGTCTGTACAATGTTTTGGGTCTTTCGCTTGTGGACCGCGTCCCGATTGAGATTCGTGAGTTCAGCTGCGTGCAGATTGCCGGCGGTATCGTGCGCACCCATGCGATACTGCAGGTGGAGCGCGACGTTTGGATGCCGTTCTACCTGCTCGAGCCGCAGTCGCCTAAGCTCGATGCGCGCGGCCGCAAGTGTTGCTATATCTGCCCGCATGGCCATCAGGGAGCAGGCGCCGCAAGTGTTGCGGGCGTGACGGGCGTGCCGGCGGTCGATGATGCCGTGCGTAAGTTCAATTACGACTACGGTCTGCGTTTGGCACGCATGGGTTACGTAACCGTCTGTCCTGATGCGCGCGGTTGGGGATACCGTCGTGACTGGAAGGGCCAGGGCGATGACGAGAACAGCTACCTGCGCGGTACGTGTCTGAATCAAGCACGTATGGCCGAGCCACTGGGTCTTACGGTCGCGGGCCTCAACGTCTGGGACAACATGCGCTTGATCGATTACTTGGAGGCGCGCGGCGACATTGCCATGGACGACCTGGGCTGTTTTGGTTTTTCGGGTGGCGGCTACATGACGTTGTACCTGGCCGCACTCGACCCGCGTGTGCGCAAGGCGTTTGTCTCGGGCTATCTGTACGGTGTCGGTGATTCGCTGCTGCATCTCAATGGCAATTGCAGCTGCAACTACACACCCGGACTTTGGCGCTTGCTCGACATGGGCGATATTGCCTCGCTCATCGCGCCGCATCCGCTGCTGGTGCAAAGCTGCGAAGAGGATCATCTGAACGGTTCGCGCGGGCTGAAAAATGTTGACGAGCAGCTCGAGATCGTGCGCGATGCCTACAAGTTGCTGGGTCGCAGAGATGGCCTGCGACACGAGGTGTGTCCGGGTGAACACCATCTGGGCGTGGCACATCTTGCCGAGGATATCGAATGGCTCGATTCGCACGTTGCGAAATGCGACCGTGCATAGCCCCTCGGCATGCTGCGAATAAACGGTACGTTCCTGTATGACCGCCGATGGGCGGATGAGGAGAAGATTATGGAAACGAAGAGCTTGAGTGAATCGACCATTTGCTGCTTTGGCGATTCGACCACATGGGGCGATAACGGATGCGGCGCAGGCGGCAACGACATCTCTTGGACTTCGCATCTGGGCGCGTTGCTGGGAGGTGCAGTCGTCGAGAACTTTGGCATCAAGGGTTCGCGTATCGCCATCAAGGCCGACCGTACCGATTCATTTGTCGAGCGCTTGGACGGCATCGACGATGCGGCCGATGTCTATGTTGTCTTTGGCGGCGTTAACGACTTTAGTCGCAACGTGCCGCTTGGCAAGTTGGGCAGCACCGATGTGCATGAGTTCTATGGTGCGGTCGACTATCTGATCCGAACCATCACGGCGCGCTCACCTCAGGCAAAGCTCGTGTTTATGACGCCATGCAAGACGAGTGGTAAGCACGAGAAGGATATCCCGGCAAGCGACGAGCTCAACCACCTGGGGTTGACGCAAGACGCCTACGTGCGAGCGATGCTGGAGGTCTGCGACCGCTACTCCGTGCCGGTGATTGACCTGTATGCGCAAAGCGGCATCAGCCCGTTTTTGCCGGAGCACCGCGAGCTCTATATGCCGGACGGTCTGCATTACAGTCCTGCCGGCTATGAGCGCCTGGCGCATCGCATTGCCGCGGGTTTAGCCGCCGTTTGCCGCTAAAAGTCTGCCGTTTGCGGGGAATATAGGGTTAACGTTCACCCTATATTCCCCGTTCGCGTTACACTTGGGGTAACGTTCACCTATCGTTTATGTCAGAGGGGACAGCAATGGGTTGCAATCAAATCCTGGACCGTTATATCGAGCAGTTGATCGAAACCTCTACGCCGCAGGCGCCGGCTTGGAATATCGAAAAGATTCGTGCCGGCAAGGAGAACACCTGGAACTATATCGACGGCTGCATGATCAAGGCGCTCATCGAGCTGTACGAGATCACGGGCGAGCAGCGCTACCTGACCTTTGCCGATGACTACATCGATTTCTTTGTCCAGGACGACGGTACCATCAAGCATTACAACCCGCAGGAGTACAACCTCGATAACGTCAATGCGGGCAAGACCCTCTACAAGCTCTATGACCTGGTGGGCAAGCCCAAGTACCGTGCCGCCATGGACACCATCTACCGCCAGCTCGAGACCCAGCCGCGCACCAAAGAGGGCGTGTTTTGGCACAAGGCCGTCTATCCCAACCAGATCTGGCTCGATGGCATGTACATGGCACAGCCGTTCTACATGCAGTACGAGCTGAGCTTCCACAACCGTCGTGCCTGCTCGGACAGCTTCCATATGTTCCAGGTCGTGCATGACCTGATGCGCAACCCCCTCAACGGGCTGTACTATCACGCTTACGACGCGAGTCGCAAGCAGTTCTGGTGCGATCCGGTCACCGGTCTTTCGGCAAACTTCTGGCTGCGCGCCGAGGGCTGGTTTGCCATGGCGCTCATCGATACGTGGGAGCTCATGCCGCCTTCGATGTCGGCCGAGAAGGACGAGATCCGCAAGATGTTCCACGACCTGATCGACGCCATGCTGCCGTATCAGGACGAGAAGACCGGCATGTGGCACCAGGTCATCAACCTGCCCAATATCGCCCCTAACTACCTAGAGGAGTCGGGCAGCGCCATCTTTGCCAATGCCATCATGAAGGGCGTGCGTCTGGGCGTGCTGGGCGAGCGTTACTATCAGTACGGCCGTCGCGCCTTCAATGGCATCTGCGAAACCTGCCTGTCCGAGCACGATGGGCAGCTGGCGCTCGACAACATTTGCCTGGTTGCGGGCTTGGGAAACACCGCGCACCGCGAGGGCACGTTTGATTACTACATGAGCGAGCCCGTGGTCAAAAATGATGCAAAGGGTGTGGCGCCGCTGGTGCTTGCCTATATCGAGACCATGCATCACGACAAACTGGCCGGTAAGCGCGATCCGCTGGCCCCTTCGGGCGTGTGCTCTATCGAGGACCCGTTTGGCGGATACACCCCGGGCATCAACGCTCATAAGGGATGTGAATAACGTGGGGGCTATTACTTCGGGTGTGCGTTTGCACGACCTTCCGCAGGGAACCGTCGAGGAACGCATTCGCATGGCGGGAGAGCTGGGCTTTTCGTGCATTCAGCTGCCGAGCAAGGTGCTCTACGCATCGATGGGGATCGATCGAGGCGGCCTGACCCGCGAGCTTGCCGACCATTTGCGTGCGGTGCTCGACGAGGCGGGCGTTTCGGTCGCCGTGCTTGGCTGCTATAAAAATTTGGCGACGCCTGATCGCCAACAGCTCATGGATAACTATGCCGAGTATGAGGCATGTCTGAACTTTGCCCAGATGCTTGGCGGCTGCCCGGTGGGTACCGAGACCGGTCGCCCCAATGCGCAGAACCGCGTCGCGGACGACCGCATGACCGATGAGGCGCTCGATGCGTTTGCAGACGGACTTGCATACGTCTGCGATCGGGCCGAGGCCGTTGGTGGGCAAATACTGATCGAGCCCGGTTGGAACGAGACGGTCAACACGCCAGATCGCTGCCGTGAGGCGCTAGAGCGCGTCTCGAGCCCGTCGCTCGGCGTGATCTATGACCCAGTGTCGCTGCTGCATCCCAGTGTCGTTGACGAAGCGCAGGAAATCACAGCGCGCATGCTCTACTTATGCGGCAGCAAGATTCGCGTGCTGCACGCCAAGGATTTTGAGGTCGTTGATAACGAGGACGAAGCCGGTTGGTGCGACGGTACGGGTTCACGTCTGGTGTGTCATGGCGTGGGCGAGACGGGCCGCTATGACTTTGAGCCCGTAGTGGCCTGGGCGGCTGCCGCCTGCCCTGGGATTCCCTGCGTGGTCGAGAACAGTGTGCCGGCGACGGCGGCTGACTGCCTGGCGACACTCGAGCACATGTCCGCTCGCTGCGGGGCTTCGCATCGCGAGTTATAGCATTGGCTTTTGCTGTGTCGGCAGATTGAGATTACCTGTATGGGGGCGGCGGTGAAGGGTCTTTATCGTCGCCCCCATTGGATTGCATTAAAAAGGGGAGTTGCGTGGCTATCCACATTGTCGAAGAGTCGAATCGTTGCCTAGGTTGTAAAAGGGCGTTCTGTCAGATTAAGGGCTGCCCGGTTCAGACGCTTATTCCGCAGGTCATCGACCTGTTCAAACAGCGTCGTCTAGAAGAGGCGGGCGAGCTGCTGTTCCAGAACAATCCCATGAGCGCGGTCTGCTCCATGGTGTGCAACCATTCGGGCCAGTGCGAGGGTGCTTGCATCCAGGGCCGCAAGGGCACACCCGTGCATTTCTCGAGCATCGAGAACTATATCTCGACAGCGTATTTGGACCGTAAGGAGTGGAAGCCTGCGCCGGCGTGCGGCAAACAGGTCGCCGTGGTCGGTTCCGGTCCTGCCGGTATCACCGTGGCCATTAAGATGGCCCAGCTGGGCTGTGCCGTCACGGTATTTGAGCAGCGCCCCGAGATCGGCGGTGTGCTGGAGTACGGTATCCCCGAGTTCCGCCTGCCCCGTGCGCTCGTGCAAAAGTATCGTCACGTGATGTGCTCGCTCGGCGTGCGCGTTCGTCCGTCGACTACCATCGGCGGTGCGCTCCACATCGACGACCTGCTGCGCGACGGCTACGATGCGGTCTTTGTTGGCACCGGTACCTGGCGAGCTCGCAAACTGGGTATTCCCGGCGAGTCGCGCGGCAACGTGCTGTTTGGTATCGATTACCTGGTCGATCCTTCGAGCGTGGCGATCGGACAGAATGTGGCGGTCATCGGTGCCGGTAACGTGGCCATGGATGTGGCCCGCACGGCGCTGCGCTCGGGTGCTCGTAAGGTCACCGTGTATGCTCGATCGCGCCATATCTCGGCCATCGATGACGAGGTGGAGCTGACCGAGCTTGACGGTGCCGAGATTGTGTGCGGCAAGGCGATCTGCGCCATCGACGATAACGGTCCGGTGTTCGAGACGGCTATCTTTGACGAGGACAACAACGTGGTGGGCTACGAGGAAGAGCTTGACCATGTGTCTGCCGATACGGTTGTGATTGCGGCTTCGCAGGTGCCCAAAGACAAGCTTGTGCTTACGACGGGTGGTCTGGAGACCGACCATCGCGGCCTTCTTTCGGTCGACGAGAACGGCATGACAACGGTGCCTGGCGTCTTTGCCGCCGGCGACGTGGTTAACGGCCCGCTCACCGTGGTTCATGCCGTGGCAGGCGCCAAGCTCGCCGTCGAAGGCATGACCAGCTACCTGGGCCTCTAACCCATCCCACCCATCAGTTGCGGTGAAATACGGACTGTTTTGGCTGTCAAAGGCCTTATCTACTCCGTATTCCACCGCAACTTTTTGTGGGGTGGACTAGAGACGCTGCATGCGGTACCCGACACCCATGTGCGTCTGAATCATCTTGGGGTGAGAGGGGTCTGCCTCGATCTTCTTGCGCAGGGTGCGCATGAACACGCGCAGGCTCGCCAGATCGCTGTCCCAGCTCGTGCCCCATATCTCGCGGGTGATGAAGGTGTGGGTGAGCACCTTGTCGACGTTTTTCGCCAGAAGGACGAGCAATTTGTACTCGGTTGGGGTGAGCGAGAGTTCGCGTCCGTCTTTCGTCGCGTATCCCGCGGCGTAGTCGATATGCAGCGGACCGTTGTCAAACGTGCTCGCTTCTGTCGACTCGCTCGACGTCATCGAGGAGCGCCTCAAATTCGCACGGACGCGCGCGAGCAACTCATCCACAGAAAAGGGCTTGGTAAGGTAGTCGTCTGCCCCTGCGTCAAGTGCTGCAATCTTGTCGGAATCTTCGGTGCGCGCCGAAATGACGATAATGGGGACTGCCGACCAGCTTCGGATCTTCGTGATGACCTCGATACCGTCAATGTCGGGAAGGCCGAGGTCGAGCATGATGAGGCTGGAGCCGTGCGACACCGCGTCCATGATGGCGGCCTGGCCGTTGCAAACCTTGCTCACGACATAGCCGTGGAGGTCAAGCGCGGTCGAAACGAGGTTTTGAACGGTCAGGTCATCTTCGACCAGGAGGATGCGTGGCTTAGCGGCATTATTCATGAATCTCGATCTCCTCGGCGGGCAGGGTAAAACGGAAGACGGCCCCATGGGGGTGGTTGTCGCGAACTTCGATGACGCCGCCATGCGCCTCCACGATGGAGCGGCAGAGCGACAGCCCAAGGCCGATGCTTCGACGCGAATCCACGGGCCGCATATTGCTTGAGGTGAAGAAGCGCTCAAAGATATGAGGCTTGTCGCAGTCTGCCACACCCGGCCCATCGTCTGCGACGTTCACCACGACGAACGCACCCTCGCGACGTGCGCTGATGGTGACAGTCGAGTCCTCGGGCGTGTATTTGAAGGCGTTCATGATGAGATTCGTAAGCACCTGCATGATGAGATGGACGTCGATGCGTACCAGCAGGATGTCGTCAGTGTGCTCGATGGTGACGGTACGTCCATGCGATGCTTGGGCGACATGGCTGAGGGCGGCCTCGATGACCTCGTCGATGAGCTCGGATGTGAAGTTGAGGCGAATGGTGCCGTCCTCGACGCGTGTGATGGCGAGGAGGTTCTCCACGGTATCGATAAGCCAGAGGGAGTCGTCGTAGATGGCATCGGCAAGATCGCAGCGTTGTTCGAGGCTGAGCTTCTCGTCGTTCTTCCGAAGGATTGCCGCAGATCCGGATATAGCCGTGAGAGGTGTTCTCAAATCGTGGCCGATGGAGCGCAAAAGGTTGGCGCGCAGCTGCTCGTTTTTCGCCAAGACCGCAGCCTCTTCGCGCTCTTGCGCCGCCCGGTCGCTTTCGAGCGCCAAGGCGCATTCACCTACGATAGATAGGACGATCGAATGCTCGAAGGCTTCGATCTCGCACCCTTCCAGGGCGATGCCGATGACACCGAATACCTTGTCGCCGGTGCGAACCGCGAGGTAGAGACAGCGCGCCTCAGGCAGGGTCCGCGTGCTTGCGCCCGCGCGCTTGTTGTTGGTGTAGGTCCAGGTTGCAACGGCGCGCTCGTAGTCGGTGAGCAGCGACGCGGATCGGTTTTCGGTGCCAGCGGACTCATAGAGCGCCTTGCCGAGCGTGCCGTGTTCGGCGGTGTAGAAGACCACGTCGAGTTTTAGCAGCTTGATGAGTTGGTTCATGGCGACGCGGGCGCACTCCTCCGCGCTATGGGCTTGCTGCAAGAGCTGGTTCGTTTCGAGGAGTACGCGCGTTTTGAATGCGTTCTCGGCGGATGTACGGGCGTTGTCGGCGATGCGCGCAGTTAACTCGCCGGCGACCATAGCGGTGGCGAACATGATGCCGAACGTGACCAGATAGCTTCGGTCGTAGCTGGCGAGCGAAAACAGAGGTGTGACGAAGCAGAAGTTGTAAAGCACTACAGAGAGCACGCTCGATACGATCGTGCAGATACGCCCCGTCGTGGTGACGGCGGTCAGCAGGGCCGTGAAGATATAGAGGGATATGATGCTGGAATCGGCAAATCCCAGATGACGGAAAGCCGTGCCGATCGCCGTGGCGGCAAGAGAGAGAGCCAGCGTGCGAAGCACGTTTCGGCTGCTGGGCGGCTGCAGGGCGAGCGCATGGCGGCGTCCTTTGGGTCGGGAGGGCGGAGTCGACTGTTCTGGAATGATGTAAATGTCGAGGTTCGGGGCGAATGTTATGAGCTGTTCTACGAGAGATTTGCGGCCGAAGAGGGCCTGACGGACGCTGCTGCGCTCGCCCGTGCGCCCCATGACGATCTTCGAAATACCCGACAGGCGCGCGAACTCGGAGATCTGAAACGCGATGTCGTCGCCATAGACGGTTTCCATATGTGCTCCGAGCTGCTCGGCTAGGGCGATATTGGCTGCAAGCTTGGCGCGCTCATCATCGCTCATGGCTTGCGTGCGCGGGCTCTCTACGAACAGGGCGACGAGCTCGCTGCGAAACGCTTTCGCCATGCGTGCGGCGGCACGGACGATGCGGGGATTGGTCGGCGCCGGGGAGACACAGACTAAGATACGCTCCCTGGTGTAGTAGTCACGGTTTCCCAGCACGCGTGCGGCGTCTGTGAGGTGACCGGTGCGATCGGCGCAGCGGCGCAGCGCGATTTCTCGGAGTGCGGTGAGGTTCTCGACGGTAAAAAATGCTGTTGCGCTCGGTCGGCTTGTGCGGGACGGTAGACGAGGCCGGCGCGAAGGCGCTCAAGTAGGTCTTCGGGCTCTATGTCGACGAGCTCGACCTGGTCGGCATCATCGAAGATACGGTCGGGGATTCGTTCGCTCACGACAACGCCGGTGATGGATGCAACCATGTCGTTTAGGCTCTCGATATGCTGAACGTTCACGGTCGTATAGACGTCGATGCCCGCATGTAGAAGTTCCTCGACGTCTTGATAGCGTTTGTCGTGGCGAGACCCCGGCGCATTCGTATGGGCGAGCTCGTCGACAAGGATGAGCTGAGGGGCGCGTTCGATAGCCGCATCTAGATCGAACTCGCTGAGCGCAATGCCGTTGTGCTCGATGAGTTTACAGGGCACGTTCTCAAGCCCTTGTGCAAGATGGGCAGTTGCCGGACGTTCGTGCGGCTCGATGTATCCCGCGACGACGTCGACACCTCGCCGCTTGGCGGCGTGGGCGGCTTGAAGCATCGCATAGGTTTTGCCTGTGCCAGCAGCGTAGCCAAAGAAAATTTTGAGGTGTCCCCGGCTGGTTCGAGTGTCATCGGCGACCCCGTCTTTCTCAATTGCCTTGAGGATGAGGTCTGGATTGACGCGAGTGTCCGATGCGTCGCGCTGCATAGCGTAGCCTTTCTGAAGCGTTGTCCATGCGTGCATACGCGGTGAAGACACCACTGTATGCTCGCGAGGTCGAGTATAGGCGCACTGCAGCTGCAATAGTGCTTTCTACCTGCATCTTTACGGCATCTTAAGGACGTGAGCCCCGGCCCTCACGCCTCTTTAATCCCTAGAAGCGTTTACTGTCCCCAGGCGCTTGCGAGGGCAGGCGTCCGAGACATCGGACCGCGTGTGAAAGGGGCGGTAAATGGACATCCTCATTCCCATCATCGGAGTCGTCTGCATTGGACTTCTTATCTATTACATCTACATTCTGATGAGGAGTGATTCGTAAACTATGGACGCTGCGATTCAGTACATCTTGTACTTTGCCGTACTCGTCGTCCTGGCCGTTCCGCTCGGTCGGTTCATGGCCCATATCATGGATGGTGAGCATACGTTCCTGTCGCCTGTGATTGCTCCTGTGGAGCGTGGCGTCTATCGTCTGCTTCGCATCGACGCGGCAGAACAGATGGGGTGTAGGCGCTATCTGGCGAGCGTGCTGGTCTTTTCGGGGATCGGCCTCGTGACTCTTGTGGCACTCCAGGCGCTTCAGTCCTTCTTGCCAGGCAATCCCCAGCACCTGCCGGGTGTGTCATGGGACCTGTCGTTCAATACGGCTGCTTCCTTCATAACCAACACCAACTGGCAGTCCTACTCCGGTGAGACCACCCTGTCCTACCTTGTGCAGTTCATGGGTCTCACTGTGCAGAACTTCGTTTCCGCTGGCACCGGTATCGCGGTCATGTTCGCGCTGATCCGCGGCTTCCGTCAGGTCAAGGAGCAGGGTCTGGGTTCCTTCTGGGTCGACCTCACCCGCACCGTCCTGTATGTGCTCATCCCGCTGAACCTCGTGTTCGGCATCTGCCTGGCTGCCGGTGGCGTCATCTCCAACTTCCAGCCGGCTCAGAAGGCTGAGCTCGTAGAACCCGTCGCTGTTCAGCCTAATGCAGACGGCGGCTGGAGCGTCATCGACGGCGCCCAGATTGAGGGCGACACGGTCAAGGTCGACGGCAAGGTTGTCGAGGGCGCGCGCGTGGTCACCGAGCAGTTCCTGCCCCAGGGTCCCGCGGCTCCTCAGGTCGCCATCAAGCAGTCCGGCACCAACGGCGGCGGCTTCTTCGGCGTGAACTCCGCCCATCCGTATGAGAACCCCAGTGCCTTCACCAACATCATCGAGATGACCAGCCTGCTGCTGATCCCGGCCGCCTGTTGCTTCGCCTTCGGTATCGGCGTCAAGAACACCAAGCAGGGCAAGGCCATCTTTGCCGCCATGTTCATCCTGCTGGTGATCTTCACCGGCATCATCGCCGTCAACGAGCATGCGGGCACCCCGCAGCTGGCCGATGGCGGAGCGGTCAATATCGAGATGACCGACGGCCAGGCCGGCGGCAACATGGAGGGCAAGGAGAGCCGTTTCGGTATCGCCTCCTCTTCTACCTGGTCCGCTTTCACGACGGCTGCTTCCAACGGCTCGGTTAACTCCATGCACGACTCCTACACCCCGCTGGGCGGTTTTGTCCAGATGCTCCAGATTGCTCTGGGCGAGGTCGTCTTCGGCGGCGTGGGCTGCGGCCTGTACGGCATGATCGGCTTCGCCATCCTCACAGTGTTCATCGCCGGCCTCATGGTCGGACGCACGCCTGAGTTCCTGGGCAAGAAGATCGAGCCGGGCGAGATGCGCTGGGCAGTTGTCCTGTGCTTGGCAACTCCGTTTGCCATTCTGGTGTGCTCGGCCATCGCCTGCATGGTGCCCGGTCTTGCCGACCAGCTCAACAATGGTGGCGCGCACGGCTTCTCCGAGGCGCTGTATGCCTTCACCTCATGCGGCGGCAACAACGGCTCGGCGTTTGCAGGCATGAACTGCAACATTCCCTGGATCAACGTCATGCTCGGCCTCGAGATGCTGTTCGCCCGCTTCATGCCTATCATCGGTACGCTGGCTATCGCCGGCTCGCTGGCCAAGAAGGGCAAGGTCGCCGAGAGCGCCGGTACCCTGTCTACCACTAACGGCATGTTCGTATTCCTGCTCGTGTTCATCGTTCTGCTGATCGGTGCCCTGAGCTTCTTCCCGGCCCTGGCGCTTGGCCCCGTTGCCGAGTTCTTCCAGATGATTGCGTAAAGGAGGGCGCAGATTTATGACTATGCAAAAAGACATGATGGGCCGCGCGGTCCGCGACTCGTTTGCCAAGCTGGATCCTCGCGTCCAGATTCAAAACCCGGTCATGTTCCTGGTGTGGCTTTCCGCCGTCATGACCTCCGTCCTGGCCGTCGCTTCCATTTTCGGTGTGCAGGACGCGGGTGTGCCCACCTACTATGTGGTCGCCATCGCGGTCATCCTGTGGCTTACCGACCTGTTCTCGAACTTCGCCGAGGCGCTTGCCGAGGGCCGCGGTAAAGCCCAGGCCGATTCCCTGCGTGCGGCCAAGAAGGATGTCGAGGCCCATCGCATCGAGTCCGTTGAGGACAAGGAGCACTTCACCGTCGTTCCCGGCACCGAGCTCACGCGCGGCGACCTGGTGATCGTACGCGCCGGCGAGCAGATTCCCGGCGACGGCGACGTCATCGAGGGCGCTGCTTCCGTTGACGAGTCCGCCATCACCGGCGAGTCCGCCCCCGTGGTCCGCGAGGCCGGCGGCGACCGCTCTGCCGTTACCGGCGGTACCACGGTGCTGTCCGACTGGATCATCGTCAAGATCTCCAGTGAGCCCGGCCAGAGCTTCCTGGACAAGATGATCGCGATGGTCGAGGGTGCCGCGCGCAAGAAGACCCCTAACGAGATCGCTCTGGAGATCTTCCTGGTGGCCCTCTCCATCGTCTTTATCCTGGTCACGCTGGCCCTGTATTGTTACTCCTGCTTCTCGGTCGGTCTTAACGACATGGACAACCCCACGGCCGTGACCACGCTCGTGGCGCTGCTCGTGTGCCTGGCTCCTACTACCATCGGCGCCCTTCTTTCCGCCATCGGCATCGCCGGCATGAGCCGTCTGAACGAGGCCAACGTGCTGGCCATGTCCGGCCGCGCCATCGAGGCCGCCGGCGACGTCGACATCCTCATGCTCGACAAGACCGGCACCATCACCCTGGGTAACCGCCAAGCCGCCGAGTTCATCCCGGTCGACGGCATCGATCCCGCGGAGCTGGCCGATGCCGCCCAGCTTTCCTCGCTGGCCGACGAGACCCCCGAAGGCCGTTCCATCGTCGTGCTCGCCAAGGAGCAGTTCGGTCTGCGCGGCCGCACACTCGAGGATAAGGGTATGGAGTTCATCCCCTTCACCGCGGCGACCCGCATGTCCGGTGTGAACTACGAGGGCAATGAGATCCGCAAGGGCGCTGCCGATTCCGTGCGCACCTATGTGGAGGCAGCCGGCGGCGTGTTCTCAAAGGAGTGCGACGAGGCCGTCGAACACATCGCCAAGGCCGGCGGCACCCCGCTGGTCGTGACCAAGAACTGCCGCGTGCTGGGCGTTGTGTACCTCAAGGACATCATCAAGTCCGGCGTTAAGGAGAAGTTCGCCGACCTGCGCAAGATGGGCATCAAGACCATCATGGTGACGGGCGACAACCCGCTCACCGCCGCGGCAATCGCCGCCGAGGCCGGCGTTGACGACTTCCTGGCCGAGGCCACCCCTGAAGGCAAGCTCGAGAAGATCCGCGAGTTCCAGCGTGAGGGGCACCTGGTCGCCATGACCGGCGACGGCACCAACGACGCGCCCGCTCTGGCCCAGGCCGACGTCGCCGTGGCCATGAACACGGGCACCCAGGCTGCCAAGGAGGCCGGCAACATGGTCGACCTCGACTCCAGCCCCACCAAGCTCATCGAGGTCGTGCGTATCGGCAAGCAGCTGCTCATGACCCGCGGTTCGCTCACGACCTTCTCGGTGGCCAACGACATGGCGAAGTACTTCGCTATCATCCCGGCCCTGTTCTCGCCGATCTACCCGGGCCTTGGCGCACTCAACATCCTCGGTCTGGCAAGCCCGCTGTCCGCGGTTCTTTCGGCCATCATCTATAACGCGCTCGTTATCGTCGCGCTGATCCCGGCCGCGCTGAAGGGCGTTAAGTACCGCGAGGTACCGTCCGGACAGCTGCTGACCCACAACCTGCTCGTATGGGGTCTGGGCGGCATCGTTGCCCCGTTCGCATTTATCAAGCTCATCGACATGCTGCTCGCGTTCTGCGGCATTATGTAAGTGGAGGTTTGTATGTTCAAAGGTATCGCATCGCGCGCACTTGGCGTGTTCGCGCTGTTTACCATCGTCTGCGGCCTGGGGTACACGCTCGTGGTGACCGGCGTCGTGCAGCTTGCGTTTCCGTACCAGGCGAACGGATCGCTTATTACGGTCGACGGCAAGGTTGTGGGTTCCGAGCTCATCGGCCAGAACTTCGATGACGAAGCCCACATGTGGGGTCGTATCCAGAACGTGTCAATTGTCGAAGGCGAAGACGGCGAGCTCATGGCGTATGGTGCCCCGTCCAACCAGTCCCCGGCGAGTGAGGAGTATCGGCAGCTGATAGATGCGCGCGTGAAGAAGATCCGCGCCGCCAATCCCGATGCCGATATGGACGCTGTGCCCGTCGACCTGGTGACGTGTTCGGGGTCCGGCCTCGACCCGGAGATATCTCCGGATGCCGCCGAGTACCAGGTCCCGCGCCTTGCCAAAGCCACGGGCAAAAGTGAGGACGAGGTGCGCGACATCATCGCCGCGTGCACCAAGGGTCGTTTCCTCGGCGTGTTCGGCGAGCCCACGGTCAACGTGCTCAAGGTGAACCTTATGCTGGACGGCGCGCTGTAGGTGAGGGAGCGGCGGATGAGGGCATGACTGACTATCTGAGCCCTCAATTCCACCCCGCCCATCAGTTGCGGTGAAATACGGACTGTCTTGGCTGTTAAAAGCCTCACCTACTCCGTATTCCACCGCAACTTTTTTGTGAGGGTTGGGATTGAAGGTGGGGAGTGCGAGCGAGCGCGAATGCGGCGGGTACTGATACGATAGGTACGTTAGCAACTGCCGCCGAGCGGCTCAAATGAAAGGAACCCTGTATGGAGTCCTCCGCCTACCCGATGCTCTTTAGTCCGATCAAGGTCGGTACGACCGAGGTCAAGAACCGCGTCTTTATGCCGCCGGTGTCCACCAACCTGGCCGATCATGGCTATGTGACCGACGACTTGGTCGATCATTACCGTGCCCGCGCCAAGGGCGGCGTGGGCCTCATCATTACCGAGGTCGTGACGGTCGAGCCCACCTATACCTATCTGCCGGGTGACATGTGCTGCTACGACGACACGTTTATCCCTGGCTGGGAAAAGCTCGCCGCCGCCGTGCATGAGTATGGCTGTAAGATCATGCCGCAGCTCTTCCACCCCGCCTACATGGCCTTTAACATTCCGGGCACGCCGCGCCTGATCGCTCCGTCCTTCGTGGGACCGTCCTATGCCCGTGAGGCACCGCGTCCTATCACGGTCGACGAGATTCACGAGCTCACGCATCAGTTTGGCGACGCTGCCGTGCGTATGCAGAAGGCTGGCGTCGACGGCGTCGAGGTCCATGCGGCGCACGCCCACGGCATGCTCGGCGGTTTCTTGACCCCGCTCTATAACAAGCGTACCGATGAGTACGGCGGCTCGCTCGACGCCCGCATGCGCTTTTTGCTCGAGGTCATCGCCGAGATTCGCGAGCGCTGCGGCAAGGACTTTATCATCGACGTCCGCATCTCGGGCGATGAGTACACCGATGGCGGTCTGACCCTCAACGACATGATCTACGTCTCGCGTCGCCTGGAGAAGGCCGGCGTCGACATGATTCATGTGTCGGGCGGCACCACCATCAAGCGCGGTTCCGCGATTCCTGCCGCCGGTACCCAGCAGGCCTCGCACGCTGCCTGCTCGCGCGAGATCAAAAAGCACGTCAACATTCCTGTCGCCACCGTCGGACGTATCAACGAGGCCTGGATCGCCGAGGAGCTGATCGAGGACGGCGCTGCCGACATCTGTATGATGGGCCGCGCCAATCTGTGCGATGCCGAGTTCTGCAACAAGGCCGCTGCCGGCAACGCCGACGATATTCGCCCCTGCATTGGCTGCCTGCGCTGCCTGAACGGCATTATGTTTGGCAAGCGCATCTCCTGCACCGTCAATCCGGACGTGGAGCGCGACGAAGCCGGTTACGAGCCTGCCGCCGAGGCCAAGAACGTACTGGTTGTGGGCGCTGGTCCTGCGGGCATGGAGGCAGCCTACATTGCTGCCAAGCGCGGCCACAACGTAGTGCTCGTGGATAAGCAGGACGAGCCGGGTGGCGAGATGCGCATCGCGGCCGTTCCGCCGGCAAAGCAGGAACTCACCCGCGTGATCAAGTATCAGTACCGTCGCCTGGCCGAGGTCGGCGTGAAGTGCGTATTTGGCACCGAGCTTACTGCCGAGGACATTCAGCGTGACTACGCCGGCTACGAGGTCGTCCTGGCCTATGGCGCCGAGCCCATCGCCCCGGCCTTCATGCAGGGATTTAAGCAGGTCATGACGGCTGACGACCTGTTGGGCGGCAAGGCTTTCCCGGGCAAGAAGATTGTCATCGTGGGCGGCGGCACCGTCGGTTGCGAGACGGCCGACTACCTGGCCCCACTGGTCAACGACCTGTCGCCGGCCAACCGCGATGTCACCGTTATCGAGATGACCAAGACGCTCGCTGCCAACGAGGGTGGTGCCGGTCGCGCGGTGCTCATCACGCGCATGCTCTCCAAGGGCGTCCACGTGCTGACCGAGGCCAAGGTGACCGAGATCACCGAGGACACTATCAGCTACGAAAAGGACGGCGAGATCCACACCATCGCCGGTGCCGATACGCTGGTACTTGCCATGGGTTATCGTCCCAATACCAAGCTGGCCGACGACCTTGCCGCTGCCGGCGTTACCACCCACGTGCTGGGTGACGCCAACAAGTGCGGCAACATCCGCGACGCCATCGGCGATGGCTACAAGGTTGCTTGCGAGCTCTAGTCAACCCCTTGGTGCATGTGAGGCCTATCCCCGCGGCGTCAGTCGGTAGATAGCAAAAAGCGGCGGTCGTCCCGTACGTGGGACGACCGCCGCTTGCGTCCGCTGCAATGAGTCATGCGATTAGAGGTCCAGAATCTCCTTGACCTTGGCGATGATGGCCTCGTCGGTGGCGTTGGCAAAGAAGTACTCCTGGAAGTGCTCGCCGGCAAGTGCGCCCTTCACCAGGTCCTGATCGATCTCGCCCAGGACGTCGACGAGCGGGCGCATGGTCACAGCGCGCACGCCGTCGAGGATCTTCTTGTTGCGCTGCTCGGGTTCAACGCGCTCGGCGGGGTAGCCGTTGCCCGAACCAAAGCCAAAGAGCTTCTCGAAGGTGTACTCGAGGTTGAGCTCCTGGCCCCAGCCGTTCTTGAGGGCGAAGGGCATGGCGACGGCGTTGCCATCGTTGACCTGGGCAAAGGTGTAGGCGTCGAGCGGGTCGGCAACGTGGCCGCACAGCACGCCGGGGAAGGAGTTGCAGGCGAGCATGGCGCCCTCGCCGGTGCCGCAGCCGGTCACGACGTAGTCGGCAGCGCCGGAGTTCAGCAGCACGGCGGCAAGGATACCGTTCTGCACGTAGGTGAGGGGCTTGGAGTCGGCGTCGGCATACATACCATAGTTAAAGACGGTGTGCCCCATGGGCTCGACAACCTTCTTAAGGGCAGCCTCGATCATGGGGTTCTTGGAGTTCTGAGAGTTCTCATTGATCAGAGCGATTTTCATTGCGAAATACCTTCCTATTTCTAACTTGCGGTGGAATAGTTCCTATTTATCCTGATGGATGGCCTATACAGAAACTATTTCACCGCAACTATTACATTGGCCTTAATGTGGGCGTGCGGTGAGCGAGCGGGCTTGAGGCGGAGCAGGTTGCCTTGAAAGAGGAGGGAAGCGTACTTGGGTACGCGACCGACGATTGAAAGGCAAGATGCCCGTCTCAAGCCCGCGCAGCGCCTAAGCAGGTTGTTTGCCGATATAGGCGAGGATGCCGCCATCGACATAGAGGATGTGGCCGTTGACGAAGTTCGATGCATCGGAAGCCAAGAACACGGCGGGGCCCTTCAGATCCTCGGGCGTGCCCCAACGGGCGGCCGGCGTCTTGGCAATGATGAACTGGTCAAACGGATGGCGGCTTCCGTCAGGCTGCGTCTCGCGCAGCGGTGCGGTCTGCGGCGTGGCGATGTAGCCGGGTCCAATGCCGTTGCACTGGATGTTGGCCTCGCCAAACTCGGAGCAGATGTTCTTGGTGAGCATCTTCAGGCCGCCCTTGGCCGCGGCATAGCCGGCGATGGTCTCGCGGCCCAGCTCACTCATCATCGAGCAGATGTTGATGATCTTGCCGTGGCCCTTGGCGATCATGCCGGGCAGACAGGCCTTGGACACGATAAACGGTGCGTTGAGGTCAATGTCGACGACGCGACGGAAGTCCTCGGCGCTCATGTCGAGCATGGGGGTGCGCTGAATGACGCCGGCGTTGTTGACCAAGATATCGGGCGTGGTACCAAAGTCGGCCTCGATCTTGGCGATGAGCTCGGCGACGACGGCCTCGTCGGTGACATCGGCAACATAGCCGTGAGCGTCAAAGCCCAGCTCGCGGTAGTGCTTCTCGGCCTCGGCGACCTTGTCGGCGTGACGGGCGTTAAAGGCGATTTTGGCGCCGGCCTCTCCGAGCGCCTCGGCAATGGCCATGCCAATGCCGTAGGTGGCGCCGGTCACGAGCGCGACCTTGCCATCCAGGCGGAAGCTGTCCATAAGATCAGACATAGCGATCCTTTCAAAAGAAACGTTCATCTATATAAGTCTTGCTTTTCATACAAGGTCAGTATAGGAGAAGAGGGGGAATTAAAAGACAGATTCTCCTAAAAACAGGTGAACGTTCACTTTTAAAAGGTAAACGGTGGTCTCGCCCTTGCCGTGCGGACGTCTATTTGCTCTGTTCCTGCGCGCCCTCTGCAATCATGTTGCGGTTGTACACCAGATGCAAATACATCGCATCGTGCGCTGCGGTGGGATTGCGCGCGGCGATGGCGTCGGCCACGCCACGGTGGGTGCGGATGGTCTCCTCAACCAGCTTTTTGCCGGTCACGTCAATAAACAGGGGGACAGACGCCTTGAGCACGCCCATTAGGCGGGGAACGACGAGGTTTCCGGAGCTCTCGGCAATGGCATTGTGGAACGCGGTGTCGGCGGCGGAGTAATCCTCACCGGCCTCGGCCAGGCGCTCGGATTCGTCGCAGAGCTCTTTGATACAGACGACCTGGTCGTTGGTTGCGTGCTCGGCTGCCATGCGTGCAATCTGCGGCTCGATCATAAAGCGCACCTCGAGTAGGTCGCGCGCCAGACGCTGCTTGTCATCGATAAAGGTAAAGCCCAGCGGGTCGTCGGCAACGCCGGGGTTCGAGGCCACATAGGTGCCCGAGCCCTGCTTAATGCGCACGATGTTGCGCGACTGCAGCAGCTTCATGGCCTCGCGCACCGTGCTCCTGCCGGCGCCCAGGCGCTCGACGAGCACGGCCTCCTTGGGCAGGCGATCGCCTTGCTCAAGATGCTCATCCAAGATCAATTGAATGATTTTCTCGGAAATCTGCTCGGGGAGTCCCGATTCAGCGCGGGCCATAGCTATACCTTTCATTACAAAATTCATCTGAGCTATTTTAGCGCACCACGGATGCGATATTGGCCGCTGGATTTGAGTCGGACGGCTTAGATATACCGTTCGCAGCGCAAATACGACCGTTTACCAAATACATCAGATGTATTTCGGACAAATTTAATAATGAAACATCAGACCTTTCCAAAACACGCTATAGTCATCAGACGAATTCAAAAGGTCTGATGAATTGGAGGAAAGATGTCAGACCCAACGTTTATGGCAGACCCCACCAGGTTGGTTATCGCCGCCATCGTGGGCATCGCGCTGCTGCTTGCGCTCATCATCAAGTTCAAGCTGCATCCCGTGCTGTCGATGATGGTCTCGGCGCTCGTGATCGGTATCGGAGCCGGCATGCCGCTCGATATGGTGGCAGACACCGTCACCAAGGGCGTGGGCACCACGCTGCAAAACATCGCTTTGCTCATTGGCCTGGGATCGATGTTTGGCCAGATTTTGGAGGAGAGCGGCGGCGCCAAGAAGATCGCCCAGACCTTCATTGACACCTTTGGCCAGGGCCACTCCAGCTGGGCGCTGGGCATTACCGGTTTGGTCATCGGCACCACGGTGTTCTTTGAGGCCGGCGTGGTCGTTTTGATCCCGCTTGCCTTTAGTGTGGCGTCGCAGACCAAGAAGTCGACCCTCTACTACGGCATCGCCTTGCTCGCGGGACTGGCGGCTGGCTATGCGTTCGTGCCGCCATCGGCCGGTTCGGTCCTGGTTGCCGGCACGCTCGGTGTCGACTTGGGCACTATGATCCTCGTCGGTATCCCCACCGCCTTCATCGCCATGGCGGTAGCCGGCGTCGTGTGGGGCCGCAACGTGGGCGGCCGCATCTTTACGGACGTTCCCGAGCATTTCACTTCCGCCGAGGGGGCAAGTGACGACAAGGAGCTTCCCTCCTTTGGCATGGTCCTCGCAATCGTGCTCACGCCGCTTTGCCTAATTCTGCTTGGCACGCTGTCTTCTTACATCTCCATGCCCGAGCAGGTCGCCTCGATCCTTGCCTTCCTGGGCAAGCCATTCGTCGCTTTGACGCTCGCCACGCTCGTCGCGATGTATCTGCTGGGCGCGCACCGCGGCTACTCCGGCGCCGAGCTCAAGGCTCTGCTCGACCGTTCGCTTAAGCCAGTCGGCATGATCTTGCTGGTCATTGCCTGCGGCGGCGTGATCCGCTGGATGCTGCAGGACTGCGGCCTGGGCCAGGTCATCGGTCCCGTGCTCGAGGCCTCTCCGCTGCCCCTGGCGGTCGTCGCCTTTTTGATTGCCGTCATGGTGCGCGCCTCTGTTGGCAGCTCCATCGTCGCTATGACCATGGCATCGGGCATTATGGCCGCCATGCCCGCGGTTGCCGGAGCCTCAGTACTCATGCGCGCCGCTATCTGTCTTGCTATCTGCGGCGGTGCCACGGCCCTCTCGCACGTCAACGATGCCGGTTTTTGGATGTGCTCCTCGTTCCTGGAGATTGACGAGAAGACAACCCTCAAGTCCTGGACCGTTATGGAGACGCTCATCGGCCTTTCGGGTCTTGCCTGCGCCTTGGTGATTTCGTTCTTCGCCTAGTTCGCGTAGTTAAGCATCTTTTGCCGAGTGCATCGCTCGGTACCCATTTACACCTGATTCATTAACCAACGATTGGTACAACCGTTCAAATCAAAAGAGGAGAGCATCATGGACGAGAAGACCAAGGCACAGATTCAGCAGGAGGCAGCCGACTTGGTTGCCAAGCTGCAGCCGCGTTCCGGCAAGTTTCGCACCATCAGCCCCGAGATGGACCCGCTGCGTCTGGGCTCCGGCTGGACGATCGAGGACCTGGACAAGCCGCAGGTCATCATCGAGTCGACCTTTGGCGACTCGCACCCGGGTTCTGCTGGCCTGTTTGAGCTGGTCGAGGAGGTCCGTGCTGGCGTTGCCGAGGCAGGCGGTCACGGTGCCCGTTACTTCTGCACCGATATCTGCGACGGCGAGGCCCAGGGCCACGACGGCATTAACTACTCGCTGCCCAGCCGCGACATGATCGCCAACATGATCGAGATTCATGCCACGGCCACCCCGTTCGACGCCGGCGTCTTTGTCGCCAGCTGCGATAAGGGCCTGCCTGCGAACCTCATGGCCATGGGCCGCATCAACATCCCCTCCATCGTCGTTACCGGCGGTGTCATGGATGCCGGTCCCGATCTGTTGACCCTGGAGCAGCTCGGCGCGATTTCTGCCCGCTACGAGCGCGGCGAGATCTCCCGCGAGGAGCTTGAGTTCGCCAAGCATAACGCCTGCCCCAGCTGCGGCGCCTGCTCGTTTATGGGCACCGCGTCGACCATGCAGGTCACGGCCGAGGCCCTGGGCCTTATGCTCCCCGGCACGGCCCTGCTGCCCGCTACCAGCTCCGACCTGCGCGAGTTTGCACGCGAGGCCGGCCGCCAGTCCGTGTGGCTCTCCGAGCACAACCTGTGCCCGCGCGACATCGTGACCAAGGAGTCCTTCGAGAACCTCATTATGGTCCATGGCGCCATTTCGGGCTCCACCAACTCGCTGCTGCATATCCCCGCGATTGCCCGCGAGTTTGGCATCGAGATGTCCGCTGACGACTTCGATCGTCTGCACCGTGGTGCCCACTACCTGCTCAACGTCCGTCCCGCAGGTGAGTGGCCGGCGCAGTTCTTCTACTATGCAGGTGGCTTGCCGCGCATCATGGAGGAGATCAAGTCGATGCTTCACCTCGATGTCATGACCGTCACCGGCAAGACTCTCGGCGAAAACCTCGAGGACCTTAAGAACAACGGCTACTACGAGAAGTGCGGCCGCTACCTGGAGAAGTGGAACCTCAAGCGCGAGGACATCATTCGCCCGTTTGACCAGGCTTTTGGTACCGACGGCTCTATCGCCATCCTCCACGGCAACCTTGCCCCCGAGGGCGCCGTCGTCAAGCACACGGTTGTTCCGCGCGAGATGTTCCAGGCCACGCTTAAGGCTCGCCCGTTCGATTGTGAGGAGGACGCTATCCACGCCGTCCTGACGCACGAGGTCAAGCCCGGCGACGCCGTCATCATTCGTTATGAGGGCCCCAAGGGTTCCGGCATGCCCGAGATGTTCTACACCACTGAGGCTATCGCCAGCGACCCCGAGCTGGGCGCGAGCATTGCTCTGATCACTGACGGTCGCTTCTCCGGCGCTTCCAAGGGCCCGGCTATCGGTCACGTTTCGCCCGAGGCTGCCGTGGGCGGCCCGATTGCCCTGATCGAGGAGGGCGACCTTATCCAGATCAACATCCCCGAGCGCTCGCTGTCTATTGTGGGCATCGCCGGCAAGGAGATGGAGCCGGCCGAGGTCGACGCCGTCCTGGCCGAGCGCCGAGCCGCTTGGAAGCCCAAGGCTAATCGCTATACCTCCGGCACGCTCAAGTTCTTTACCGAGCATGCAGTTTCCGCCATTCAGGGTGGCTATATGGAGTAGCGCCCGGGCGCATCGATTCCCTCTCATAGATGTGCGGCACAAAGAGCCCCGAGCTCACACGAGCTCGGGGCCTTTTTCGTCTGGATTGGGGACGCATAGCCGAACGAAAACAGTTTGCGTCTGGTAATAAGCGTACGAAAGCGCAATTTACGTCTTAATTTCGGACGCAAATCAAGACGAAAACCGTTTACGTCTGCTTTAAATCCGTATGAAAACGGTTTTCGTCTTGCGGGGCAGTTGCCGTTTCTACAGTTCAACTTCCAGTTCGGCTTTGTGTTCGCAGAGGTAGTCGCGCATGTAGGGGATGGCAAATGAGACCTTGCCGTACGAAGGAGCCTCGATAATCGATTCTCTTAACAGGCGGCTGCGGACGGAGCTCACCTGTTGAGGCGTTTTGTTTAGGGCATCGGCAACCATGCTGCTCGAGCTCGTTTGCCCCAAAGACGCCATGCTTAGCAGATAAGCGATGCACGTGGGCGGAATGCGCTGCAGCGCGGGCTCAATCACCATGGCGCAGAAGCGTTCGCGTGCCGTTGCAATGCCGCGCTCGGCTTCTTCTTCTCCAATAATCGCTGTATGTGCGCGTCTCGCCAACTGCCATGCGTAGTATCCAACGAGTTGGATCATGAAAGGATAACCTTGCGTTGCCTCGGCAAGTTGGCCGGCAATACCTGGCTGCAACTCCATGCCAGACGCTTCAATGGTTTCCTCGAGGGAGTACGACACTTCGGTTACTGCCACAGCCTTCAGGTCAAAGGGGAGGGCACGGCGCAAAAACGCAAGTGTCTTTCCGTTGATGATGCTTTCAATCATCGAAGGCAGCCCCGCAAAAACAAAGGCGATATCAAGGTCTTCGCCGATAACCTGCTGAATCGCAATGGAGAGCGTTCGGACCTCATCGAGCTCTGCGTCTTGAACCTCGTCGAGAGTGATGAGCAGGCCATTTCCATTCTTGGATATTGTCTGTCTCATGGCGTCGCGTAGCGATGGGCCGATTCGCTCAATGTCTATGCTGCCGATGGATATGCCAGCTACGGTGGGCTCAAATCTGGCGTGTTTGGCCTGGAATTTGGGCTGCAGCTGTTCGAGAATGCGCTGGCAAAGTCCCTCGGTTGTGACCTCTTTTATGACTGTCCAGCCACGGCTTTGCGCCAAACGTGAGCACTCGTCAAGGAGGACCGTCTTGCCCGTTCCACGGACGCCGGCTATGCGCATTAGGCGCCCCGGGGCACCAGGCCCGTTGACGAGGCCCTCATTGAATTCTTCGAGCACATCTTCGCGGCCGATGATCGTGGGAGGTGTTTTACCTGCTGTGGGCTTAAAAGGGTTTGATTGCATGTGAGCCACCTTTGCTCAAGATATAGCAAAGTATAGCAAGATATAGCAAAGTATAGTGAGATATAGCAAAGTAAGCGCTACTCGCGGGTTTTGCGGTGGTGCTATTTTCCAAATGCCGCGCGGATAAAGCGCTGGGCGAACAGCTTGTTGGCAACTCACGAGGGCTCGGGGTGCCAATTTGGGGTGCAGTAGTGCTGCGCCACGAAAAGGGCCTATCTACTACGTTTAAGCCGCAGGGGTCAACCATAGTCGGCTTTTTCGAAAATCGACAAGCTCTCTACCAGCGGTTTTGTTTTCGCACTTTTCAGCATGGTCTGGGCTCTCCGCGTTAACGTAGTAGATGGGCCCCTTTTGTGGCAAGGGGCCGACCTGCGGCTCAGGGTAGCCAAAAAAGCCACGTCCCAAAAAGACTGTTGGAAGTTGCGGTGGAATAGTTCCTGTTTTTGCTGCTGAAGGCTTTGAGCAGGAACTATTCCACCGCAACTTATGAGGGGGCGGGGGATGCGATAGTATTGCATGGTGGTATTCGACTAACCGAGGGCTTATCCGAGGGCTTTATGGAACAGCACCAGCATTATCAGAGCCTGCAAGATCAGGCATACAACGCATTGCGCTCCAAGATCATCTATGCCGAGCTCAAGCCCGGCACGCGCCTTTCGG
>CABURR010000005.1 GCA_902493985.1 uncultured Collinsella sp. | reverse complement strand
TCGGGCGGCAGGTTGAGGAGCTCGTCGCCGGGACGGTGCAGGCAGACCTTCCTGAGCTTGCCGATCTCGGAAGGCACGTGCAGACCTTTCGTCATGGCCTCCTACCTTTCTTTCGGGCCTTTCGGCCGAATCTCTCAGCGCCCTTCCATAGCGGACGCTGCTTGCTGACAGCTCTAGTTATATCCAAATTCCACCCGCAATTCCACCTCGCCCCCGAACGGTCAACAAAGTGCGATGAACGGTATATCGCACGAGATTCGCCCATAATGTACTTCGGCGTTCTAAAGTAACTTTTCTAAGGTAAACGCTCTTTTTTCCTAAAAACCATTTGCAATTGCATCTCTAAACTTTTGATTCAGAATTGCATAGCTAAATCGGTTTTATGTATATAAATGATGTTTGTTTACGTTTCCGCCTGCATTCAATGATATTCAGCTATCCATCATTCTTATTCACACTTACGTACCAGTTGAGTGAGGATATAGACCGCTTGCAGACGAGCAGGACGTCAGTCCTATGACTTGTCAGCGTAAGAAGTAGGTAAAGATACCGTTCACGCGATACGTCCGTGCCAGCGGTCGACTAAATTGAGACAATAGTGATTAGTGTTAGGCTACCGTCCCTTGTGGGGACTGAACGGACAGATGCATATGCCGAGCAAAATCGAAAAGAAGCAAGCCGCCGCAAAGCTGCGCAAACCGCCGCGCGACTTCTCGTACACGCAAAACCGAGAGCTCAGCTGGCTACGCTTTGACAACCGCGTGCTCGACGAAGCCTTCGACGAAACCGTTCCGTTATTCGAGCGACTAAAGTTCGTCTCGATCTTCGAGTCCAACCTCGACGAGTTCCTTATGGTGCGCGTGGGCGGCCTGTCCGATCTGGCGGAGCTCAAAAAACAACCTGTCGACAACAAGAGCAATATGACCGCCTCCGAACAGGTCGATGCTGTCATGGCCGAAATGCCCGGGCTCCTTACCCGTTGGGAGTCCATCTTTAAGAGCATCGAGGGCAAGCTCGACGCTCTGGGCGTTCACCGCGCCCGCATCGATTCGCTTACGCCCGAGGAGCGCACCTTTGTAACCCGCTACTTCCAGGCCTACGTGTCACCGGTCATCTCGCCGCTGGTCATCGATCCTCGCCACCCCTTCCCCAACCTGCGCAATGGCGCGCTCTATCTGGCCTGTGGTCTGGACGGTGCCACCGACGAGGAGAGCCTGCTGGGCCTTATCGAGATTCCCGCCTCGATGAACCGCGTGGTCGAGATCCCCTCGCCCACCGGCACCTACTCCTACATCTTGCTCGAGGACGTCATCCTCGCCTGCCTGGACAGCTGCTTTGGCTCCTATAAGCCGCTGGATCGTGCGCTGATCCGCGTCACCCGCAACGCTGACATCGATCCGGACGGCGAGGGCGTCGAGGAGGAAGAGGACTACCGCCAGCACATGAAGCGCATTCTCAAGAAGCGCCTGCGCCTGCAGCCGGTAGTGCTCGCGGTCTCGGGATCGCTCGAGAAGGCGACGCTCAAGACTATCCGCAAGGCGCTCGAGCTTTCGCGTCGCTCGGTCTTTACCTGCGATATCCCGCTCAACCTGGGCTACGTCTTTGGCATTGAGGGCAAGATTCCCGAGCACCTGCGCAACGAGCTGCTCTTTACGCCGTTTAAGCCGCAGCCCAACCCCACAATCGACATGACCCGCTCCATCCGCGAGCAGGTGCTGCAGCACGACAAGCTGCTCTTTTATCCCTATGAGGCCATGAACCCGTTCTTGGACCTGGTGCACGAGGCCGCCTATGACCCCGAGTGCATCTCGTTGCGCATCACGCTCTACCGCGTGGCCAAGCAGAGCCGCCTATGCGAGTCGCTGATCGATGCTGCCGAGAACGGCAAAGAGGTCACGGTGCTCATGGAGCTCCGCGCACGCTTTGACGAGCAGAACAACATCGAGTGGGCCGAGCGCCTGGAAGAGGCCGGCTGCACCGTCATCTATGGTTCCGAGGGCTTTAAATGCCACTCAAAGATCTGCCAGCTCACCTATCGCGAGGGCATGGCGCTAACGCGCCTCACACTTTTGGGCACCGGCAACTTTAACGAGAAGACGGCCAAACTCTACAGCGACTTTATGCTCATGACAGCCCATCCCGGCATCGGCGAGGACGCCAACCTGTTCTTCCGCAACCTGTCGCTGGGCAACCTGCGCGGCGACTACCGCTTCCTGGGTGTGGCGCCCGTCGGACTGAAACCGCTCATCATGCGCGGGCTTGACCGCGAGATCCAGCGCGCCCTTGCCGGCGAGCCCGCCCGCGTGTTCTTTAAGCTCAACTCGCTGACCGACCGCGAGGTTATCGACAAGATCGCCGAGGCATCGTGTGCCGGCGTGCGCGTGGACATGATCATCCGCGGCATCTCGTGCCTCAAGCCCGGTGTTCCGGGCAAGACCGAGAACGTGCATGTCCGCTCCATCGTCGGACGCTTTTTGGAGCACGCGCGCGTCTATGCTTTCGGCGTGGACTCGGACATGATTTACCTGAGCTCGGCAGACATGATGACGCGCAACACCGAGCACCGCGTGGAGATTGCCTTCCCCGTGCTCGACCCCACCTGCCGCGCCCTGGTGCACGAGTATATGGGCATGCAGCTGCGCGACAACGTGAAGGCCCGCCGCCTCACGAGCGACGGCACCTGGGTCCCCGTGGAGCGTGCAGAGGGTGAGAAACCCTTCAACTCACAGGAAGCCCTGCTGGAGCGCGCCTATCGCAACGCCGAGGCCGCGCCCGAGCCCGTCATTGAGGCGGAACCTGCCTCCGAGGCCGAGCCGCAGCCAGTAGCACCCAAGGTCCAAGAGGTCCAGGCGACCGTCATTGAGCCCGAGCCTGCACCTGCACCTCAGCCCGATCCGCAGGTCACCAAGCCCGCACCCGAGACGAGCGCCCGTCGCGATAAGCCCGCTGGCAAGACCAAGGCCATCGAGCGCCATCGCCCCGGCCGCGTGCGCATGGGCCTGGGTCTGATCGGCCTGGGTCTTAAGACGCTCATTACCGGCAAGACGAAATAGTCGTTTGTAGAAGCAGTTTGTAGAAGCGCCCCGCATTTGAGGAAAGCCTCGGATGCGGGGCGCTTTTCCCTGCTACCATGGTGCGAACAACAACGCGAATGACAGGCAGGAATATGAAGCTCACTATAGAATCGATGACCTACGGCGCCGACGGGCTGGCGCACGCCGACAACGGCAAGGCCGTCTTTGTGCAGGGTGCCGTGGCAGGCGACACCGTCGAGGCCGAGGTCGTACAGGACGGCAAGTCATTCATGCGCGCCCGCACCACCGAGATTCTGGAGCCAAGCCCCAATCGCATTCAGCCTCCCTGCCCCTTCGTGGGCATCTGCGGCGGCTGCTCGTGGGGCAATCTCTCACGCACGGCACAGCTCGCCGCCAAGGAGCAAAACCTGCGCTCCACGCTCGAGCGCATCGGCAAGTTCGCTCCTGAGCTGGCAGATGAGTTGGTACAGCCCATCTGCCACACCAAGGACGACTGGGGCTACCGCAATAAAATCGAGCTCGAACCGACCGTCGTCAACGGTCGCGTGCGCCTTGGCATGCACGGTGTCGACCCCAGCAAAATCGTGACCGTCGATATGTGTCCGCTGTTCGATAAGCGCTTCCCGAAGGCACTCAAATCGGTCGTCGGCGCACTCAACTATCTAAGCGGCAGCCATGACTTGGGGCTCGAACGCGTGGGCATTCGCGCATCGCGCCGCACCAAGGCACTCGAGGTCGCACTCTGGACGCCCACAGGCTCTTTTCCGCGCTCGCAGGTCTCCCGCGTGCTGGCGGACGCCGCTCATCCTACGAGCATCGTACGCGTGATGAGCAAGGGCGAAAAGAAGGCCCGCCGTGTCTCCAAGGTCGAAATGCTCGCCGGAGAGGGCTCATGGACCGAGAATATCGCCGAGGATCAGATGCGCTTGTCTGCCCCGTCTTTTTTCCAGGTCAACACCAAGGGTGCCGAGATTTTGATCGATCTTGTCATGGAAGCGCTCGACCCGCAGGAAGACGAGCTTGCCGTGGACCTGTACTGCGGTGCCGGCACCTTTACCCTGCCGCTCGCCCGCCGCTGCGACTTTGTCGCTGCCGTCGAGGCCTACGGCCCCGCCGTGCGCGATCTACGCCGTAACCTGGAAATCAACAAGCTTGATAACGTCGACGTCATTGGCGGAGACGCGGTGCGCGAGTTCCCCGACCAGGATGCCGACATCTTGGTGGTCGACCCGCCGCGCGCAGGCCTCGCCCCCGAGGCGATCGGCCTTATCGCCAGCACGAGTGCCCGCGATGTCGCCTACGTGAGCTGCGACCCGGCCACCCTGGCGCGCGATCTCAAACGCTTTGTCGAAGAAGGCACCTTCTCCCCCGTAAAGATCACGCCAGTCGACCTGTTCCCACAAACCTTCCACTGCGAGACCGTCGTCCACCTTAGGCGCAACTAGCCGCTTAATCATTGCTCAGAAAATCATTGGGAAATCGAGCGTGGCAAGCGGAGGTCTTCGGGGTATAAGACGGCTAATTGTATGCCGCTTTTTGAAAGGAACCCTTATGCCCAGCGTTGCCGTTCTTGCCGCCGATGGCTTTGAAACGATTGAATGCCTGACCATGGTCGATGTCATGCGTCGCGGCGGTGTGCGCGCCACGCTCGTCTCGATCATGCCCACGCGCGAGGTCGTAAGCTCGCTGCAGATTCCCGTAACTTGCGACGCACTCTTTGACGAGATTAACTTTGACGAGTATGACTGCGTCGTGCTGCCCGGCGGTCTGCCCGGCGCCACTAACCTGCGCGCCGACCAGCGCGTCTGCGACGTAGTCTGCGATTTCGCCGCGACCAAGCACGTCGCCGCCATCTGCGCCGCCCCGTTTATCCTGGGTGAGCTTGACCTGCTCGAGGGACGCCACGCCACGTGCTTCCCCGGCTTTGAGAAGAGTTTCCCCGAGGGCGCCTATACCGGCGACAAGGTCACGCACGACGGCAACATCATCACCGCCAGCGGCATGGCCCAGTCGCTCCCCTTTGCGCTTGAGCTGCTGCGTACGCTCGCCGGCGACAAGGCTGTCGAGAAGGTTGCCGAGGGCATTCAGCTATGATTTTGGCTTCGCAATCACCGCGCCGCATCGAGTTGATGCGCGAAGCGGGCTACGACATCCGCGTCATTCCCGCTGACATCGACGAGACTCCTTTTGATGACGAGACCCCGCTTACGCTTGTTGAGCGCTTAGCTCGCGCCAAGGCTGCCGCCGTTGCCGCCGAGCACGCCGAGCCCAATGAGCTGACCATCGCGGCCGACACCATCGTCACCTTCGATGGCAAGCTTTTGGGCAAGCCGGCAAACGAGGACGAAGCCCGCACCATGCTCCACGAGCTCTCGGGGCGCACGCACCAGGTCGCAACCGGCGTCTGCATCGTTAGAGCCGGAGACGTCACAGCCCCGCACGCCGCCGAGAGCTTGTCGTTTGTCGATGTGACCGACGTGACGTTCTATGAGCTCACCGACGAGCAGATTGAGCGCTATGTCGCCTCGGGCGAGCCCATGGACAAGGCAGGCGCCTACGGCATCCAAGGCGTCGGCGGGCGTATGCTCGTGCACGATATTTCGGGCGACTTTTACAACGTGGTGGGTCTGCCCATCGCTCGCGTCGCGCGTGCGATTCAAAAACTATCGTAATTGCATCTGGCGCTGGGTATCCCCCGGCGCCTACAATTTTGGCGTACCGTACGGATCCCGACCGGGCATAAGGCCCGGCGGAAAACCGATAGGAGTAAAACATGGACACACTGCTTGAGGCCATTGACGTTTGCGATGTCGATGGCTTTTGCTTTGGCAACTATACGGACGAGGAGGCCGGCACCGGCTGCACCGTAATCGTGGCACCCGAGGGCGCCACCGGCGGTGTTGACGTTCGCGGCGGTGCCCCGGCATCGCGCGAGACCGACCTGCTGCGTCCCGAGAACACCGTGGACAAGGTCCACGCCGTCTGCCTTTCGGGTGGATCGGCCTTTGGTCTGGAGGCCGCAAGCGGCGTCGCCCGCGAGCTCGAGAGCCGCGGCATCGGCCTTCCCGTCGGTCCCACGCAGGTGCCCATCGTTTGCTCTAGCTGCATCTTCGACCTCGCCTTTGGCGACCCCACCGTACGCCCCGACATTGAGGCTGGCATCTCCGCCGTGCGCGAGGCGCTAGACAACACCCCCACCACGCTCGAGCAGGGCAACGTAGGCGCCGGCACCGGTGCCACCGTGGGCAAGCTCATGGGACCCGCCACCTGCATGAAGGCCGGCCTTGGCGCTGCCGCCGTGGCACTCGGCCCCGTTAAGGTGGGCGCCGTGGTCTCGGTCAACGCCTGCGGCAATGTCGTCGACCCCTTCACCGGTGAATGGGTCGCTGGCATGCGCGCTGCAGCAGACAGCGACCAGATCGTCGACATGGAGCTCGCCGCTTTTGCCGCCGCCGGCTCCATGCAGATGCCGCTCGACCGCACCAACACCACCATCAGCTGCATCGTCACCAACGTTGAGCTCACCAAGGCGCAGGCCACCAAGGTCTCCCAAATGGCAGCAGACGCCTATGCGCACGCCATCCGCCCCACGCACACCACGAACGACGGCGACACCATCTACACCCTCGCCAGCGGCAAGCTGGGAGCCCAGGCAAGCACCACCGTTCCCTTGGACCTGTTGGGCATGCTCGCCGTAAGGGCTTTGCAAACCGCCATCGTAAACGGAGCCAAAACCGCCAAAACCTCCCACGGAATCCCGGGTGCCGCGAAGTAACCTTACTCGACCGGTTGCCCGGTGGGTCTTGGTTATGTTTGCTGCTCTACAGTCCTGGCTCGCACGAAGAGCACATTAAGTGCTCTTCGGCTCGTGCGGAACTCGCGACAAACGTAACGCCCGCCCGTCCCCGACCGACTACCAACTTAATTCCTTTCAGCCCAGGCCCCTGTGTACCGCGCGTCTAAGATCTTCAAATTCAGACAGTCTGACAATCGATTCTTATAGCAGAGGCCCCTTGGCCTTTAGTTTGATACAAGTTCCGCACGAGCCGGAAAGCACTTAATGTGCTTTCCGTGCGAGCAGGACTGTTCGCAGTAGCAAACTAAAGGCCAAGGGGCCCAGTCAACCTATCAGCAGCGATTACTCAACAGTTAGTTGAATTTGAAGATCTTAGAGGCAAGATGGTATAGGCCGAGTGTGGTTTTGTCTCCGGCCCGTCCACGCAGGTTGGTAAAGAATCCGACCACGCCGTAGCGAGCGCGACGATACATGCGCTCGTCGTACTCCTTCAGGTCCTTCCACAGCGTCTTCAGGCGCTCATCGGCACAATCTTCCTCGGAAAGCTTGGTGAGCACCGAGCAAATCGCCATCATCATGGTGAAGTAGCCCATCATGTACGAACGCAGACGCGAGGACTCAACGTCCTGGTACAGGTGGAACGATTCCATCATGATGCGCGTTACGCGGAACTGCTGACCCAAGCGCTTGACCATCGTGGCCTCATTGACGCTCTGGCCCTCGCGACCGATAAAGTAGCGATAGAGGTCGATGTCGGCGTAGTACATGGTCTTGCAGCGCGGCAGCGGCACGTAAGCGTAGATATTATCCACGTAGAACGTGTGTGCCGGCATAGGCAGATTGGACTCGCGCAGTACATCGGTGCGATAGCACAGGCTGTGCATGAGCAGATTTTGATCGGGACGGAAGTGTCCGATCTGGTCCCAAGAGAAAATCTTTTTGCGTGGCAGGGCAAATTTGTAGCCAATAGCGGTATGCGTGCCCTCGTAAACCTTCTCGTACACGTAGTTCGAGATAAACAAGTCAACGCGCTGGTCGCGCTCTTCAAAGCCACGCAGAATCGACAGCATGGTCGAAAGGGCAGCGCCGTCAAGCCAGTCGTCCGAATCAACAACCTTGTAGTAGGTGCCCTGCGCCTCGCGCAGACCCGAAAGGACGGCAATACCGTGACCGCCGTTCTCCTGGTGCACCGCGCGGATGATTCCAGGATAACGGGCCTCCCACTCGTCGGCCTTGGCGGCCGTCTCGTCCTTGGAGCCGTCGTCCACCACGATAATCTCGATATCGGTGGCGTAATTGCTCCCCTCCAAGATGGAGGTAATGCAATGGTCCATGTCCTTGGCGGCGTTATACGAGGGAATACCGAATGTTATGACTTTATGCATGGCAGGCGATAATCTCATCCGAAAGATCGAGGGCGGAATTGGTCACAGCGTCCATATCGTAGTAACGATACTCGGCCAGACGACCCACCGGGTGGAAGTTCGTCAGGTTTTGGACGCGCTCAAGATAGCGCTCATAGAGCTCACGGTTCTCGGGCTCAAGAATGGCGTAGTACGGCGTCTCGTCCGAGTCGGGCGTATAGGCCTTGGAGTACTCCTTCATGATGGTGGTCTTGCCGGGCAGGACCTGACCGGTCATGTTCTTGAACTCGGTGATGCGCGTGTAGTCCTCGCTCGTGGTGTAGTTGACGGTGCCCACGGGCTGGAACTGGTCCATATCGAGCGTCTCGAACTTCATGTCGAGCGTGCGGTACGGTAGCGCGCCCAGATCGAGATTGAACAGCTCATCGAGCGGACCGGTGTAGACGATCTCGCCACCATAGACCTTGCCGTCGATCTTGACGGTAGTCTCGTCGATTTCAAAGAGGTCACGGGCGTCCACGTCGCAGAACACGTCGATCAGGTCGTGGTCGAGCATGTGCTCAAAGAGCGCCGTGTAGCCCTCCTGCGGCATGCCCTGGAAGGGAGCTTGCGGGAAGTAGCGATCGTCATCGCCCACAAAGACGGGGACGCGGCCGGTGATCGAGGGGTCGATCTGGTCGGGCGTCTGGCCCCACTGCTTCATGGTGTAATGCAAAAAGACGTTCTCGTAGACGTAATCGGCGACCTCGGCAAGATCCGGGTCGTTCTTCTTACGCAGCTCCATAATGGGCACCTTGACATCCTTGCCAAAGGTCTCCACGAGCTTCTGGTACAGCTCCTCGCCGCGCTCGTCACCAAAGGCGAGCTTGAGACTCGCATGGTTGAAGGGTACGGGCATAAGGGTGCCGTTGATGTTGGCGAGCACCTTGTGCTGATAATCCGTCCACTTGGTAAAGCGCGACAGGAAATTGTGCACGCGCTCGTTAAAAGTGTGATAGATATGCGGACCGTACTCGTGGATCAGGATTCCGGCCTCGTCAGTGCAGTCATAGGCATTGCCCGCAATGTGGCTACGGCGCTCCAAAACGGCAACACGATAGCCGATGGTCTCGGCGAGACGGCGGGCGCAAACGGCACCGGCATATCCAGCACCGACGACAATCATGTCGTATGCGCCGGCGTTAAAGCCTTCAGGCAGGCCTGAGGTAATCTGCATCGATACTCCTTGTCAAAAGCCACGGGCTCGTTAGCTGGGCTTTTCTCGAACATTCTTCGAGACATATTTATCAGAGCGATTATAGCGCTAATGCGTCCTATAATGAGCTTGCCACACAAGGAAAGCTCAAGCACCGCGGCGTACATAATTGAAAGGTAAACCCGCTAGCAGCGGGTTTATTCGTGGATAGCCGGGCGCCTGGAGCTTAGCGAAACGCTTGTAAGGAGTAACATGAGCGATTTCCTAAACCGTATGAAGTCTGCCGCCAAGGCCGACCTTAAGACGATCGTCCTGCCCGAGGGCGAGGATCCGCGCACTATCGTCGCGGCCACCAAAATCATCGAGGAGGGCCTGGCAAAAATCGTCATCCTGGGCAACCCCGACGAGATCAACGTCCCCGGCGCTACCGTCATCGACCCGCGCAATGCCGAGAAGCACGAGGAGTACGCGCAGAAGTTTGCTGAGCTCCGCGCCAAGAAGGGCGTTACCATCGAGCAGGCTCGCGCCCAGGTGATGGACGCCACCTACTTTGGCACCATGATGGTCAAGATGGGCGATGCCGACGGCCTGGTCTCCGGCGCCTGCCACTCTACCGCCGACACCCTGCGCCCCGCGCTGCAGATCCTCAAGACCGCCCCGGGCACCAAGCTGGTCTCGGCCTTCTTCGTGATGTGCACCGACACCCCGCAGTTCGGCACCGACGGCACGCTGATCTTCGCCGACTGCGGCCTCAACATCAACCCGTCCTCCGACGAGCTCTCCGAGATCGCCATCGCCTCCGCTCACTCCTGGTCCACCTTCATGGGCAACGTTGAGCCGCACGTGGCCATGCTCTCCTACTCCACCATGGGCTCCGCCGGCGGCGAGGTCGCCAAGAAGGTCCAAGAGGCCGTGAAGTTCTGCAAGGAGAAGGCTCCCGAGCTCGCCATCGACGGCGACCTGCAGCTCGATGCCGCTATCGTCCCCACCGTCGCCCAGCTCAAGGCTCCCGGCTCCTCCGTTGCCGGCAAGGCCAACGTGCTGGTGTTCCCCGACCTCGAGGCAGGCAATATCGGCTACAAGCTGGTCCAGCGCTTCGCTGGCGCCGACGCTTACGGCCCCATCCTGCAGGGCATCGCCAAGCCGGTTAACGACCTTTCGCGCGGCTGCTCGGCCGACGACATCGTGGGTGTCGTGGCCATCACCGCCGTCCAGGCTCAGATGGCTGAGTAGCGAACATATCCCCTCGGGACCCTACAGGGTAAAGCTCTGAAAACGTCCTCGGACATGCATGAAACCCCCGCTGCGCACTTCGTGCGGCGGGGGTTTCATGCGTCCTGCGGAAAGTTTTCAGAGCTTTACCCTGTAGGGTCCCTGCCGTCACATGGCATTCAGGGCATCTGGAGTGGACGGCGGCTTGGCTACGAGCTGGAGCTAAAAATCTGAATGGTCGGGTTCCGTTGCTGGAAGTGCAAGCGTTGCCGGCGATGGTCACTTTGGGACTGGAATTTCCACCTGCTAGCAAAAAGGCCTCCGGAGCTGTTGCTCTGGAGGCCTTTCGTTTACTTGCAAATGCGCGCCTTAGTTGTTCTTGGTCAGGCGCTCGACGTCGTGGGCGATCATGTATTCCTCGTCGGTGGGGATGACCATGACCGTGACGGCGGAACCGGCGGCACTGATGACCTGCGGGCCGTTGCCCACGGCCTCGCGGTTCTTGTTGTTGTCGATGCGTACGCCCAGCCACTCAAAGCAGTCGCAGAAGGCCTTGCGGATCGACCAGTCGTTCTCGCCGATGCCGGCGGTAAAGGTGATGGTGTCCACGCCCGCCATGGAAGCGATCATGGAACCGGCCTGCTGCATGGCCTTATAGGCGAACATATCGAAGGCGAGCAGGCAGCGCTCGTCGCCCTCGGAGGCGCGCGTGCGGATGTCGCGGGCGTCGTTGGAGATGCCCGAGATGGCAAGCAGACCAGACTGCTTGTTCATCATGTCATCGACTTCCTGGTAGCTGTAGCCGCCCTCGCGCTGCAGGTAGCACACGGTGGCCGGGTCGATGGAACCACAACGGGTGCCCATCATCAGGCCATCGAGCGGCGTGAGGCCCATCGTGGTATCGCGGCACACGCCGTCCTCGATGGCGGCGAGCGAAGCGCCGTTGCCCAGATGGCACGAAAGCAGACGGTGGCAGCGCGAGCCCAGGATCTCCTTGGCCATCATCCACTCATAGCGGTGGCTCGTGCCGTGCGCGCCGTACTTGCGGACGTGGTACTTGTCGCACACGTCCTTGGGCAGCGCGTAGGTGTAGGCGACCTCGGGCATGGTCATGTGGAACGAGGTATCGAAGACGGCGACGTTGGGCAGCTCCGGATACTTCTCGCGGCAATACTCGATTGCTGCGGCCTCGCCGTAATTGTGCAGCGGGGCGAGCGGGGCCACCTCGAGAATCTTAGCCATGACCTCGTCGTCGACGACCGCGGAATCATCGAAGTGCCAGCCACCCTGAACGATACGGTGGCCGATGCCATCGATCGTAAAGTCGGTCTTCTCGAGCTCCTCGAGCACACGCGCGATAGCCGAACGATGATCCGGGAAGGGGACCTCCTCGGTCTGCTTGGCGCCACCGTTCTCGGAGTGGCCAAAGATGCCCATGTCCGAACCGATACGTTCGCAGTTGCCCTTGGCGAAAACCTCGCGAGTATCGGTATCCAAAAGCTGATATTTGAGGCTTGAGCTGCCGGCGTTAACAACAAGTACGTTCATGAGACTCCTTTGCAGTGCAATACGGTCGACGCAGACCCCTTAAGGCGGCCGCATGTTAATAAGAAGTTATCACACCTTGATAACTAGCTATCAGGCATATCGCCCAACGAGCACAAAAGAGGGGCCGAACGGCGCTCGGTCGTCCAGCCCCTCCCCTTTTGCAATTACTTGCCGTTGACGATGCGCTCGACGTCGGAGGCGATCATGAACTCCTCGTCCGTGGGGATGACGAAAATCTTGACCTTGGAATCCTTGGCAGACAGGCACCAAGCGCCGTCGCCACGCAGGGCGTTGCGGGCATGATCCATCTTGACGCCCATAAAGGCCAGACGGTCGGCCACGCCAGCGCGGACAGCCGGAGCGTGCTCGCCGATGCCGGCAGTAAAGACCAGGGTGTCCATACCGCACATAGAAGTAGCCATCTCGGCTGCCTTAGCGGCAATCTTGTAGACAAACATGTCGAAGGCGAGCTGAGCATCGGGGTCACCAGCGGCGGCGAGCTCCTCGACGTTGCGGCAGTCGTTGGTCTTGCCGCCGGTCACAGCCAAAAGGCCGGACTTCTTGTTCATCATCTCGTCGACCTCGTCGAAGGTGTAGCCACCCTCGCGCTGCAGGTAGCACACGGTAGCCGGGTCGATAGAGCCGCAGCGAGTTCCCATCATGACGCCGTCGAGCGGGGTGAGACCCATGGTGGTGTCCATGCACTTGCCGTCCTCGATGGCGCACAGGGAAGCACCGGAGCCGATATGGCACACGACGACCTTGCGAGCCTCGCCGTTGGTCATCTCGGCGACCTTCTTGGAGATGTAACGGTAGCTGGTGCCGTGGGCGCCGTACTTACGGATGTGCAGCTTGTCGCAGACGTCCTTGGGCAGGGCGTAGGTCTTGGCGACCTCGGGCATATTGAAGTGGAAAGCAGTGTCGTAGACCGTGACGTTGGGCAGGTCGGGATACTGCTCCAGGCAGTACTCGATAACGTTGGCCTCGGGGTTGTTGTGCAGCGGGGCGAGCGGAGCGACCTCGCGGATCTTGGCGAGGACGTCCTCGTCGACGAGGGAGGAATCGCCGAAGTACCAACCGCCCTGAACGATACGGTGGCCGATGCCCTCGATCTTGACGCCGTTGGCCTCGAGGTCCTTCAGGACGACCTCGATGGCGACCTTGTGGTCGGGGAACTCGATGTTCTCGGTCACCTTCTTGGAACCGTTGGCAGCGTGGGTGAAGGTACCGCCGGTAAAGCAGACGCGCTCGCAGGAGCCCTTTGCGGACACCTTGTGGGACTTGGTATCGATGACCTGATACTTAAGCGTCGAAGATCCTGCGTTGACGACCAGAACGTTCATGTGTCTCCCTACTAACAGGCGGTGTGGCGCCGCCAGGTTACATACGCTTCAATAATAAACCCAAACGCCCTCGCGCTCGGGTTTATTGCGTTGATATATAAGTTATCGGTGCTTGAGCTTCCGTTTCATTGCAAGGAAAAAGCGCCCTCAGATGAGGTTCTCGCCCAGGTTCTTGCCGCCGAGGACGTGCATGTGGAAGTGCATGACGGTCTGACCGGCGTTGACGCCCTTGTTGGAGATGACGCGGAAACCGTCCTCCAGACCCTTGGCCTTGGCGACCTCCTGGATGGCGTGGGCCATGGCGCCCATGGTCTCGGCGGGCACGTTATCGGCGATGTCACTGTAGTGCTTCTTGGGGATCACGAGCGTGTGGACCGGCGCCTGGGGATTGAGGTCGTCGAACGCGATGACCTGGTCATCCTCGTAGACGACGGTCGAGGGGATCTCGTGGTTGGCAATTTTGCAGAAGATGCAATCACACATGGTTGGTTCCTTTCTCACAGACCAAGGTAATTATATTTGGTCGGGATGGTTAGAACGAAAGGTTGTCGTCGGTGTTGGCGGCTTCGCCGTCGGCGAGCACGTCGTTGCCGTCGACGTCCTTCAGGAGCACCGAGACCTTCTGCTCGGCATCGGACAAGCGGGTACGCAGGCTCTTGAGGAGCTCGACGCCGCGGGTATAGCTCTCAAGCGACTCCTCGAGCTCCATATCACCCGACTCCAAGCTGCGGATGATGAGCTCCAACTCCTGTGAAGCCTGCTTGTACGTAAGCTGCTCGACCGGGGTCTTCTCTGCCATATCTGTTTCCTTTCCTAAAGGTTTATCGCTATGAAACGCGGCCTACTCGACCGTATCGACCGTTGCCGCCACGTTGCCGTCTGCCATGCGCACGCGAATGGCGTCACCGGGCTTAAAGGTCTTGGCGCTCGTGGCCACCCCATCATCGCTGTACGCGATGGAATAACCACGGGCAAGCACCTTGAGCGGCGACAGGGCATCGAGCGAGGCTGCCGCACGGCCCAGGTCGGATGCTGGCTTGTTGAGCATCGTGCGCCCCTGATGCTCCAGGCGGGAGCTTGCGAGCGTGAGCGCATGGCGCTTGCCATCGAGTCCTGAGGTGCTTGCGATCAAGCGCTCGGGCAGACGCTCAAAGTTGGAGCGGAATGCCCCAACCGAACGCGTTATGGCGCCGGACAAACGATCGGCCGTCAGGGCAAGCTCAGACTCGCGACGCTCAACCATAAACGTTGGGTCGTTGAGGCACGGGCGGCACGCAGCCGCATCGAGCGCATCGCCCAAGCGAGCCGTATAGGTATCCCAGGCACGGCGACCGCGCTGATCGAGCATCTCCAGGTCGACCTGGGCCGACCCAATCATCGATGCCATCGCAGCACCCAGACGTTGATAGCGCGCCTCGAGCACATCGGCCAACTCCGTCATAGCCGGCGCCACCGATTCGGCCGCCGCCGTAGGCGTGGAGGCGCGACGGTCGCTCACCATGTCGCAAATCGAGGTATCGGGCTCATGGCCAATGCCGGTCACCACGGGCACGGGACAAGCCGCCACCGCGCGGGCAAGCTCCTCGTCATTAAAGGTCATGAGGTCCTCAAAGGAGCCGCCGCCGCGCACCAACAAAATACAGTCGGGCGCCGGCGTAATGGAAGCGGCGCGGCGCAGGCCCTCAATGAGCTCTGTCGGCGCACCCTCGCCTTGTACCTTGGCACCCACGCAGACGAGCTCGACGAGCGGGTTGCGACGACGCAATGTGCGCTTGACGTCGTCGATTACGGCACCCGAAAGCGAGGTGACGACCGCCACGCGGGAGCAGAACACCGGGATGCGGCGCTTGCGCGCTTCGTCCATCAGACCCTCACGGCGTAGCTTTTCGGCCAGTTGCGCCACTTGTTGACGCAGCAGACCCTCCCCCGCCAGCGAAAACGAGCGAGCGACAAAGCTCATGCGGCCCGTAGCCTTATAGAGATTGAAGCTGCCCTTAAAGCTCACCTGCATGCCGTCGCGCAGATCGAACGTGCGCTTAAGATAGGCACCCTTCCAAATGATGCAGTCAACGGCGGCCGAATCGTCCTTGATCTGGAAATAGCAGTGGCCGCTTCGGGCGTTAGGACCACGAAAACCCGTGACCTCGCCCAAGACGCTCAGCTGCGGAATGGCATCGAGCGCACCGGCGGCGATCTCCACCGCCTGGCTCACGCTGAGCTCCTTGCGCTCTTGCTCGTCCGAACCGTCGAACTCGGCGGAAACGGCATTACCGGTTAGGTTCCAGCCTGCCACGCAGCCTCCTTTCGTTATCGAGCACAGAGGCTCCGGCCCCGTGCGAAATTAAGTCCAACACATAGTACAGCGCCGCGAGGACACGAATCCCCGCGGCGCCTGCCTGTCCCATTTGTTATCGGTTGGAGTTTCTGTTGTAGCGAGCCATAAGGTAGAGCAACTGAATGATCGAAGTGAGCGCTGCAGCCACATAGGTAAGCGCGGCTGCCGTCAGTACCTTCTTGGCGCCGTTGACCTGCTTGGAGCTCATGCCCGACTGCTCGATGTACGCCACAGCACGTCGGCTGGCGTCAATCTCGACAGGCAACGTAACGAGTTGGAACAGCACACTAAACGAGAAGAAAATCAACGCGAGGGTCGTGAGCCCGGCAATGTTCATAAACAGGCCCAAGAGTAACACGATGGTCCAGGTGTTCTGGGTAAAGTTGACGACCGGCACGAGGGCGGTACGCACTTTCATCATGGCATAGCCGCTTTGACGCTGGGCGGCATGGCCCGCCTCGTGGCAGGCGACGGCAACGCTTGCGACCGAACCGCCCGAACGGTTGGCATCCGACAGATACAGGTTGTTGTCCTGCGGGTTGTAATGGTCGGTGAGCTCGCCAGCGACACCCTTGATACCCACGGCGCTACAACCGTTGGCATCGAGCATGCGGCGAGCGACTGTGGCACCCGTATCGCCGTCCGAGCGAACCTTGGACCAGGTTTTGTACGTCGAGTTGATATAGTTCTGTGCGGCAAGGCCAAGCACCGTGCAGACAAGAACAACCAGCAGGTACAGCGGGTCGATGCCAAAGCCGTATCCATAGTAATAAGGCATGCGAATTCCTCCGAGTCGAGTTACACGTTGGAGGCATTTTACCCACTCAACCGGCTAGGCTTCCCTACAGGAGCTCGATTTTGCCGTCCTTCACCGTCAACCCCATATTGCCGGAAAGCAGATCGTCCAGGCGCGAGCCCACAAGCTCAAAGCGCCAACCTTCGCGCAGGCGGCTCTGCTCGGGATGCTCAATGTAGTCGGCCAGGTCATCGCGCGAGGCAATGACCGAGGTCGCAACGCCTGAGCGCTCGGCAACCAGGCGGATAAGCGCATACATAAGGTCAGTCACGCTCTCCAGCTCCGGCGAAATCTGACGATGTCCGCGCACCAAGAGCGGCAGGCGATCGTGCGGACAGCTCGCACCGCGCTTGATGGCCATGAGCGCACCGTCCACGTCGCGCTCCCCCAATTGATCGGTACCGCGAATGCTACGGAACTCCTCAACGCGCACGGGATTGCGCTTAACGAGCGCTAGCAGCGTGTCGTCGGACATGACCCACTTGCGTGGGATGTTGCGCCGCTCGGCGCGGTCCTCGCGCCAGGCGGCGAGCTCGCGCGCGATACCCAGCTGATGACGGCTGCACGAATTGATGCGCTTGACCTTGCGGAACGCCTCGTGGCGATCGGCGCGATAGTGCGACTCGTCAGCCAGCGGGCGCAGCTCGTCGAGCACCCAGTCCACACGGCCCAGCTCGCGCAGGCGGCTCATCATCTCGGTATAGGCGACGATCAGGTACTTGACGTCATCGATCGCATACTCAATCTGCTTATCGGTCAGCGGGCGGCGCGACCAGTCGGTCAGTGACTCGGTCTTGGGCAGCGATACGCCGCAGAACGTCTGAACAAGCGCGCCATACGAAATCTGCTGGCGCTCGCCCAAAAAGGCGGCGGCGACCTGCGTATCGAAAATCGGTCGTGGCAGCACGCCCACGGTATGGAGCATGACCTCCATATCCTGCGAGCACGCGTGGAAGACCTTGGTCACGCTCTCGTCGGCCATAAGCTCGGCCAGCGGCGATAGGTCGTCGATTACCAGGGGATCGACCGCGACGCTCTCAGCAGGGGTGGCAATCTGAACCAAACATAGACGCGGATGGAACGTGCGCTCGCGCAAAAACTCGGTATCGACGGCAATCGCGTCGAACTCACGGGCGCGCTGGCAAAAGTCGAGTAGAGCCTGATGTGTGGAAATGTACATATCAACCCATCGAATAAGGTTAGGCCCGAAAAACACGGGTAGGATATCGGCATTGCCTTACAACTATACTCGGTTAGTCACAGAACGGGAACGTAAGTATGCGCTGCCTTATCATCCACAACCCGGCATCGGGCCCCAGCTCAGATGAAATCTTCGCATTCACGCACGCCCTAGCACAGGGCGGCGACGAGGTCGTGATGCGCTTTATCGGCGATGGCATGGAACCCGAGGACGCCGTGGCAGACGTGCGCGAGTTTGATCGCGTGGTCGTTTCGGGCGGCGACGGCACCGTCTCCAACGTGCTCGACCAGATGCGCGGATGCGGTGTCCCCACGCTCGTCTTCCCCTCCGGCACAGCCTGCCTGTTCTTCAACAACATCGGCAATGCCCCCGAGGCAGCGGCGCTTGCCAAGGCTTGCCGCGCCGGTCGCACGGTCAAAGTGGACATGGGCGAGCTCTTTTGGCTCGACGAGAACGGCAACGAGAAGCGCCACGGCTTTATCATCATCGCCGGCTCGGGCTTCGACGCCGAGATCATGATGAAGGCCGCCCCCACCAAAAACGACATCGGCGAGATCGCCTACTTCCTCTCTGCGCTCGCCACGCCCAACCCTACGGTAGCGCACTTTACGATTGAGCATGACGGCATTGTCGAGGAGCTCGACGGCATCTGCTGCATGGCCGGCAACACCTCGGTCATCCAAAACGACATCAACCTGTTCCCCGACTGCCGCATGAACGATGGCATGGTCGACATTGCGGTCATCGAACCCGTGCGCACCGTGCAGCTGTTGCCTACCGTGATCACCGCTGCGCTTGACCCCGCCGGCAAGGTACTCGGGCGCCCGCAGTTCAAGATCATCCAGACCAAGGAAGCCAAGATCACCTGCACCCCGTCGCTGGGCATGCAGTTCGATGGCGAGATTATCTCCAGCAATTCGGGCGTCTTTGGAGCCCGCGCGCTTCCACAATGCCTCGACCTCATCGTCGACGAATTCTCCCCGCTCGGAAAATAAGAGGACCCTATGAACGACAATCCCCTGCTCGGCTTTATCATCATCGTTTTGGCCATGCTCGTCGGCTATGCGATCAACGTAATCCACCGCCGGAAGAAGTAATTCCACATTGGCATGATATTCATCCAATTATCGTCTCCCCTGCTGTTTATGCATTTGCCAAGCAGCGGGGGATTTTTCTTTGTGCCCCGTGCAAGGCGCTTTATTCAGGTACAGTAATTGCAGGGTGCCTTTATTTAACTAAAGCTACAAAATGAGTATTTTTATCCGCTCATCGCATATTTTAGGACGCTCATCGAGTACTTCATCGAATTAGATGAATACTCTTTAGACTTCCTATAGGCTAATAGATGTATTTATTAGCTGAAATCCTGCACGGTTCCGCAGGGTTTCAACGGTTGGGAGGGATTATGAGGTTTACTCATCCTGTCAACACGCTCAAAAAGCTCGGCTGCGGCCTTGCGTTTGGAGCAGCGGCCATCATGGCCATGCCGACTTCGGCACTCGCCTGCACCCAGATCTACATGGGCAGCAAGCTCACGGCAGACGGCAACACGTACTACGGCCGTTCCGAGGACTTCGGTCCGCGCTATGTCAAGCATTTTGGCATTGAGCCCGCACACAAGGACGGCAACGAGTACACCTCGGTCGAGTCCGGTTTTGAGTACAAGTCCAAGGGCGCAACCTACCGCTACACCTTCGTTCGCGACAACCCCTCGCAGTGGGAAGATCGCTACGACGCATATTCCGAGGCCGGCATCAACGAGAAGGGCGTCTCCTGCTCTGCCACGTTGAGCACCTCCTATAACGAGAAGGCCGAAGAGGCCGACCCCATCACCGAGGAGACCGGCATTGGCGAATACAGCTATGCCAGCGTCATCCTGGGCGAGAGCGCCACGGCCCGCGAGGGCGTCGAGCTCATCGGCAGCCTGATCGACGAGCAGGGCGTCTGCTCCAACGATCAGATCATCATCGCCGACAGCACCGAGACCTGGTTGTTCGCCGCGCTTTCCGGCCATCAGTGGATTGCTATGAAGCTCGCCGATGACATCGCCTCGCTCAACCCCAACATCGGCAACCTCACCTATAACGTCGACCTCGATGACACCGAGAACTGTCTCCATTCCGAGGGCATCGAGTCCATGCCTAAGGAGAAGGGCTTTGCCGAGTACACCGACGGCAAGTTCGACGTCGCCAAGACCTACGGCGAGAAGATCGACGAGGCCGGTATGCACCAGTGGTCGCGCTATATCCAGGGTCGCGATTACTTCATGGCCCCGCTGGCTGAAGGCACTGACTACGAGATCGTCAAGGACGAGCGCGAAGAGGCTCGCGCCACGACCGGCGCCCTGGTCCACGAGATGCAGCCGCTGTTCTTTCAGCCCGGCAAGTCCGACTGGAACACCTTTGAGATGATTCGTTCCTTCGCCGCTCGCGGCGAGAATGTCGCCGGCCTCAACGCCAACACCGACGGCGCCTATGCCATCGGCTCCAACCGCAACACCGAGATCCACACCTTCCAGATCCGTCACGGCATGGATCCCGAGATCGCGACCATCCAGTGGGAGATGCTCTCCAACGCTGAGTTCTCCGTCGCCATCCCCCTCTACTCCGCACTGCTCACCGAGGTCAGCCCCTACTTCAGCGATCAGGATGTCCCCTTCGATCACTGCGAAGAGGAAGACGTCGTGAACAACGAGGAGCCCAAGAACTCCATCAACTACGTCCTCATGGACATCAACACGCTCGCCTATGAGAACCGCGACCACTGCGCCACCGGCGTCCGCGCCTATCTCGACGCCCTGCAGAAGGAACTCATCGAGCAGAACCTGACCGTCGACGAGGCCATGCAGGCCGAAGAAGGCACCGAAGCCCGCACCGCCCTGGCCAACAAGGCCGGCAAGGCTGCAACCAAGAACACCTATGTTAAGTGCAAGGCCATGCTCGAGGAGATGCGCGACTACCTCCAGGAGGGCGATTTCTCCGAGGAGTTCGTCCCGAGTGACTACGATGTTGACAACAACTGCCTGGTCGAGTCCATCACCTACGCCGACGAGGCCCTTTCCGATGAGGACGTGGCCGAGCCCGAGGCCGAAGAGGAAGAGGTCACCGAGGAGAAGTCCGAGGGCAACAACATGGCCGCCATGGCCGTTGGCGCCGTCGTCATCATCGGTGTCTGCGCCTACGTGATCTATCGTCGCAAGAAGGCCTAAGGCCCTCATGTCCTAGCTGAGCGGGCAAGGCAGCGATGGCAGCCTCGCCCGCTCAGCCCGCTCTTTTGACCGGCGGGAAACCCGCCTGAAATCTTTTTAAAAAAGATTTCCCCGCACACACTTCGCTGTGCTATAGTGCAGCGCAACAGCAACTAGGTGCGACCGCGCCACGGCATCACGAAAGGAGCCACCAACATGAAGAACACGATGAAGTCTCTCAACAACTGGTGGTGGCGTGATGCGAATACGATCGGTCGACAGTGAGTCCCTCACGCCTGTTTTTGCGCTCTAGGTGATTGGAAGGCCTCCGGTTTCGACCGGGGGCCTTTTTCTATCTCGAGCCCGATCGCATTCGCATCACGCGCCTCCACTTTTCTCTTGCACCCCCATTCCGAAAGGATTTTCACCATGTCTCAGAACACCACCGCCGCCCAGCCCCGCACCGTCCAGACCGCTGACCGCGGCAAACTCGATGTCCGCGCCCTCGTCCTGCTCGCCATCCTGCTCGCTGCCGGCTTCATCCTCAACTTCACCGTCGGCAAGGCCATCTCGGGCATCTCGGGCGGCATGATCAGCCCCGAGTTCATCATCTCGGCCTTCTGCCTCACCATCCTGGTCGTTCGTCCCAACATCGGCCAGGCGCTCGTCATTGGCCTCATCTCGGCTGCCGTGATCCAGATCACCACCACTTCGCCGTTCGTCGATTTTGCCGCCGAGGGCATCGCCGCCATGCTCATGGCCGGCATCGTCAACGCCGCTGGCAAGAACGGTCAGGTCAAGCCCGCGATCGCCATTGTCGCAACCTTCCTGACCACCTTTGTCTCCGGCGTCATCTTCATGGTCATCAAGATGGCAATGCTCGGCGTGGTCGGCGAGCTCGCCGCCGCCATGTTGCCCGTCGTCGCCATGACCGCCGTCTTTAACGCCATTCTGGTCGGCGCCCTCTACCTGCCTATCCAGAAGGCCCTGAAGCTCAACTAACCCACAGTGCCCCATCGGTAAAGACTGTCCCAAACGACTAGCTTTTGGGGACGTTCTTAAACGACTAGTCATGTAAGAACGTCCCCAATGACTATGAAAGGTATCCATGGAAACGATCATCAACGTCGACGATGTCTCGTTCTCCTATGGCACGCAAGCCGAGCAGGCGCTCAGCCACGTTTCGCTCAGCGTGAACAAGGGAGATTTCATCGGCATCATCGGGCCCTCGGGCGCCGGTAAGTCCACACTTGCCGCCTGTCTGTCGGGCGCCGTACCTCACCACTACACCGGCGCCTTTTATGGCTCCGTGTTAGTTGACGGCCACGACACCTGCGAGGTCTCGCTGACCGACGTGTCGCAAATCGTCGGCAGTGTGCTGCAGGATATCGACACGCAGATGGTCGCCTCGGTCGTCGAGGACGAGATGCTCTTTGGCCTCGAGAACTTTGGCGTTCCCCACGACCAGATCGAGCAGCGCGTGAGCGAAACGCTCGAGACCGTCGGCATCAGCGACCTGCGCGACCGCGAAATCGCCACCCTCTCGGGCGGACAGAAGCAAAAGGTAGCCATCGCCGCCATCCTCGCCATGCGTCCGCGCGTCTTGGTTCTCGACGAGCCCACCGCGGCACTCGACCCCGCTAGCTCCACGTTGGTCTTCGAGACGCTGCGTGAGGCAAACCGCGCACTTGGAATCACCATCGTCGTCGTTGAACAAAAAGTCGCCCTGCTCTCGGAGTACTGCAACCGCGTGTTCGTGCTCAACCATGGCGAAATCGCGCTGCAGGGCGAGCCACACGAGGTCTTCGCGCATACCGACGAGCTCCGTGCCATCGGCGTCGACTGCCCTCGCGTCACGCGCATCTTCAATAGCCTCGAGGCCGATGGCCTGGTAAGCGGTACCCCTTGCTTGGATGTCGATGAGGCCGAGCGCCTGATTTCGGGCATCGTCGACCCCGCACACGCGGCCATCGAAGCCCAGACGCCCACCGGTTCCCCGCATGCACCGTCGCTGCGTCCGCATGCCAAGGACGCCGAACCCGTACTCACCTTCGACCATGTCGAGTTTGCCTATCCCAATGGCGGCGCCGCCGTCCACGACCTCAACCTGACCCTCTATCCCGGCGAGCTCGTGGGCATCGTCGGCCAGAACGGTGCCGGCAAGACCACGCTCACCAAGCTGCTCACAGGCCTGCTTAAGCCCGCCTCGGGCAGCGTGCGCGTCACGGGACTGGATACCGCAGCCGTTCCCACGAGCCGCATCGCCCGCGAAGTCGCAACCCTCTTCCAAAACCCCGACCGCCAGATCTGCAAGGACACCGTACTCGACGAGGTGGCTTTTGGCCTGGAGCTTGCCGGCATCGACCGTGCCGAGGCACTGCGTCGCGCCCAGCTCGTCATCGACCGCTTTGGCCTGCCTGCCGATGAGGCGCCTTTCTCGCTTTCGCGCGGTCAGCGCCAGATGGTGGCACTCGCCTCTGTCGTGGTCGTAGAGCCCAAGATCGTCGTGCTCGACGAGCCCACGAGCGGCCTTGATTACCGCGAGTGCATGACCGTCATGGAAACGGTGCGCACCATGGCCGAGCGTGGTTGCGCCGTTATCATGGTCTGCCACGATATGGAAGTCGTCTCGGATTTTGCCGAGCGCATCGTGGTGATGGCCGACGGTCGCATCCTCGACCGCGGCCGCACGCACGAGCTATTCTCGAACATCGATCTCATGCGGCGTGCCTACGTGGAGCCTCCCCAGGTTATTGAACTCTCGCGCCGTCTGGCATCTTCCGTCTCGCCCGCTTTTGCGCAGGTGAGCGAGGTCACCGATGTCGTTCGAATTACCAAGGAGATGGTCCACCGTGGTTAACGTCATCGACTACATGCCGGGCGATACGCTACTGCATCGCCTGAACCCCGTCGTCAAACTGGGCCTCGCCGCCGCCATCATCGTCGGCATCTTCTTGTCCGACACCTACGTGGCGCTGCTGGGCTTTTTGGCACTCACCCTTGCGCTGGGCGCCTATGCCGGCGTCGTCGACCGTCTGTTCTCGCTGCTCAAGTTGCTGATCCCGCTCGCGCTTATCATGCTGGTGCTCCAGCTGGCCTTTATGCGCGATGGCAACGTGGTGTGGGGCTTTATCACCGACACGGGCCTCATCACAGGATCGAAGGCCTGTCTGCGCCTACTGGGTGTGGCGTTACCACTCATCCTCATGCTCATGGTGACCAAGCTCAACGACCTTGCCAACGCCTGCGTCGAGGTGCTGCACGTACCGTATCGCTATGCCTTCACCTTTACCACGGCGCTGCGCTTTGTGCCGGTGTTTGGTCAGGAGATGAACGCCATCATGGAGGCGCAGACCGCACGCGGCGTCGAGTACGACACCAAGAACCCCATCAAGAAGCTTAAGCTCATGCTGCCACTGTGCGTGCCACTGCTCATCTCGAGCGTGGGCAAGACCGATGCCACAGCCTTGGCGGCAGAACAGCGCGGCTTCTATCTGCGTACGCGCGCCAGCTCGTACAAGCGCTACCCCATCAAGGGCCTGGACATCGCCGTGCTCATCGTCAGCATCGCCCCCATCGCCATCGGCTTCCTGTTCTAGTTCACCACCGACAGCAACCGCCCAACGCAAAAGGCCTCGGCTCGCACCAAACGAGCCGAGGCCTTTACTGTTTCACCAGATAAAACCTACCAAAATTAACCTGTCCCTTTTTGGCGGGTCGGAAGCTAGAGGCGGTAGGGGGCGCCGCTGCGGATGATGGATTCGCGCACCAGGACATCCATGGCGTCGAGGGTGATCTCGGGCATCTCTCGGTACTTTTGCAGCACCGAGAGCTCGGTGCAGGCCAGAATGACGCGGTCGCAGCCGCTACGGGCGAACTCCCACATCACGCGGTCGAACTTATCCATATCGGGCTCACGTCCGGCCTTCACATCATCGTAGATAAGCGACATCACATCGTTCTGACGTTTCTCGCTGGGATAGACAACCTCAACACCCGCAGCCTTACATTCGCGGCCGTAGACGCCCGCGCCCACGGTTCCGTCGGTGCCCATGATGCCAATCTTGTGCACCGGCTCGGCCGGCATACTCAGGTTGGGGTCGAACTCGCACTCCCCCATCACCGCACCGGCCAGAGCATAGCGCACCGACTCACGCGGCATGTGGATAATCGGCACCTTCGTAAACGACTGGATCTGGTCGTAGAAGTAGTGTGACGTGTTGCAGGGAATAGCAATGTGCGCACAGCCCAGCGACTCGAGTGCCTGGGCACACTCTTTCATGGTCGCCAGCAGCTTGGCATGCTCGCCGGTCTTAATGGCCAGCGTGCGGTCGGGCATGGTCGACTTGGAGAGCACCACCATGTCGATATGTTCCTGATCGCAGGCAGCAGCCGTATGACGCACCACCTGGTCGTAGTAATACGACGTGGCCTCGGCGCCCATGCCGCCGATAACTCCCAGCTTTTCCATCGCCGCCTCCTTGGTGACGCTTGCGCAATTGCGCGTATCATACCCGCGCCCGCCCGATGCAAACCGGACGGGCGCCGCGCTCATCTACTTGTAATACGTCTTGAACAGCTTAAAGTGGCGCAGCTTGGTGTGCCACATGCGCAGCCAGCGGTTAAAGACAAAGTCGCCCTTCATAAACGAAGGGTCGGCGCCCTTGCCTTCCTTGTCCAGGCGATGCACCTTAGCGCGCAGCTCGGGATCCTTGACGTACTTGTCGACGACGCCCATGGGGACGACCATCCACAGGGCCTCGTCCTGAGCCGTCACAAACTCCGGCTCAAATGGACGGTTGAACACATACTCGTCCACCACATACTTGGCAACGTTAAAGCCACTGTTAGTGACGTAGTAGTTACTGCGGCCCTGGCGCGTGTTGAAATCGAAGAACTTAAACGAGCCGTCGCGCTCGTCGTACTTAACGTCAAAGTTGGAATAGCCCACAAAGTGAAGGTCCTCGAGCAACTTGCGCACGCCGCCCATGAGCTCGTCGTTGGGCTCGGTAATGATACAGGCATGGTTGCCGACACCGTGGGGCTGATGCTCCTCGAGCAGCACGTGACCCAGGCACATCATGCGCACCTTGCCGTTGCGGTCGGAATAACTGGTGAGCACGCGCATGTACTCGTCGTTGCCGGGCACGCGATCCTGCAAGATCAGGTCGTCGGTGTAGCCGCTGGCATACGAATCGCGAATGACCTGTTCCAGCTCGGCGCGGTCGGCAATCTCATAGGCCTTCTTCTGGCCCTCGAACTCGTGCTGCCACCACATGATGCCGTCAGAAGGCTTCAGAATCATCGGGTAAGGAAAATCGATCTGGTCGAGCACTTCGGCAGGCGCCTCACCCTGGGCATTGAGCATCGTCTTGGTAAAGGTAAACGTGTGCGGATAGGGCACGCCATGCTTCTCGCACAGCTCGTAGAAGATCTCCTTCTTCTGGCACTGCTCGAGCATGCTGTAGGGCGCGTAGGGAGCGACGATGTTATCCGCCAGCTCATGAGCATCCTTGGCTTGAGCCACGAGAGCGACATAGTTATCGCCACAGCCCACAAGGACAATCGTCTTGTCGGCATGCGCTTGGGCAATGCCGTTGACGGTTTTGAGCATCACGGGCATGGTGTCGATATCCACGTTGGGCGTGTAGTCGATAATCTGGCTGCGGTACGCGGGACCCGTCTGATACTTGCCAAAGACCAGACTCTTGACCTGGTACTCCTCGTAGAAGGCGCGCGCCACCGAATAGGCGTTGATGTCGCCACCGAGCAGCACGGGAATGAACTCGCGCTCTGTAAATTGCAATGCCATGGAAACTTCCTATCATGAACTGCCCACACAACGGGCGGTCTTTGCGCAACTGATTTATTCTAGCGTGCCAAGCCGCCGGCGCCCAAAGCTCCACCGTATCTATGGCAATCGACGTAATCGTCCAGCACGAAGGCCAGCACGAAGACGGCGCCCACCGTTGTATGACAATGGGCAATGAACCTACCGTTGTTGTAGGATTCAGCGTATTGACATCCTCGAGCGAAAGGCGCACACGTGCCCCAAGACCATCCGACCGATAATCCCATCCTCAATGCCGCGAGGCGCGAGCTGGCGGAACGTGCGAAAGCGACCGCTCCCCTGTGCACGGCAAACGACGCCTACAACGGACCCGCCCGCATCGTCTCGATCAACACGTCGGCACGCAAGGGCACGCGCAAGTCGCCCGTCGCCGATGGACACGACACCGTTATAGAGCAATTTGGCCTCGCCTCCGACGCACACGCCGGGCATTGGCACCGTCAGGTTTCCTTTTTGGCCGCAGAGTCCATCCAGACGGCGCAGGCCCGCGGACTCGATGTGCGCAAGGGTGACTTTGGAGAGAACTTCACAACCCGGGGCATCAACCTGCTCTCGCTCCCCTTGGGCACACAGCTCAAGCTTGGCAGCGAGGTGCTTGTCGAAATCAGCCAAATCGGCAAGGTCTGCCACACACGCTGTGCCATCTACTATCTCGCCGGCGACTGCATCTTTCCCCACGAGGGCGTTTTCGGCGTGGTACTAAAGGGCGGAGAGGTCTACGCCGGCGACGATATCCAGGTAATCAAACTCGGCGACGGCACCTGTTCGTTCACCCCCGCCGAGGCCCTCGAAGAGATTGAGCAGGCTCGCCAGAGGGGCACGCTGTAGTTATAAAACCCCACGTTGAGATGGCTTTTACAGCCCAAAACTCCTCTCAAACAGGGCTCTGTAACGTTAAAGTTGAACTCTATGGTTTCTCAACAATTCATCATAACTGCAGGTCAAAGCCAAAGCCTCAAGTTCAACTTGACCCTTTAGAACCTTTAAGGTTCAAGTTGAGGTCGAAAGCAGTAGTAGAATACCTTTCGAACTATAACCTACGATTGATTGCAGAGGGACTGGATGCAGCATTCGAACCATCGCACCGCATCGCTCATCGCGTCGAAGCCGGCTCGTATCATCACGAGCGCCGCGCTTGCCGTTACACTGACGGCCGCGCCGATGCTCTCCCCCGTCGCAGCCTATGCCGCCTCGCAGGCAACGCAGGATCAGCTTTCCGCTGCCCAACAGAAAATCGAAACCGCCACGAGTGCCTACAACGAAGCCCGCACCAAGCTCGAGGATCTGCAGAAGCAAATCGACACTAACGAGGCAAGCATCGAGAAGATCGAAGCCGAACTTCCCGATCAACAGGCCAAGGCGAGCTCCGCCATGCGCGATCTGTATAAGTACCAGAAGGGCACCAACCCCATCGTGAGCTTCCTGGTCAACGCGCAGAGCCTGGGCGAGTTCATCACCACCTGCAAGTACACCAACCAGATCACGAGCTCGAGCGTCGACGAGATCGAAGAGCTCAACAAGATGCAGACCGAACTCGAGCAGAACAAGACCGAGCTCGAGCAGGCCAAGTCCCAACTCGAGACCGAGCAGAAAACCGCCGAGGACGCACTGGCACAGGCCCAGCAGCTTCGCAGCGAAGCCCAGGCAAAGGCCGAGCAGGAGAATGCCGCCGAGCTTGCCAAGCTCGAGGCCGACAAGGCCGCTGCCGCCGAGAAGCTCTCGGGCGAGGGCGTAAGCGGCAGCAATTCCAGCAGCCAGGCCACCAACACCAACACCACCATCGACACCACGGTGAACAACGCCAATACCGGTAGCTCCGATTACGATTCGTTCATTAATGAGTGGACGGGCCGCATCGACAATTATCTCGCCGGCTCCCCCATGGCAGGCCAGGGCTACAACTTTGCCGTCGCCGCTTGGAATACCGGTGTCGACCCCCGTTGGTCCCCCGCCATCGCCTGCATCGAGAGCACCAAGGGTGCTTATTGCGCCAATTCTTACAACGCCTGGGGCTGGAGTGCCCGTGGCGGCGGTTGGCGCAGCTTTGGCAGCTGGAGCGAGGGCATCTCCGCTCACGTCGCCTATCTGGGCGCCAACTACGGCTCCACCCTTACCCCGGCAGCGGCCAAAAAGTACTGCCCGCCCACGTGGCAGGACTGGTACAACAAAGTCGCCGCTCAGATGAACCGCATCTAAGTGCAACTGCAAAGGGCCCCAATGGGGCCCTTTTCTTTTAGGTAGCGGAGGTATCGACGACGCCGGTCGCATTGACAACCGCGACTATGACGATCATGCATAGGAGCAGCACACCCAATGCCTTGAGCCAGAGTTTCGCGAGCTTCTTGCCGCGATAGCTGTCGAGCAGTGCGAATCGCCGACGAAGACGGCGCTTATCGAGCAGCGCAAAATGCATAAGCACCATAAGGCCATCGACAAAGAAAAAATACTCGATTATGAGAAGCCACGTCGGGTAGCTTTGGTTTGCTCCGGTGGGGTGAAAGACGGCAAAGTGACTTCCGGCAAAGAACACAAGCAGCGAGAAGCAGACGAGCGTATTCCAAATGCGCCCCAGAGACTCCGGAACGCGAGAGAGCAGACCGCATGCAACGGAGGCGGCAGGCCTAGGAAGCCCTGCGGGGTTCTGGAGCCCTTGGGGCGTCAACACCGTCTCCGAGTCTGGAGTACGGACAGGCGCAGGCGCAGGAGGCCGCACGGGGCGACTCAGATCGTATGCCGCGCGCGTCGCCCGTCCCAACGCTTCCGCGCTCGCAAAACGCTTGGCCGGGTCGAGCGCCATCGACATGCAGACGGCATCGGCAAGTGGAGTGGGAATGCCACGCGCCTCGCATTGCTCGCGCATGTCGAGCCCTGGTTTAGGGTCGACTCCCGTCAAGCAGAAGAACAACAGGGCGCCAAGTGCGTAGACGTCGCTGCGCACGCTCGTCTGCCCAAACCCATACTGCTCGGGCGGCGCATAGGGCCGTGTCCCAAACTTGACGGTATCGGCATCGGCGCCATCGCGCCATACGCGCGCGATCCCCAAGTCGATAATCACCAGCGACGAAAACGTCAGACCGTCATCAGGCGTATAGTTGGCACCTGTCACGATGATATTCGACGGCTTGAGGTCGCGATGGATCACCGGCGCCGAAGCCTCCCCCACCATTGCAAAACCGGCATGGAGCTCGCCCACGGCGTCGCAAAGGACAGGATACAATTCACGCGCATAATCGGGAGTGGCTCCCAGACGGTCCACCAGCGCCCCGAGCGTCTCCCCTTCGATGTATTCCATAACCACGTTGAGCTCGTCGCCCACACGACGACAATCGACGATTCTGGGCAGGTGCTCAAAACGCCTGCCTGCCCGCTGAGCGGCAAACAGACGCTCGTATGCCCCGCCGATTTGAGCCGAAGCATCGATGCGTTTGCGGACAAAGGGGCCGAGCGAGCCACCGCCGGTTCCTTCAAAGTACACGAGCTCGGTTGCTTCAACGGACGAGCGCTTAAGTACACGCTCCACGCGATAGCTGTCGTCACGATCGAGCGACGCCAGGTGCTCGGCAAGCGCTGCGGTCAGCTCATCATCGGAATATGTTGGGGTCTGATTATCCATAGCCTCCATCATAGCGCAGGGCGCAGACACCCCATGGCATCCGCGCCCCGTTCGTTTGCATCGTTGTTCGGCAGCTCCGACAGCTCAGATATCAGCCGCTAACTCACCGTCTCCTCGCCAAAGCGATACAGCTCCTCGTTGACCTTTTGGAGGCTGCACCCGCGATCGATACAAAAGATGATAATCGCATCGCGGCGGTCCTTACAATTGAGGATGTTGGCACCCGCCGCCGTCAAGGCGCGGTTGGTCTCCTTGAGCGTTAGCGCCATGGCGAAGGCAATCTGCAGCACCTTATTGCGACTCGGATGACGCGCACCGGTAAAGATCTGATAGCCAAAGGTCTCATTGAGATCGGCCATACGAACCACGCGCGAGCGCTCCAAGCCCTTTTCCTGCAGCAGCTGCTTCAGGTAGTCCGAGAGCGACGGGGTGGCAAAGTCGTGCTCCTTGATATAGCCATCGATGTTTGGCGCGTCGAGAAGCTCATTGAGTAACTCGTCAGTCAGCTTTTTATCGGGCATTCGGCCTCACCTCCCATACGGCGCAACGGTAGCGACATGCTAGGCCAACACCCAGCTTGCAGTGGCAGACTTATCAAACATGTTGGCAAAATACAGTGCCTTCTTGATATCGCCATCAAAGTAGATATTGCCCGCCACAGAGCCACCAGCGGCAAGAGTACCAGACTGCAGCTCATCGGAGCCCTCGCTGTAGTAACCCTGATTCTGCTGAGCGCCGTTGGCGTCCTCGCCCTTCCAGTCGTAGATGTTGTAATCTGCGCCCTCATCGCCATTGTTGACGTACGTGACGTGAATGCCCGTCATGGTCGAACCGTCATAATTTGTGAGGCCGGGCTGGACGGAATCGACAACGACGGAAAGACCGGCAGCCGTGGTCACCGTCGCACCAACCGCCAGGTCAGTCGTAGACTGTTCTTCCTTCTTCGCCTCTTCCTTCTTGTCGCCATCGCCAGCGTCCTCGGTGACGGTCGCCTTATCGCTACCACAACCGACAAGAAGAACGGCAGTCCCCATGGCGACGGTGGCGAATGCGCCAAGTGCAGCGCGACGGCTCAGCAGCACTTCGTTTTCGAGCTTTTTCATCATGCATCCTTCCTACGATCCGGCTACCGTGCCGGCACACAGCACATCGTAGGAAGGATTAAACTTGAATTCATTAGCTGAGAGCTAAGGTTGCGGCAAACGACCAATGCAGTTATCCAAACGCCGAGCAAACGCACTTTGCGCGACCGTCTGCTGGCAGTGCATCAACCGACCGCGACGGATTCCCCGGTAAAAGCACTGATCATCAACAGGACAAAGAAAACAAGGTAGCTGGCACTCAGCAGGTACGCAATGATCAGAAAGACGACCCAGCCGACATTGGTTTTACCGTCGGCACGGCGTTGCTCGCGATTGCGGCAGAGCCAAATCGTCACGCCGATGGCAGTGATAAACAGCACGAGCGCCGCCGCGGCAAGCCCAGCAAGCGCAAACATCACGCCAATGCTCACAGCAATAACCGGAAGCAACAACAAGCCGCATCCACACCCACCGGGACTATAAACGGCAGTCTGTCGGCGTCGCCCCATCGTCACTCCATCACAAGCAATCGTTTGTAGACATCGAGGCCTTTGAGTAGGATTTCCTCGTCAAAGAGCATGGTATCAGTGTGAAGGGCGCTCGTGGCATAGGCGGGACAGCCATCCGAATCGCTCGGGTTATCTTGGCCGGCAGGCGCGCCCGTGCCCAGCAGGAAAAACACGCCCGGCAGATGGCGCTGATAGAACGCGAAATCCTCGGCGATCAGCAGCGGCTCGTCCACAAGTTGCAGCTCGGGCAAGGCAGGCGCAATGTGGGCAAACAACTCGGGGTCGTTATCGACTGGCGGATAGCCCTCGGCAAAGTCGAGATCGTACGTACAGTCCGTTGCGGTGCACGCCTCGTCGAGCGCACGGCGTACGCCCTCGCGCGCACGGTCGAACATGGCGTCCGTAAACACACGCAAGCTACCGGCAACATGGGCCTCCCCCGCCACCGCATTGCAGACGGTGCCTGCCTGCAGCAGGCCGAACTTGCCAATGCAGGGCTCATCGGCACCCAACTCGTCCATGAGCTCGCGCTCGGAAACTAAGAACTTGGCCGCTGCCAGCGCGGCATCGTGCGATTCCTCGACTGGAACGCCGTAGGTCTTGGCGATATGGATACTCGTGCCATGGATATGAATGTGCGTCTCGCTTGAGCGCGCCAGCAGCGGACCGGGGCAGCTCGCCAACGTGCCGGCGGGCAGATCGGGCCACACATGAAAGCCAAAAATGCGGTCGGCCCCGTAGCGCTCGAACACGCCGCTCTCGCATACCGTCTTGGCACCACCGGTCGTTTCCTCGGCCGGCTGGAACACAAAGAGAACGTTGCGCCTCATGGCGCCTGGCTGATCGCGAATCGTACGGTCGACATACGTCGCGGCGGCAAGCGCCATGGCCATGTGTCCGTCATGTCCGCAAGCGTGCATCTTGCCGGGATGGGTCGAGGCAAAGGCCGCTCCCGTCGCCTCCGCGATGGGCAGCGCATCCATATCGGCGCGAATCGCCGTGGCATGCGCGGCATCAACGCCGGCGTCGAAGAAAGCACAGACGCAGCTGGGGCACGGATGGGTCACTTCGCAGGTGAGCGGTGCCAGCACGCCCTCGATATAGGCAATGGTTTGCGGAAGATCGAAATCGAGCTCCGGAATGCGATGGAGATCGCGGCGATAGCGACGGAGTTCTTGGAGCTCGGTCATAGAGGATCCCTTCGTGAGGCACATCTGTTGCAACTTATTGTGATACAGGATTGTGGCGCACATGTTTCCAGCATATCCCTGCATTTTTTAAACGTTATATACGAATACTCTTGTTTGGTAAAGTGCAACGTGATAGGGTCTTTACCACTTGATAGAGGCGCGGGCACGAAGAACCGCGGGCGAGCCGGCAGGCTTTGACCCCGTGGGGAGGCGAAACCCGCCGAACTGGGTTTTTCGGGCACGAACAACCTGGTGGGCCTGTGGGAAACACCCACAGGACTGTCTGCAGCAATGCGGGAGCGCTATCCGGACATTGGGTCCACGCTATGCGGATTCGATGCGCAGATGGCGCCGTCTGGATAGCGAGGTTTACGGGACATGGCATTGACCCCCAACGAGGCATATGCGGCCAAGCAGCCGTTTGTGGACAAGGAGACACTCGAGCATATCGTCGAGCAGTTCCCCACGCCGTTTCATCTATACGACGAGGCGGGCATCCGCCGCAACATGCAAGAAGTGCGCGACGCCTTTGCATGGAACCCGGGCTTTAAGGAATACTTTGCCGTCAAGGCCAACCCCAACCCGGCGCTCATCTCCATTCTCAACGAATACGGCTGCGGCTGCGATTGCTCGAGCTATACCGAGCTCATGATCGCCCGCTCGCTGGGTATCACGGGACACGACATCATGTTCTCGTCCAACGACACGCCGGCTACCGACTTTGAGCTCGCCGACAAGCTGGGCGCCATCGTCAACTTTGACGACATCAGCCACATCGAGTTCTTTGAGCGTGTTGCGGGGCCCATCCCCAAAACGGTCAGCTGCCGCTTTAATCCAGGCGGTCTGTTCCAGCTCTCCAACGGCATCATGGACAACCCGGGCGACTCCAAATATGGCATGACCACCGAGCAACTCTTCGAGGCCTTCCGCATGCTCAAGGCCAAGGGCGCCGAGGACTTTGGCATCCACGCATTCCTTGCCAGCAACACCGTCACCAACGACTACTACCCCAAGCTCGCGCGCATCCTCTTTGAGCTTGCCGTACGCCTGGAGCGCGAGACCGGCGCACACGTCGCCTTCATCAATCTGTCCGGCGGCGTCGGCATCCCCTACCTGCCCGAGCAGCAGGCCAACGACATTCACGCCATCGGCGAGGGAGTACACGCGGCATACAACGAGATCCTGGTTCCCGCCGGCATGGGCGATGTGGCCATCTGCACCGAGATGGGCCGCTTTATGATGGGCCCCTACGGCTGCCTGGTCACCAAGGCTATCCACGAGAAGCAGATCTACAAGGACTATATCGGTGTCGATGCAAGCGCCGTCGATTTGATTCGCCCTGCCATGTATGGCGCCTACCACCACATTACGGTGATGGGTCAGCCGGGCGGCGCCGACAAGGCCACAGCGCCCGTCACGAACACCTATGACATCACGGGCAATCTGTGCGAGAACAACGATAAGTTCGCCATCGACCGCGAGCTGCCGCATGTCGACATGGGTGACCTGCTTGTAATCCACGATACCGGTGCGCATGGCTACTCCATGGGCTACAACTACAACGGACGTCTGCGCTCCGCCGAGGTCCTGCTGCGCTCCGATGGCGCGGCCGACCTCATCCGCCGCGCCGAGCGCCCGGGCGATTACTTTTCCACGCTCGACGTGCTGCCGTGCGGCCGAGAGCTGCTGGCCAAGTCGCGCGCCGAAAGCGCCCGCCGTCGCGCCCAAGACGAGCGCCTGGCAGTCGCAGCTCAATGGAACAAACGCATCCAGATCGCGGAGGCGAAGGAGAAGAACATGGACATCCGCAATCTCGAGGGCTCAATCGTCGCCCTGGTTACGCCGTTTAAAAAGGACGGCAGTGTCGACTTTGACGCGCTCGAGCGCCTTATCGATTTCCACTTGCAAAATGGCACCGACGCCATTCTCACCCTGGGCACCACCGGCGAGAGCGCCACGATGACCGATGACGAGGACAACTCCGTCGTCGCCGCCGTGGTCAAGCATGTTGCAGGACGCGTCCCCGTCATCGCCGGCTCAGGCTCCAACTCCACGCAGACCATGCTCACCAAGTCGCTTACTTACCAGGGCTTGGGAGCCGACGGCCTGCTGCTCATTACCCCCTACTACAACAAGTCCAACGAAGAGGGTATCTATCAGCACTTTAAGACCGTCGCCGATGCCGTTGACATCCCCTGCATCCTGTACAACATCCCCGGCCGCTGCGGCTGCGGTATCAGCGAGCGCAACGTAGAGCGCCTAGCCGCGCACCCCAACATCATGGGCATCAAGGAGGCCTCGGGCAACGTCGCCTACGCGGCCAAGATCGCCCACCTGCTGTCCGACGATTTCCGCATGTACTCGGGCGAGGATGCCCTCACAGTGCCGCTCATGAGCCTGGGCGCTTCGGGCACCATCAGCGTGTGGGCCGACGTGCAGCCGCAGCTTGTACACGACATGTGCCGCGCTTATCTGGACGGCGACGTAGCGCGCGCCCGCGATATCCAGATTGCCGGCCAGCCGCTCATCAACGCCCTCTTTAGCGAGGTCAACCCCATCCCCGTCAAGGAAGCGCTCGCCCAGATGGGCATGATCGAGGCAAACTACCGTATGCCGCTGTGCCCCATGGCAGACGACACGCGAGCCGCACTTACCGATGCTCTGAAGGGAGCTGGTCTGCTTGATTAAGACCGTCATTATGGGAACGGGCCGCATGGGCTCGCTCATCCGCACTACCGCCGAAGGCATTGTCGACGCCGCCGGGCAGCCCGTTTTTGATATCGTCGCCCAGATCGGTTTTGATCTGTCCGAGCTCGAGAGCGCCCCGGCAGCAGACATTATCATCGACTTCTCGAACGTCGTGACCTTCGATGCCGTCGTCGCCTACGTCGAGCGCACGGGCGCCGCACTCGTTTCCGGAACCACGGGCTATTCACCTGAGCAGATGGACCGCCTGCGCGAGCTGGGCCAGAATGGCCGCGTTATGCACTCGGGCAATTACTCCATCGGTATCGCAGCCCTGCGCCATCTGGTAGCGCAGGCTACACGCGAGCTGCCCGGCTTTGACTGCGAAATCGTCGAGACGCACCACAACCAAAAGGTCGACGCCCCCAGCGGCACTGCCAAGTTGTTGCTCGACGCCGTCGTCGAAGCCGAGCCCGAGGCAGGCTACCACCCCGTCTATGGCCGCGAGGGCATGTGCGGAGCACGCGATCCCAAGGAAATCGGTATGCACTCGCTGCGCGGCGGCACCGTCGCCGGCGTGCACGAGGTGAGCTTCTTTGGCCAGGACGAGGAGGTCACGCTCACCCACCGCGCCACAAGCCGCCAGATCTTCGTCAACGGCGCCCTGGCCGCCGCCCAGAAGCTCGTCACCCGCGAACCCGGCTTCTATACGTTCGACAAGGTCATGTTTGCCTAACCAGGTATCAACCGAATCCACCCAAAGGAGAGATAGCAAATGAGCAACGCAGCCGAGATGGATGCACAGGAGATTATCAACTACATCGCCACCGCGCCCAAAAAGACGCCCGTCAAGCTGTACGTGCGCGAGAAGCCGGGCATGAAGGTTGCCTGGGGCAACGCACATGTCTACGGCGGTCGTCGTGGCAAGACCGTCTTTGGCGACTGGGATGAGCTTAAGGCCATCCTCGATGCCAATGCCGATTCCATCGATTACTACGACGTTGAAAACGATTGCCGCAACTCCGCCGTGCCTATGCTCGACCTTAAGGGCATCAACGCCCGCATCGAGCCGGGCGCGATCATCCGCGACCGCGTCGAGATTGGCGATCGTGCCGTCATCATGATGGGCGCCATCATCAACATCGGCTCCGTTATCGGCGAGGGTTCCATGATCGATATGGGCGCCGTGCTAGGCGGTCGCGCCACCGTGGGCAAGAACTGCCACATCGGCGCCGGCACCGTGTTGGCGGGCGTCGTGGAGCCCGCAAGCGCCACGCCCGTCATCATCGAGGACGATGTCATGATCGGCGCCAATGCTGTGGTCCTGGAGGGCGTGCACGTGGGCAAGGGTGCTGTCGTTGCCGCCGGTGCCGTGTGCGTCGAGGACGTCCCCGCCGGCGCCGTCGTGGCCGGTGTCCCCGCCCGCGTCATCAAGATGCGCGACGAGAAGACCGACAGCAAGACCGGTCTCGAGGAAGGTCTGCGCCAGCTGTAGAAGTTACGCGGTTTTACCAAACCGCATAACGGCTCGACGCTGCAAACGCCCCTAAGCGACAATCTGACGTTCAATCGTTGGTCGCGTACCGAAGTACGCTTCCCTCCTCTTTCACGTCACCTTGCTCGCCTAGGGGCATTTTCGCTGACGTGAGCTCAACCTGCGGCGCAATGTCAGCAACCAAGCCGAAAACAAAAAAGGCCGAAGCACCATCGGGGCTTCGGCCTTCATCATCTCAGGATTCCGTCGTATTCAACCATGGCGGGTCGCTTTGACAGGCGCCCTGCGGCCGTCTTATAGACCTCGGAACGGTCGCGCCGCCCTATTGCCACGATCTCGGCAATCTCAACCGTTCCGTCCTCCCGGATTCGAAAAACCATTCGGAGTCCTGCATTCCGCCATTTAATCTTTTTGCAGCCGGCAAGCTCACCGTGAAGCGGCGTTCCAATTTCATCAGCGCGCGTCTTTAATTTCGCGACTGCAATACGGACGAGTCTTCGCTGAGATCCATCTAGTTTTTGATATTCCTTCTCGGCGTCTCGATTCAAAAAGCCGACGACAAAATGCCCACTCATTCGAAAAGATCCTCATCGGGGATCGCGTCCGGATCCATCGATTCAAACTCCGCGAGCTCCTCGGTAGTTAGGGCGTCCTCAAACGGAACAAATTCATGCGGACCATGCTTGACTCGATCCGCAGCGATGCGATTTATCTCAAGTTCGTGCAGATACTGCAGCGCACCGTACATCTCCTCATAGGCGGCATAGTCGATAATCACGGTATCGATATCGTTATGATCGGCAATGAACTGTGGTGCGCGTTTTGCGCGTTTACGAATGGCAGATAACGACTTGCTTGCTTCGGTAGCCGAAACAACCTGGTCTTTTGTAAACACCGGTTTTTCCAGAACAAGTGGGGACATTTTGACCTCCAAAAAATAATCTGGATTATATTTCAAAGTATACTTCAAAATATAATCCAGACTTTTATTCGAAAAAAGCCCTATCGGTTCTCGATGCTTCCGATGTTCTTGAGCTCGATGGAGATAAGGCCGTTGGGCTCGTTGACGAACTCGATGTACTCGGAGTTCGAGCCCATCTCGGCCGGGAAGCTGATCTCGATGCCCGTATCGGTTCGAATCTTATGATTGCGCACAGCCGCACGCTCGACCTGTTTACGCTCCACGGGCACGCGCTCGGGCACCTTTTCCTCGGTCAGCGCCGCACGAACACTCTCCTTGATGACTGGCTCATCCTCAAAGACCTCGTCAACGATATCCCAAGGCGGCAGCTCCTCGTCGTCTTCGACCTTCTCGGCAACGGCAGCCTTAACCTTAGCGAGCGCTACGGCCGTGTTGGCGCCGTGCTCCTCGGCGACTTCCTCGACCACGCGCGTCACGGTGTCGATGACCTCCTTACCCGATACGCCCGTGTCGCACTGAAGCAGGCCATCGGGGATAAGCATACGGTCCTCGCCGGCAATCTTGCGCTTCTTGTCCACATAGCCGATCTCCATGGTGCTCGCACGCACGATGGCATAGCTCGGCACCTTTTGGGAGGGATTCGGCAGGATAGCGTAGTGGCGTGCGATGTCGTTGCGCACCTCGCCCTCCTCGCGGCCCACCTCATGCATAAAGGCCTGCTTGGAACCAAGCAGCATCACGGCAAACCAGCGGGCATCCTCGTCGTCGTCAAAGTCCGCCACCAGCACGTCAGTGGACTCGGTCTTCTCTGCCTTGGTGAGCTCGGAGGAGATGAACTCCGCAATCTGCTGCGACAGGTCCACAAACTCGCGCTCGCCAAAGAAATAGCCCTTGAGCTCACCACCAAACGCAGAGTTCTCGGCAAACGTGGCGCGTTTGTTGTCGGCCGAGGTACGAGCGCGCCGCAGGTGCGTGGTTACGAAATTACGCACGGTGCGGCTCTCGATATCGAGCTCGCGCTGGCTCATAACGTTGACGGCAGAGTCAAAGTCCAGGATATGCAGAATCGCGTGATTGATTTTCATATACGGCATTCCGTTCTAGATCGATTTCGGCACGAACCAGTATAGCGGTCGATCCCGCCCCAGGCGCATCGAAGATTGGTGCAAACAAACCTGTCCCCAATGCACCAAAAAGGCGCCCGGGCCGTGTGGACCCGGGCGCCTTCATTGTAGCTTTTCGCTCTGGCAAGCTTGATTTAGCAGGAGAAGTCGACGCTGTCGATGATGTCCTTGAGGGCCTTGGCGGAGGCGGTGAGCTCATGCTGCTCGTCATCGTCCAGCGGGACGGGGACGCGGCAGACAACGCCGTCGCGGCCAACGACGGTCGGCATGGAGATGGCAAGATCGGACAGGCCATACTCGCCCACCATGAGCGAGGAGACGGGCAGAACGGTCTGCTCATCGCGCATGACGGCGGTGCAGATGCGCTTGACGGCCATGGCGACGCCATAGTAGGTGGCGTGCTTCTTCTCGATGATGGTGTAGGCGGAGTTCTTGACGTCCTCGGCGATACGCTTCTCAGCAGCCTCATGCTCCAGATGGCCGTGAAGCTCGCAGAAGGTGTTCAGCGGCACGCCGGCAACCTGAGCGCTGGACCAAGCGACAAACTCGGAGTCGCCGTGCTCACCCATGACGTAGGCCTGAACGTCGCGCGGGTCAACCTCGACGTGGGCGCCAAGCATCTGCTGCAGACGGCCGGTGTCGAGTACGGTGCCGGAGCCGATGACATGACCCTCGGGCAAGCCGGACATCTTGATGGCGGCATAAGTCAGAACATCGACCGGGTTGGAGACGATGAGCAGAATGCCGTCAAAGCCAGACTTCTTAATCTCGGGGATAATGGACTTAAAGATGTTGACGTTCTTGTTGACCAGGTCCAGGCGGGTCTCACCGGGCTTCTGGGCAGCGCCAGCGGTGACGACAATCATGGCGGCGTCGGCGACATCGGAATAATCGCCGGCGTAGATCTTCATCGGCTCGGCAAACGTCATGCCGTGCGCGATATCCAGGGCCTCGCCCTCGGCGCGGTTCTTGTCCACGTCGATGAGGACCATCTCGGAGAACAGACCACTCTGCATCAGTGCGAACGCCGAAGACGAACCGACGAAACCGCAGCCGACAATAGCGACCTTCTTCTCGTTAACCATAAGAAACTCCCATCTCACTCCACAAACAAGCCGCCCGGGAACGACCCGAGCGGCTTGCCGTAATCCCAATACATCCAATCGGGACTTTGATTATGCTCCTATTCGCAGCCAAAAATCGACCGTTTACCGAAATTGTTTGCAGGATTCGTAAAATAACTGCACGAAATCGGTTTCGAGCTATTGACGAGGCGAAATAGCTTTCTAATACAGGCCCGCCTCGCGAATGGCCTCGACAGCCAAAGCGATCTGATCGGGCGGCAGGACCAGCGCCATGCGCACGTGCCCCTCGCCCGAAGGACCAAAGCTCGCGCCCGGCGTCACCACAACGCCGGCCTTCTCCATGAGCTCCTCGCAAAACGCCATGGAATCGGTGCGGCCACCGGGGAGCTTGGCCCACACAAACATAGAGCCATGCGCGTTGGGACGCTCCCAGCCCAGGCCCTCAAGACCGTCGCACAGGACATCGCGGCGCTCCTGGTACTTCAGACGCTGTGCCTCGACCTCATCGCGCGGGCCATTAAGGCACGCGATAGCAGCCTTCTGGATCGGGAGGAACATACCGAAGTCAATCTGGCTGCGCAGCTTGGCAAAGGCCGAGACCACGTCCTCGCGACCGACCAAAAAGCCAATGCGGGCACCGGTGACGTTAAACGACTTGGAAAGCGAGAAGAACTCCACACCCACCTCGAGCGCACCGGGATACTGCAAGAAGCTGCCACCCGGCTCGCCGTCGAACACGATGTCGGAGTACGCGTTGTCATGGACGATGAGCAGGTCGTGCTCGCGGGCGAAAGCGATGATCTCCTCGTAGACCTCGGGCGTGCCCACCGAGCCCACCGGGTTGGCGGGCAGCGACACGATCATATACTTGGCACGATCGGCCACCTCGGGATCGATACCCGCCACATAGGGCAGGTAATTGTGCTCGGCAACCAGCGGATAGTACTCGAGCTTGGCATCGGCGATCTTGGCACCCGCCTCAAAGACCGGGTAGCACGGATCGGGAACCAAAATAGTGTCACCCGGATCGAGCAGGGCCAGGCCCAAATGACCCACGCCCTCCTGCGTGCCGTTGCACGACTGCACCATAGACGGCGTAATACCCGAAACGCCAAAGCGACGCTCATAGTAATCGCACACGGCTTGCTTGAGTTCGGGCAGGTCGCGCAGGGCATACTTCCACATCTCGGGATCTTGGGCTGCCTGCGTGAGCGCCTCGACCACATGGTCGTACGGCTTAAAGTCGGGCGTGCCCACGCTCATGTTGTAAATGGTCTTGCCCTGAGCCTTCAGCGCGAGCAGTTTGTTGTTGAGCGAGGCGAAGACCTCCGCGCCAAAGCGGTCGAGACGCTGCGATGCCTGCATGGTGCCACCTTTCGATATAAAAAACGCGGCGCTCCGACAAGAGCGCCGCGCGATACGGGCCATCAGATTGCAAAAGTGTAACGCTTGCAACCCCCGTATTGGTTCAATTTAGCCAACCTTAGTCATTTGGATTGAGCGCGTCGATCTGCACAAGCCACAGACGTGAGCTGGCGTCACTCGGCATACGCCAATCGCCGCGCGGGCTGAGCGTCACCGAGCCCACCTTGGGACCATCGGGCAGGCAGCTGCGCTTAAACTGCTGGGCAAAGAAGCGACGGTAGAACGTACGCAGCCACGTGTGGACGGTCTTGGCGTCGTAAACGCCCTCGAAGCTCTTGAGCGCCATACGGTAGATCTTGCCCGGCTCAAAGCCAAAACGCAGCAGGTAGTAGAGGAAGTAGTCGTGCAGCTCGTACGGGCCCACCAAATCCTCAGTCTTCTGCGCAATCTCGCCGTCGCCCGTGGGCGGCAGAAGCTCGGGAGATACCGGCGTATCGAGGATATCGAGCAAGACCTCGGCAATGCGCCCGCCAAAGACATCGGCCGCATAGCGTACCAGATGGCGCACAAGCGTCTTAGGCACGCTCGCGTTGACGGCGTACATGCTCATGTGGTCGCCGTTGTACGTAGCCCAGCCGAGCGCCAGCTCCGACAGGTCGCCCGTGCCGATGACAAAACCGCCAGCCTGGTTGGCCAGATCCATCAGAATCTGCGTACGCTCGCGCGCCTGGCTGTTCTCGTAGGTCACGTCCTGCACGGTCGGATCGTGCTCAATGTCCTTGAAGTGCTGCTCCACGGCCGCGTGGATCGAAACCTCACGGAAGCTCACGCCCAGGTCGCGAGCGAGCGACTCGGCATTCGACTTGGTGCGATGCGTCGTGCCAAAGCCGGGCATGGAGACCGCCGTGATACCCGTGCGCGGCAGCCCCAGCGCATCGAAGGCACGCACGGTCACAAGCAGCGCCAGCGTGGAGTCCAAGCCACCCGAAAGACCGATGACTGCAGCCTTGGTACCCGTATGGGCAAGGCGGGTCTTGAGGCCGGCGGTCTGCAGGTCGAGGATGGTCTCGCAACGCTCGGCCAGGTCGCCATGGTCGGCCGGCACAAAGGGCGCACGCGGGAAAACGCGGTCGACATCGCAGGCATCGCGCAGGACGGGAGCCTCGGAGAGCGTGCCCCCAAAAGAGAACTCAATGGTCGTGGCCTCCGGCGCATCGTCCGCGCGCGTCCACGTCGTCGAGCGACGGCGCTCGGCAACCAGGCGGTCAAGGTCAACGTCGGCGACGGCCATATCGCAAGTGAGGAGCTTCGTCGCGGCGAGCTTCGAGCCGTTTTCGTAGACGAGGTTCTCGCCCGCAAAGACCATATCGGTCGTGGACTCGCCCTCGCTCGCGTCTGCATAGGCATAGGCACAGTACAGGCGTGCGCTCTGATTGGAGATAAGGCTGCGGCGATAGTCTGCCTTACCGATGATTTCGTCCGAAGCCGACGGGTTGAGAATCACCGTCGCACCGGCAAGCGCCATCTCGGTCGAAGGCGGCGCCGGCACCCACAGGTCCTCACAGACCTCAACGCCCAGCACCATATCCTCGGCACCCTCATCACAGCAACGGTAGATAAGCCCCGAACCCAGCGGAACCGGACCCTGACCGGCAAATTCAACCCACACGGGATCCGCAGGCGCCGGAACAAACCAGCGACGCTCATAGAACTCGCCATAGTTGGGCAGATACTTCTTGGCCGTGAGGCCCAAAAGCTCGCCCGCACAGCACACGGCCGCGCAGTTGTAGATATTTTCAGCCACCGCAACGGGCAAGCCAACGGTAAAGACGATCGGCAGCTCACGGGTTTCATCGAGTATGTGCACCAGCGCTGCTTCGCAGGCATGCAGCAGCGTGCGGTTATGGAACAGGTCGGCCGCGGTATAGCCGGTCAGGTTAAGCTCGGGCAGCACCAGCGCGCGAACGCCGCGCTCGGTAGCCTCGCGAACAGCCGCCAGCGCAACCTCGGCATTGCCCTCGACATCGGCCACGCGAATCTGCGGCGACGCCGCCGCCACACGCAAAAAGCCATCGTTCTTATTAGCCGAAACGCAGCATTGCCTTGTTGATCTGGACACTGGAGGCCCCTTCTACCCTGAGATTCAGTCTAACGGACGTTCACATATCTCTAACTAGCCAAAGCAACCTCCCAGTTTACCGAGAGGCCAACCTGTGCTAAGAGCATGTATTTCAAAAATATCTTTAATTAAAAAAGGAGAAATCGATAATCGACTTCTCCTTTAAGCGAGGCGAGTAAATTCCGAAACTAATGGCAGAATTTATCCATGTAGTCCTCAAAGTCGAACACTTCTACCACGACGCCCTCTTCCTGAAACTCTTTCAGTTGCTCCAAGAGATCTTTGTTAATAACGTCCATGCAGAAACCTCCTCTATCTAATCAATTGTAGTATATCTGCTTTCATGCAATTATCAACCAACTTGTTTAATTGCTCCTCGCTTGCCGATAGTCCCTCTTTTTTCAAAATGTCGCGCACCTCGTTCTTAGTAATCGGCTTTTCAAACAACGAAAGCAAAGCGAATGAAAAATCATTAACCGCACACATTCTATGGGTGGCACAACTCAGCAGTACTCTTAACCCCTCTTTTGAGCGTCCGACTTCTTTCACAAACGAACTTTTAACCAATTGAAAACCATTATCGTGCATTACATAATCGGCATCGATATTTGTATTCAGCAATCCATAATGCAACAGTTCTTCTATCGCCCTTGTCAGCTCGAGATCGCCCTGATCAAGGATAAGAGAAATGCTACAATCGGCCTCCAATAAACGGGCCAACTTAAGGTATACCAACTGGGAAACAGCATAGACATGATGGTATTCAGAATTATAGAAGTAGGCAAATGGCTCAACGAGCACGACAGAGGTCTTGGAATCCAGCCAGATTCGATCAGCTGGATTTAGACTAGTCAGCCGTCGCTTTACTTTGGTCAAATGTCCCTTATACCTAACAGCGTGAATAGAATCTAGAATCCAGGTCACCTCTGAAATATGAAGCCGCTGGGGCAAGTCAATTGTGTCGCTACCGTTTATGACTTCTTGCATATAAAAATCAATATGATGCTCATCAGATAAGGATTTTGCTTCATTTAAAGTTAAACCAGTGCCTGAAACATAATCCACTTCGAGGCGCAAATCCTCATATTGGGACTTCGGCATTACAGAGACACCATACTTATCGGGATGATTCCAAACATCCGACCCCATAACGAGACCAAAATTCGTAAATCCTCTCGTGGAATATGGAACACCACATACCTGTTTTGAATAATTCAAAACATTCTCTGTATAAGCTAAGGTGTTCAGAGCCTCTTCTTTAGTTTCGGTCGGAAAGCCAATCATAAAGAATAGATGAACAGGAATACCCGCATTGAGACAATCATGGATATTGCGATCAATCCAATCAACTCTCGTGTTCTTCTTCATTAGATCAAGAACTCTTTGGTTGTATGACTCGAGGCCAAACTGAATCTGCCTACATCCACTTTGGTATATCTTGTTGAAAACGTCTGTACTTAGGGTTGGAGAGAACCTCGTTTCTCCATGCCAGAAAAACGTTTTTCCCGATGCGTTTATTTCATCCGCGAGTTGCTCCATTCTTTTGCCTTCGAATGTTTCATCCACAAAAGAGAAAACTCTCGTGCCGTATTTTTCATTTAACCGACACATTATTTCAAATACTCTCGATATAGGCATCTTTCGGTAACAACCACCGGTAGCACCGGGAATGGTGCAGAAGGCGCAATGATTAAAACACTGCCTAGAAGAATAAACCGGCAATATTAACTCAGGCATGAAGTATTTAGAAAGGGCGAAGCCATCGAAATCGGGAACTGTATCGTTGATAAATGTTTGCTCAATCCGATGGTTTTTATATATCTTTCCACCTTTAGCATGGCAAAGGTTTGGAACACAGTCGAGATTGTCATCACCAGAGTCAAGAGCCTCAAGAAGACGTGCAAGCGGCTCTTCGCCGTCATACATCATTATCGAATCAATGTATTCAAAAAAGGGATGCCATTCTTTCATGCAGTCATCTGCTAAACGAGTAATGTAATTGCCGCCCAATGAGACATGTTTAACAGATGGACATTCTTCTTTAATCAGTTTCGCTAACGTAACTGCAGAAATCAATTGGAAACAGCCGCTCACCGAAATCCCAATAAACTCGATTTTTTCCCTCTGAATACGCTTAAGAAAGGCAGTTTCATAGAAGGAAATAAACGGATTATGCAAGGTATCCGCAAGCGATTTCATTATTTCTGGTGTCGAATAATAATCATAGGGCAGATCTATGGAGTTGAACGTGTATTTAACTCCATATGAGACGTGATTTATGATATAGAGTGCATTTCTAAAAATGTTTTCAGCATATTGTCTTTCTTTTAGATTAAAGTATCTCTTCGATCTGAAAATATCTTTTGCCTCGTCAACATTAAGTGCTGACTTTTGTATCAACTCGATTGTTAATTGAACATTCGAACTAAACGAATCCTTTGATTCCCGATACCTTTTACAGCACTCTTCGACATGTCTAAAAGATAGGAGGTCATCGTAAAATTCCACGTTTAAGTCAACGATGTCAACTTTATATTGTTCAACCTCTTGAAGATATGACTTCAAAACAGGCAAGGCAAGATACGGCCCCACTGGACTCCATCCTGGGGGAAATACTAAAAGCGTTTTAGGCATATCAACGTCACATCTTTCGCAAATAATTCAATTGAAACACAACTACCATCATAATTGAAAATACACCAAGTCCTGTAACGAGAATTGAGAACATCGCGATGCTCGTGAACAGCGAAACAAGGAGTGTTGAAATAACAACAGCAACCGATTGCAAAGACTCCCTAATTGAAAACAGGCTTATCGATTCAGATTCGTCTCTCGCCAAATCCTGCAGCGATGTTATGAGAAGCACATCTTGAATGGCGTTTCCGGCACCGACGATAAAAAGGAAAATAAACGATATCCCAGACGCATAGCGATAGCCAAACGCCAGATACGCACCGAGCGCAAGATACGTCACAAAACAATATGATTTAACGCAATCGGAACCACTAATTAAACGACCATATATTGTATTTCCGAACAACAGTCCGATTGTAAGACTACTCTGAAGGAATCCGTATTGTATCGATGACGAGTCAAATTGCAATTGCGCAATAGCTGGCAGAAGAGAATTCAGAGAGCCGAATGCCACGCCACTAGAAATATCGATTAATAGGAAACCAATTGCCAAGTGCTTCGCGCTAAGATCACTAAATGCAGTCCTGTTTTTTTCATTTTTGCTTATCCCCTCTTTATCATTAACCTCGATAACCGACGGAACATCTCGCAGCAACCAGAACGACGCGGCAAAAGAAAGCGCGTCTAATGCAAGAACAGCCTCCGCCCCAAATTGAGCGACAACAAAACCGCCGGCAACTGGCCCCAGAACCATCATCAAATTCTGCAGAAACCCAAACGAATTATTAATTACGTCGCGATTGATGCTATTCGTATTGGCTCTTAACAACGAGTAAAAGCAGGGCATTTCAACCGTTCGACAAAGCGATACCGCGCACGTAATAGCAAACATACTCCATTTACTATCAACAAAAATATAGCAAACGAATAATCCCGCGCGAATTAAGTCTGCCAATCTCATGGCCTGCAGTGTCCCGATACCCATCTTCTGAGGCAGCTGCGCGAGCGCAACTGAAAACAGAGAGGGGGCAAATCTGCAGCAGACCATCAAAGCAGTTGCAGAAACATCGTGAGTTACCTCGTAAATCAGCATTGGCAAAGCAATATTCGCACACCAATTGCCTATTTCGCTTATCCCTCTAGCAATATATAAGACCCGAACCGGACGGCTAGCTCTCAATACCGTGAACATCACGATTAACCTCGTATTTCAGGCCTCGCTCATCCCTTAATAGGAATCCATAATCAACCAAGTACCGCCTCAACACGGCATAATCAGGATAGAGCTGTGACAGCACACGATTAACCTGAAGCTCCGTATAACTTGTATTTAATTCAAAGAAAGAGACGGCCCATAGCAGCATGATTCTTTTATAGCTTTCCTTTTTTGGAATTGAAACCAGCTCGCCATTCTTGAGAAATCGTTTTTTAAAGTCTATTAGCTCATCCATTCACATCCTCCATTTCATACGCATCTAATACTAAAAATGCATACGCTTTAGGTCATCGCATTCGACTTCTATATTCGAACTAAACTCGAACTAATCTAAATGATTTGCTCAAACACTCTTCGAAAGCTCGTTTTTCACTCTGAGTAAAATGCCCTTCCCAGTCAGTCCACGAACAGGAAGGCAACTCACAACGAGCGGAGTCGAAGCCCTCTGCCGTCGGTCGTTCAAAATGCACGATAACCTTTTCGATATCCCCATCTGTTATCAGGTCAGAATGAACGACCTCGGTACCGTCTTCGAATGTCATATACCGGTACATCACGTAAACCACCTCACAATCGTAAATCCAGTTTAGCATCAAGCTATTGCACCAAAGACAGCAAGCCCCCCCTTGATGAGTTGATGGTATCTGTTAAATGTCACGTACGATTCACATCTGGTGGGTACCCTGATGGCTACATGAAACGAAGCAGATTTACACCGGGAGGACCCCGTATGACAACCAAGTACACCGACGCGCCGCGCACGCGCGTCATGACGCCGGCATCGCTCAACAACGGCGTGCACGAGAACCATTCCATCGGACAGACCATGGCCATCGCGCCCAAAAAGGGCCTGTTCGACGACATTTCCATTCCCCAGATCATCGCCGGCGCCGCGGCTGCCGCCACAAGCGTCGCGCTTGCCTCCAAGATCGGTATCGCTGGTTCAGTAATTGGTGCCGCCGTGAGCTCGGTCATCACCGTTGTGTCATCGCAGGTCTACCGCCACTTTATCTCTGCCAGCGCCGAAGCCATCAAAGGTACGCACGCCGCCGTCGACTACCCTGCCGGCGCCTACGAGCCCGTTGAGTTTAATGCCGAGGAGCACCTAGGCGGCGCCGCGACTACGCAGGAGATGCGCCAGATTGCGGGGCGCGCGACCACGGCGCGCGTCGCTCCCGACAGCCTGCGCGCCAAGGCGGCGGCAGAGCGCAGCCAGACGCAAAAGAAGGTCATCGTCTTCTCGATCGCCATCGCCATCGTCGCGGTCATCGCCTGCGCCGGCGCCATCCTTATCACCACCGCCGGCGAGGGTCTGGGCGAGCGCCCCGAGTCAATCCTTTCGTCGCGCACGACCGAGAGCGATGCAAATGACAACACCCAGTCGCAAGATCAGCAGGCACAAGCGGACGGCACGCAAGACAGTTCTACCTCTACCGATTCGTCCTCGAACACCCAAAACCAATCGCAGGGCACCGATTCCTCTACGGCCAACAGTGGCACGCCGTCCGGCACGACCGACTCAAGCCAAACGGCTGACGGTTCGCAGCCGAACACGGGCAGCCAGACGAGCGACACCACGTCGGGAACGGGCACAGCAGACAGCAACAACAGCAATTCGAGTGGCACCACATCGGGCACGACATCTGACAGTTCAAGCCAAGGCACGACATCGGGCAACTAGGCGCTGCATCCCCAGATAGGCAACCTGTACAACGGGCGCGAACCGGCAACGGTCGCGCCCGTTTGCCTTGGGCGCCGAGGTAGCAAGCCCCGCGCGATGGTAAGATGCTTTGGTGTGTAAAGAGGAGATTTGCCATGAGCAAGACAATAGTTAGGCCCACGCTTTCGCTGGGCAACCACATCTATCTGTATCGCCTGCTGCGCGATGCAATCGGATGCGGCAAGCAAACGTTTATGACGCAGGTCGAGGAGGCACTCGCCGCTGGTGACATGGCCGCTTATGACCTGGGCTTCGAGACCACGCGCGAGCTGCTCGAGGAGCTCGACGACTGCATTAAGCTGACCGTCTTTAAGGGCGGTCGCCTGTATGCCACGGTCATCGCCAACGAGGCCTGGGATGCCGCCCTTGCCAAGGGCGAGGACAAGCCCAAGGCTGCCAAGGGTGCCAAGCAGTCCTACAAAAAGAAGAAGCGCGGCGAGAAGGACCTCAAGGCCGTGCGCCCCAAGCACGTTAAGCGTCCCGAGCCCGAGCCCGTGGCTGAAGCTATGCCGGAGCCCGAGCCCGAGGCAGAGATCGAAGTCGCTATTGAGGTAACGGCAGAAGCCGAAACCGAAATCGCCGCCACGACCGATCCCAAAGTCATATCCGAGCAGGAAGCCACTGCGGAGCTCAACGAGACTCCCAAGTCGACAACCGAAGAAGTCGCTAACCAACCTGAGACGCCTGCGTTCCAAAACAGCGATGTCTTTGGCGACGAGGCTGAGGACGATCAGTCCGACGATCAAGGCGCTACCGAGTCGACGCCGGAGCCCGAGACGCCGGAGCCCGCCATCTCGCTCACGGTCGTCTATGACCCCGAGAACGCCAACGCCGGCATCACCACTATGGCATCCACGCCCATCGAAGCAAAGTCGAGCGTCGAGAATGAGAGCGCGATGCAGGTTGAGTTTGAAACTGCAGCTGTAGACGCGCCCGTCACCGTGAAGCCCGCAGATTCCGCAGTTAAGCCGGAACCGGTGCCTGAGCCCGCACCCGTCATCGAATCCGTGCCCGCCTCTGCTTGCGACCAAGTTCCCGCACCGGCACCGGCTTCGGTACCCGCAGCGGCCCCAACCCCCGCACCCGCAGCGCCCGCCATCCCTGAGGACTTCCCCGTCGATTTCGCAACCGAGGTCTTCTGCCCCGGCCCGCTTCTGCACCAGTTGTCGACCTATCTCCCCTACGGCGCCGACACGCTCGGCATTGTCGGCGAGTACTACTGGATCGCCCGCGAGCGCGGTACCATCGAGGCCGCGCGAAACCGCGCAAACTTCCCCCTGTGCTACACGCAGGCCGGCGAGCGCCGCGAGGTTACAGTGCGCATCCGCCGCAACACCACCGGCGGTCTCGGAGCCGCCTGGACCATCGACAAGGTCGAAGCCCCGGTCGAGTAAAAAACGGCCTCGGATAGCCAATTGACCATCCGAGGCCGTTTGAATTCAGGCCTTTTAGTTGTCATCGGTGCATATAGACACCAGAGAAGCAAGCTCATCCTCAAGTTGCGGAGCAAAGTATCTAAAAGAAACCTGCGCTCCAGTCGGTATCGACTCAATCATATTCGCAGCATTATCTGAAACTCGGTACGATGCAGTTTCACCTGTCTTCAAATCCTCTATTGAGCAGACAGCGTCTTCAGCATCAATCGACCTAAGCACGCCTTTTCCTTGTAACATCACATCGGCATGCCCGCCAGCTATTTCTAATGAACCTGAGTCTGTCGCAGTCACTTCTCCGGAACCTCCGCGCGATATCTCTTCCTTTGTTGAACAGCCCACCAATGAAGCCATCAGCACCAAAGACAGAGCTAGACGAATCGCCCTACTTCGAAAAAGTCGTTCCATAAGTCCACGCATAATAGCTCTGATCATACTTCAGGAAGGATAAAGATGAATTCCAGCCGTCCGCTATGCCAATCATCTGCCTTGTCTCTCCAGTTTTCTTACCAGTAAGTGTGGCGTAAGCCTCCGCTGTTACAGAATGGGCTGATCCGTTGTACAAACTCGCATGTAAAACATTCGGTCTATTAGAGTTAATCTCATTTTGGATGCTCGCGATAGCCGGAGAGGAGACAGTGCGGGCGATAAGAGTACTTCCTCTGCTTGCGCAGTAATTTGTAAACCCCGTTGCACAGGTTGATATCGGCGTTCCACCCACAACAACGCCGGGAACAGTCTGTTCTTCATCGGAAAGAGCATGGGTATTGGTGTAATTCCATATCTGCATATATTGCGAAGGGTCGCTATATAAATTGGCAATGCCATACAGTTCCGCAACGTTCGAAAAAGCTGTCACCATACAAGCATAGTGGGCGGTAAGCCTCTTAATCTCGCTTTCATCATATGACATAAACTGAGAAATGGAACGAAATCCAGATACTGTGTAATCCTGCATTTGAGTTGCGTAAATTACAACATCGTTCCAGCTTGAAGGTTTATTCGATAAAACGACAGGCCGTCCTTCTATGGAAACAGCCGGGATTGTTCTTCCGCAATTTGTTGTTATTGAACCGTCCAAAGATTGCACGCCGAATTCGAATGGATTGATCATTACGACTGGGTTATTGAACGAATAAGACTCGACACCAAGATCTCCTCCCCGATCCATAGGGCTGACTAAGCCGTCTCCAAAACGATATCCCGTAAGTATTTCATCATCTGAAGCATCTAAAACCAAATAGCCCGCGGCTCTATTGGATGTCACAACCGGAACAATATAACCAAGCGGGGACCCATCAACATCTACAAAAGGAATAGGGTCAGAAGGCGTATACGAATAGCCGAGGAGTCCCTTTATATATTTATCGGCAAGCTCTTGCGCAATTTCAGAAGTAAATTGTATCTGCTCACCATCAATATTGCCCGTCGAAGCAAAAACCTCTTTCGGACGTGCGGCTAAGGCGACAATTGAAGACGCGACAAGTTGCAGAAAACGACGACGCGAAAGCATATGTTCTTCTTTCTAGAGAAGCGACTAATAAGGTACTCCTATTCTATAATCTTTTTTGTAACGTTACAGCACTGGTTATATTTCAATTCGATTTGCTTATGTCCTTGCAACCCAATGCGGCTTTACGTTTTAAACGGAATTAGAAAATCACTCATAGCAAAAACGGGCTTTAATCCCAAAGAGATGACTTTGATTATGAATCAAACCAGCAGCTAGGGCATAGCTGCAGTGCAATTGCTACAAGAAAGGCCGCCCTTGGTGGCGGCCTTTCTACTTGCTACTAGTCACGCGTCAGCTTGCGGTGAATACGATGCGGCTGGGCTGCGTCCTCGCCCAGGCGCTCGATGCGGTTGGCCTGATAGGCCTCGAAGTTACCCTCGAACCAATACCAGTTGCCCGGATTCTCGTCGGTGCCCTCCCACGCCAGAATGTGCGTGGCGACGCGGTCCAGGAACATACGATCGTGGCTAATGACCACCGAGCAGCCCGGGAACTCGAGCAGCGCCGCTTCGAGCGAGGACAGCGTTTCGACGTCGAGGTCGTTCGTGGGCTCGTCGAGAAGCAGCAGGTTGCCGCCCTGCTTGAGCGTAAGCGCCAGGTTCAGACGGTTGCGCTCGCCACCGGAAAGTACGCCAGCGCGCTTCTGCTGGTCCTGGCCCTTAAAGCCAAAGCTCGCCACGTACGCGCGGCTCGGAACCTCGGTCTCGCCGACCATCATGTGGTCCAGGCCGTCCGAGACGACCTCCCACAGGTTCTTATCGGGGTCGATGCCGGAACGGTTCTGGTCGACGTAAGAAATCTTGACGGTCTCGCCCACCTCGAGCTCGCCCGAAGTCAGCGGCTCCAGACCCACGATGGTCTTGAAGAGCGTAGTCTTGCCCACACCGTTGGGGCCGATGACGCCCACGATGCCGTTACGCGGCAGGGTGAAAGAAAGGTCGTCGATGAGCACGCGACCGTCGAATTCCTTGTGCAGGTGATGGGCCTCGAGCACCTTGTTACCCAAACGCGGTCCAACGGGAATGCGGATATCGGTCCAGTCGAGCTTCTGGCTTGCGCGGGCCTCGGCCTCCATCTCCTCGTAGCGAGCCAGACGGGCCTTGTTCTTTGCCTGGCGAGCCTTGGGCGAGCTGCGTACCCACTCGAGCTCGGCCTCCATGCGCTTGGCGAGCTTGGCGTCGCGGTTACCCTGCGCCTCGATACGCGCGGCCTTGGTCTCCAGATACGTGGAGTAGTTGCCCTTGTAGGGATAGAGGTGACCGCGGTCGACCTCGCAGATCCACTCGGCAACGTTATCCAGGAAGTAGCGATCGTGTGTGACGGCAAGCACCGCGCCCTGGTAGTTGTGCAGGAAGTGCTCGAGCCACAGGATCGACTCGGCGTCCAGGTGGTTGGTAGGCTCGTCAAGCAGCAGCAGGTCGGGAGCCTCGAGCAGCAGCTTGCACAGGGCCACGCGACGGCGCTCGCCGCCGGAGAGCACGTTGACCGGCATGTCGGAATCGGGCAGCTGCAGGGCGTCCATGGCCTGGCCGAGCTTGGAATCGATATCCCAGCCGTCGGCGGCGTCGATCTCGTCCTGGAGCTTGCCCATCTCGGCCATGAGGGCGTCCATGTCGCAATCCGGGTCGCACATCTCCTCGCCGATCTTATTGAAGCGATCGACCTTGGCGATCATATCGCCAAACGCCATGCGCACGTTCTCAATGACAGTCTTGTCGTCGTCGAGCGGCGGCTCCTGCTGCAGGATGCCCACGGTGTAGCCGGGAGTGAGCCTGGCATCGCCGTTGGAGACCTCCTCGATACCGGCCATGATCTTGAGCAGGGTCGACTTGCCCATACCGTTGGGGCCCACGACGCCGATCTTGGCACCGGGGTAGAAGCTCAGGGTCACGTCGTCAAGGATCACCTTGTCGCCATGGGCCTTGCGAGCCTGATACATCTGGTAGATAAACTCTGCCATTTGCCTGTTTATCCTTTCTACCTGCTGTTTCCCTATTCTTGTTTCGCTTTAGTGGAAACGAAATGAAAAAATCAGCTCTGAAACGTAACGAAAAAGGGGGCATGGTTGCCCACACCCCCTAATACTACCTGGGAAAAGTCCCCCGGAACATACTATGAACTGCGTACGCTAGTTTTCCGCAACCTTAGCGAGCGGTTCGCTGCGATTTACGCCACAAAAGATACGAGTAGACATAGGCAGCTCCGGCCGAACCAAACGCCAGAACCGCAATCACCGCGGCGACGACTTCACTCGAAAGCACGCTACCCGCCACGCCCATCACAATCAAACCAACACCCAGCACCATCAAGCAGGCACCGCCAAAGCGCTGCGTACGGCGCCAGTTCTCGGGATCGGCAAGCGCCCAGGGCGTCTTGATACCGAGCGTATAGTTCTGCTTCACACGCGGCAAGTAGTTGCCTGCGCCGATGAGCAGCAAACCGACAGCACCGGAAGTCAGCACGTTGACCGTTCCGACCGCGGGCACAACGCCCCACACCGTAAGCTCTCCCAGCCAGCTTATAGCACACATGAATACCGTGAAAGCAATTACGAAACTCTGGTAGAACTTGCCCGAGGTCCGATACGCCTCGCCCTTGGGGTCAATGCGTGGCACCACGTAGAACATCGCGAGCAACACCAGCGGCAACGCGCCGAGCGCCGATGCCATCCAGCTGGGACCCCAACCGTTAACGGCGCCGCTCGCTCCCCAGTGCGTGGGAATCTGCGCCGGCAGGCTCGGCATCACCATAAGGTGCGCTGCGACGTTGGAGACGCACAGAGCGACCAGCACAATCCACACGCGTGGCGATACCCCCGTGGCGTGAATGCCCTTGTTTTCGTTATTCATCCTTATCTCCTTCGGTGTCTGTAAAGCCCATCAACCAGCCGATCAAGTCCTGCATGACGGTGGTGTTTAAGCTGTATACGATGTTTTGACCATGGCGTTCGTCGGTCACCAACCCGGCGTTTTTGAGCATCGTCAAATGATGGCTGAGCGACGGCTTGCTAATGTCAAAATGCTCGGCAAGTTCCCCGGCCGTGCAATTGCCCTCGCGCAGCAGTTCCAAAATGTGCCGTCGTGTAGGATCGGCCAGCGCCTTAAAACCCTCTCCCGGCATAGAGCCTCCTCTCAGTATTTCGTTCGACGCGCACACTATACTCTATATTTAGATGTTTGTCTAACTATCTAATACAGGAACATCTATAGAACATTCGTTCGTATTTAGCTACAATGGAAGTTGAAGCAGATGGGCCAGCTCCCTCTACCCAAGAAGGAGATGGACTATGAGTATTGACGATGTCCTGACGTTGTTATTACTTGTAATCGCGGCCGTGGAGCTCGGCATCCACATTGGAGGTCGAATGAAATAGCCGCCCCCGCGTAATGCGAAGACGGCCACTTCTCACGCCAAAAACGTGTTTCGGAGTTGGCTAACCCGCGGCAACGGGTGCCATCTGCTTCATCTTATGAGAATCCCCGTCTCATTTCAACAAGCCCCAAGGGCTCAAATGGAATCGCGATAATACCTATAATGGCGATAGCTAAAACACGATTTGCTTCCCCATCGGAGGATATCCATGACCGAAACCATAGCCGCTTCACCCATCGAGACGCGCGACACCAAGCTCGAGATCATCATGGGCCGCGAGGCACTCAACAAACTCGCCGCTGCCACGGTGCTGGTACTCGGCTGCGGCGGCGTGGGCTCCAACTGCTGTGAAGCACTTGCCCGCGGCGGCATTGGCCATTTCGTAATTCTGGATAAAGACATCATCGCGCCCAGTAACATTAACCGTCAGGCCATTGCCTTTCATAGCACCATCGGTAAGCGCAAAGTGGACGTTATGGAGGCTATGATCCACGACATCAACCCTGCCGCCACTGTCATCAAACGCACCGAATACCTGTTGAGCGACAACATTGACGGGTTCTTCGCGAGCGTTCTGGAACAGACGGGTGGCAAGATCGACTACGCCATCGACGCCATCGACACCATCTCCGCCAAGCTCACCGTTGCCAAATATGCTCAGGACCACGACATTCGCCTGGTGAGCTCCATGGGCGGCGGCAACAAGCTGCATCCCGAGTGCCTGCGCTTTGCCGACATTTTCGAAACGGTCCGCGATCCCATGAGCCGCATCATGCGCAAAGAGTGCAAGAAGCGCGGCATCAAAAGTCTTCATGTACTGTTTAGCTGCGAGGAGTCGGTCAAGACCCAGCGCCGTGACCCCTCCAACATCCACGAGCGCACCGAGCTCGGAACCGCCAGTTATATGCCGCCCATCATGGGTCAGATGATTGCCGGCGAGGTCATTCGCCAGATCAGTGGACGCGGCACTGAGCGCGTGCGTGCTGACGGCCAGCGCCTGGACTAGCAAGGCGCACCGCGATGGAACCCCGGTTAATTGACGCACACTGCCATCTTGATTTGATGGCTTACCCGAATACTGTTGCCGACGAAACTGCGGCTATAGGGCTGGGGGTCTTTGATTGTGGGGTCGACCCACGCGACTTCGCGGCAGCAAAAAGGCGTGCCAGCCGCTACCTAAACATTATCGCGGGCGTTGGCCTCCATCCCTGGTGGCTCGTCGACGGCCGCTGCGGTCCCGCCGAAGTCAATCTGCTTTGCGAAGCTGCGGCCCAAGAGCGCTACATCGGCGAGGTGGGACTCGACTTTTCCGCGCGCTTTGCCGGAAGCGAGCCGCTGCAAACACAGGCACTTGACCGGCTCTGCGATACACTCGTGCAGCATCCTCTTACCGGGCGCGTGATATCAATTCACGCCGTTCGTTCGGCAGGAGCCGTACTAGACGTCCTCGAATCGCATGGACTACTCATCCCAAACCCCGACTCCCCCGCTATCATCTTCCACTGGTTTAGCGGCACTTCGGACGAACTCATTCGCGCGCGCAACGCGGGTTGCTATTTTTCCGTCAACGAACGCATGCTCGCGTCTAAGCGAGGACGCGAATACGTACGACAGATTCCACTCGACCATTTACTGCTCGAGACCGATGCGCCAGCCGAAGCAAATACGGAAACCTCAGCGCGACAGCTCGCCGACTCACTCGCGAGAGCTTCCAAAGTCATCACCCAACTTAAAACCCGCGATGCGGGGAGCATCGAGTCGATCATTTTAGACAACTCACGCTCCATTTTTGGCCTTCGCTAACCCCGGTGGGCAGATAATATCAAATATGAGTACTGTTGCCAAACTAGTCACATTATTTTACGGCAAAATAGCGCCCTGATAATATACATCTGTCCATTATCAGGGCGCTTTAAGATGGTTTAAGTCATTTTTAACAGGTGTTTATCGCTCGCTGACACCCAAGTAGTGCCTCAAAGGCTTGATTTTGCTGTTACTAGATTAGTGACAGTACTCATATTTGGCATTTTTTGCCCACGGAGTGGTCGCGCGCGCGAACGTGGTGTAAGAGTGTCCTGAGGTCCGTCGCTGCAAGTCCCGATATTACTCCTTCTTTAGACCGCGCCTCTCGACTATCTCGTCCACGATCTCCTTGGCGCGCCGCCCGAGCGCGCGGCGCCTCCCCTCCGTCGGGGCCTGCCTGTCCGCGGGCTCGGCGAAGCCCTCGGCGGCCGATGCCTCGGAGAACACCCGCTGCTGGGACCACTGCCCCTCGGTCTCCATGAGGCTCGCGCACGTCAGGCGCAGCATCGACTCCCTCGAGGGGAAGGACTGCACGACCCTGTAGCGGCGCTTGATCTCGCGGTTGGC